>JBBQXN010000032.1:0-34153 GCA_038209585.1 Burkholderiales bacterium
GTCGCCGTGGCCGTGTTGTAGGCCCACTGGTTGGTGTCGTTGGTCTTCTGGCGCGTGCTGCGCTTGGCGCCGAATTTCACTTCGATCTGGCGCGTGTCAATCTCCAGCTTGCGCAGCACGTCGAGCTTGGCGTTGCGTTCATCGTCCTTGCTCAGGCGCTGCTGCAGCGTGAACCCGTTCAGCGTGTAGAGGGCCGGGCTGTACAGGTTGGCGGGCCCCGACAGGCGCGGCACTTGCGTGCCGGTGAAGGACACACCGACAACGCCGTTCTGGCGGAAGCGGGCGTCGTTGATGGACTCGGGCGTGTCTTCGCTGGCGCGGCCCAGGCCGAGGGCAGCCTGCACCGTCCACGCAGCCAATTCACGCTCCAGCCCGGCCTGCAGCGAGGCGATCTCCTGCGTGTACTTGCGCTGGCGAAGCCGGCGTTCGGCGCGCGCCGTGACGGCCTGTCCTTCAGCAAAGCTGCCACCCGGTGTGGCCGCTGCGTTGGCGACGTTGCCGATGGTCAGGCGGTCGCGCACTTCGTCGTCGCTGAAGCGGCTGACGAAGCCGCGCAGGAAGTAGGAAGCGCCCGCCTCGGGCCGGAAATCGAGGCTTGCCGACAAGGCGCTGCGCTCGCGCACCGGCAGGTAGTCGCGCAGCTCAAGACCCGTCAGGCGGTCGTTCGTCCAGGCGCCGCCGGTCTCGACGTTGTCAGAGCCGAATGAGCGCTTCTCGACGCCCGCGCCCAGCGCCACGCCGAACGTGCCGCCGGCGAGACGTTGCGCCCACAGGCCGCTGATGTTGGGGCTGGCCTTGCCGGTGTTCTCGTCGTGGCTGATGCCCGCAGTGGCCGACAGCAGCTGACCGGGCAGGTCGAAGGCGGTCAACGTCTTGACCTCGACCGTGCCGCCGATGGAGTTGGCGTCGCGGTCGGGCGTCAGTGATTTGCTGACCTCCAGCGAGCGCACCATGCCGGCGGGCAGCGTGTCGAGCCCCACGCCACGGCGGCCGCCTTCGGGCGCCGGCACGAGGCCGCCGTTGATGGTGACGCTGTTCAGATCAGGCCCGAGACCGCGGATGACGACATAGCGGCCTTCGCCCTGGTCCCGCTGCACCGAGACCCCGGGCAGCCGGGCCAGCGCCTCGGCGGCGTTCTTGTCGGGCAGTGCGCCGATGTCATCGGCGCTGACCACGCTGAGCACATGCTGGGCCTGCGCCTGCACGGCCAGCGCCTTGCGCAGGCTCGCGGCCTGGCCGGTGACGGTGATCGTCTGCACCTTCTGTGCCGGCGCCGGGGTCTGGGCCTGCACCGAAAGGGCGGCGACGCAAAGGCTGACGGCGCTCAGGCGCGATGGCAGCCGATTTGGGGCAGCGCGGGCTGGAAGGCGGGTTGAAGACGGCATGTTGCACCTGGCGGCAAGGGGTTGGGAATGACCGCGAAGATAGGGACCGTTCCGGGCTGCCGCGTGACAAGGGCGTTGCCGATGCGCCGGCAGCGCAACGGGCCGCCGTCCGTGAGCTCTTTGCACTGCCGGTGTTGCGCGCCAGTGCAGGCACGACGTGTTGTCACATTCGCAGGCTAGCTTCAGTCGCGTGATGCGCCTCGCCCTTTCGCTTTCCAGTTTCCGCAAGCCAACGCGGCTGGCGCCGGTACTCGGTGTGCCACGTTTCGGCCAGTGGCTGGCACTCGCCCTCGCCGGGTTGATGTTGCTGTACGCCCAGCTTGTTCCAGCGCTGCCGCTGGCGCAGTGGCGCTGGGTCGACGTGCTGGGCGAAGGCAGCATGGCGCTGATGCTGGCCGTTTGGCTGACGCAGTTGCGCGCCAGCCGGCCGGCCGGACGCGTCACCGACTTCCTGTGCCTGGGCGTGGCCAGCATGCTGGCGGGACAGTGGGTGGACTTGTTAGACGAGTTCTGGCGCCTGCCCAAGAGCGTGGTGTGGGACAACGCGCTGGAGTCCGGCCTCATGCCCCTCGGCATGGTGCTGCTGACCTGGGGCCTGCACCTGTGGCGGCAGGAGCAGCTGGCACTGGCCAACGCGCTGCGCGGCCGCGAGCGACTGTTCCGCGAGCACCGCAGCCTGGACGGGGTGACGCAACTTGGCGACGCCAGCTACATGGCGGCGCAAATCACGCTGGAGCGGCAACGCGGCTGCAGCGGTGTGGTGCTGATGCTCGGCTGGACGGGCTTCGACCGCGTGCTGCGCGAACGGGGTCTGGCCGAGGCTGAACGCATGCTGCAGGCCGCCAGCCAGTTGCTGCTGCTGCATTTGCGCGCCGATGACCTGCTGTGCCGCTACGGCGCCGAGCGCTTCGTGGTGCTGCTGCCGGGAACCGACTCCCACACTGCCGATACGCTGGGCCAAGACCTGCAACAGGCCTTGGCGCGCTTCGCCTACCCGCTCAGCGACGGCAGCGGTCGTCTGCGCTTGCCAGCGACGCTGGCAAGCGCGCCGATCGAAGGCGAGGGGCCGCCTGACGCCCTGCTGTTTCAGCTGGTGGCGCTCAGGTGATGGCACCCGCCAGCCACAGTCAGGGTTCAGCAACCAGCAACGACGGCCTGGGCGAGGCGCTGGCCGCGCTGCGGTCGGTGTGCCCGCCGCATGTGGGGTCGGCTGCACAAGCCTATCGTCTGGACGACGCGTTTATCCCCTGGGCTGACCACGGCATCTTGCTCGCCGAGTTCGCGCGTCTTCGCGGCCTGGACCACGCGGCCTGGCTCGCCACGGCCGGCGTCGGCCACGGTCAGCCGCTCAGCGCGCGCCAGCTGCTGGCACTGTTGGCGCCGCTGCAGCGCCATGCGAAGGACAGCGCCTTCGTGCTGGGCCAGCTTGCCTTGCCCGGCCACTACGGCCTGGCGAGCCAGGCCTTGCGGCAGTCGGCCCACCTGCTCGACGCGCTGAAGCTGCTGGCGCGCTACCCGGCACGGCTGTCGCCGCTGCTGACACCGCGCCTGCTAGTACACGAAGCGCAGCGCGAGCTGCTACTGGTGTGGACCGACGCCTGCGGCTGCCCGGCCGCGCAGCGCCCGTTCCTGGTGGACATGCAGATGAGCGCCGTGGTGGCGATGGCGCGCTGGCTCGGTGGTGAAGCCCTGCCTTGGCGATTTGCGTTCAACCGCACCCGGCCGGGCGACCTGTCGCAGCATGCGGCCTACCTCGGCAGCGACCTGCGCTTCGACTGCCAGCTCGACGCTATGCGGCTGGATCTGGCCAGCGCGCTGCGGCCCTGGGACCGCAGCGCGCCGCAGGCATCCTCGGCGCACCAGGCGCTGAACCAAGGCGCCGATCCCCATGCCAGCCGCCGTGGTCTGCTCGCGGCGATGTACGAAGTGCTGATGTTGCGCGAAACAGTTGATGCGACGCTGCTCAACGCAGCGCAGGTCTTCGCCATCAGCCCAGCGACGCTGAAGCGTCATCTGGCGCAGCACGGCACGCACTTTCAGGCCGAGCTGGACATGGTGCGTGCCCACCAAGCGCTGTACCTGATGCATGTGAAGGGGCAGCCGCAGGCATCGGTAGCCAAGCTGCTGGGCTTCTACGACACGGCCAACTTCAGACGGTCGTTCAGGCGCTGGACCGGTCTGACGCCGCAGCACGTGACGGCCTGAACGCGACGCGCGGCGCAGACGCTATGGTTTGGCTGACTGTCACGCGACGGTCATTGTCCGGTCACGATCGAACGGCAGGGTTGGGTTCTCGTTCAGACAACTCACACGGCGATTCATGGCCAAAGATTTCTCGACAATGGAGGACAGCAATCGCTCGTCCAACCCCGACATCCACTGCCTTTCCGACCCCGCGCGCCGCCGCGTGCTTCGCGGTGGGCTAAGCGCAGCCGTCACCGGGCTGATAGCGCCGCTGGCCGGCTGCGCCGGCCCCAATGGCGGCATGTCGATGCCGGCCAATGGCGCGCTGTTGGGCTTCAAATCGGTACCGGTGTCCACCGCCGACAACGTCATCGTGCCTGAGGGCTACACCGCGCAGGTCCTCGCGCCCTGGGGCGAACCGGTGGGCCTGTCGGGCGAGAGCCCGGCCTTCCGCCCGGATGCCGGCAACAGCGCCGCCGAGCAGGAAGTGCAAGTTGGCATGCACCACGACGGCATCCATTTCTTCCGCCACCCGCTGAACCCCTCGCGCAACGACGCCGGCCTGCTGGTGATGAACCACGAATACACGGACGACGGTTTGCTGCACACCGACGGCATGAAAACCTGGAACGCCGCCAAGGTGCGCAAGGCGCAGGCAGCCATTGGTGTCTCGGTGCTCGAAGTCGAGCTGAAAGACGGCCGCTGGGACATCGTGCGCCCGAGCCCCTGGGCACGGCGCATCACCGCGAACACGCCAATGACCGTGGCCGGCCCTGCTGCGGGTCACCCGCTGCTGCGCACGGCGGCCGACTCTGGCGGCCGGCGCGTGCTGGGCACGCTGAACAACTGCGCGAGTGGCATCACGCCCTGGGGCACCTACCTCACCTGCGAAGAGAACTTCATCAACTACTTCAAGGGCCCGACCACGCCCAGCGCGCACGAGGCACGCTGGGGACTGCGCCCCGGTGATCCGGCCGGCTACCGCTGGCACGAGTTCGACGAGCGCTTCGACGCCACAAAACACCCCAACGAGCCAAACCGCTTTGGCTGGGTCGTCGAGATCGACCCTTTCAACCCGAGCAGCGCACCCATCAAGCGCACCGCGCTGGGCCGCGCCGCGCACGAAGGCGCGACGGTGGCCACCACGCGCGACGGCCGCGCGGTGGTCTACATGGGCGAGGACGCGCGCTTCGAGTACATCTACAAGTTCGTCAGCCGCGACCGCATCCGCCCCGGCGGCGCAGCGGCCAACGCCGAGCTGCTGGACCACGGCACGCTCTACGTTGCGCGCTTCGACCGCGAAGGTAACGGCCGCTGGCTGCCCCTGGTGCTGGGTAACGGCTTCGTGCGCCCGGAGCAAGGTTTCGCCGACCAGGGCGAGGTGATGGTCAAGGCGCGCCAGGCCAGCGATGCGCTGGGCGGGACGATGATGGACCGGCCCGAGTGGATCGAAGTCGACCGCCAGGGCTGGGTGTACTGCACGCTGACTAACAACAGCCAACGCGGTAACCCGGCCTTTTATCCGCCAGACGCTGCCAACCCTCGAGCCGACAACACGATGGGCCACATCATCCGCTGGAAGGAAGACGGCGACTTTGACGGCACCGTCTTCCGCTGGGAGCACTTCGTGCTGGCCGGCGACCCCGCCAACGAGCGTGCCGACGCCAAGGGCAACGTGAAGGGCGACGCGTTCGGCTGCCCGGACGGCCTGTGGGTCGACGGGCGCGGGGTGCTGTGGATTCAGTGCGACATGAGTACCTCGGCCATGGGCCGCGGCGACCTCGCGCGGCTGGGCAACAACGCGATGCTGGCCAGCGACCCACGCACCGGAGAAGTCCGCCGCTTCCTGGTCGGCCCCGCGGGCTGTGAGATTACCGGCGCCACGACCACACCCGACGGGCGCACGATGTTCGTCAACATCCAGCACCCCGGTGAAAGCCCCAGCGAGCGCAGCGACCCCGAAGCGCCCACGCGCTTCAGCCGCTGGCCCGACGGCGGCCGGCCGCGTAGCGCAACGGTGGTGATCCGGAAGAACGATGGCGGGCCGATCGGAACCTGAACCGCCGAGCCGAGGGGGGGCGTGCGCCCACGGCTGCAATCGCAGTCCTCCCAAGGGGCGGCGCACCGACCCGCGGTGGCAGGCGATCTTCGGCGTTCCTGGCACTCGATACGAAACCAGCTCTGCTCAGCGCGGGTAGAGGTTGCCCCTCACGATGCGCGGCGTGACGCTGAAGACGTTCGGGTCGCGCGCGTCGACTGTCACCTCCACCCAGTGCACGCTGGGCGAGCCGAAGTTCTCCAGCCGGGAGAAGTTCTCCAGCATGGCGGTGCCCGCCGGCACCACCGGGGCCGTGAGCGGCATGTCCAGACGGAAGTAATGGCTGTCGCCATGGGTCAGAAGCACCGGCTTGCGGAAAGCCAGCGTGCGTGCGCGCAGCTTGTCGATGAACTTGTTGAAGCCCTGGCGCGACTGTGCGCTGGCAGCGATTTCGAACAAGGGGTTGGCCTGCATGGCGATCAACACCCCTGCGCTGTCGGCGGCCACGGCCTGGTCGAACACCGTGTCGATCCACGCCAGGGCAGCGACTTCGCGGGCTTGGAACTCGGCCAGGCGGTCAGGGCGTGGACTGGCGAAACTGTCGGTCGGATCGATGCCTGACCAAGGGTCGAGGTTGTTGTTGCTGCCCACCACGTGCACCGTTGCCATGGTCACTCCGGCGAAGGACCAGCGCAGGTTCTCGACGAAGGTTTCGAAGCCCTGCGTGCTGGCCTGGCTGACGACCTGCCAAGGCTGCGTGCCGGTGGTCTGACCCGGCACCGGGTAGAAGATCTGGCGGAAGCGCGTCAGGCGCTCGGTGGGGAGGTAGCTTCCGTTGTTGACCCGGTGGCAGTCTGTCCAGTCGTTATCGCCCGGGGTCACGATGAACGGCCTCTGGAACTTTTGAAACTGGTGAAAGCGACGCTGCAGCACGGCGTCGTCGCAGCGTTCACTGCCCTGCTTGACGTCGCCGCTGTGCAGGATGAACTGCACACTGCGCCGGGCATTGATTTCCTGGATGACCCGGTCGAACTGCGGCTCCTCCGTCAGTCCGTAAGGCACGTCGCCAACGAGCGCAAAGGACACACCGCCCGCGGCCCAGGCCCCCAGCGGACTGAGCAGGCAGGTCGACAGCAAAAGGTGATTGAGCCCGCGACGAAGAAGCTTGGCTTGCATGGTGAGTCCTCGTTGATGGAGAACTGAAACGATAGGGCGCGTCAATGACAGCGCCGTGATGCGCGGCCGGTGTGCCGGCACACAAAGGCAATACCGAGTGGCTTCAGCCGGGCCGGCAGCGCCAAGTTGGAGTTCATACGAGCGACACAGAACTTCTTGTTGCCGCTGACGGTACCGCGCGTGTACTTCGAGTCGTGCCGGAAGTCGCTGCAGCGCTGGCGCAGCCCCGCGCCAAGGGATTCAGGAGGGGCACTCGCCTTGGTGTGTCGGGCGCCTGGCTTCAGTCGTGCACCTTAGGGCAGTGCAGTCAGATTGGGCGCCGCCACGGGCGCGCGCCGCGCCTCGATGGCAGTCAGCGTGTCAATCACGCCCTGCGCGGCCACCGGGTCGTTGTGGACCCATTGCTGCGCCATGCGCTGCAGCGGGTCGAAGGCGGGGCGGAAGTCGGGCCTGGTGTGCAGCACGGACAGCAGCGGAGCCTGCACCTGGACGCGCATCTGGCGCACGCCGGCGCTCCGCGTGACCAGCTTCGATGGAACGATCGCGCGCCAACCAGCGCGCGGTCAGACGTGCCAGCCCCATCGTGTCGGCGCCGGCGTCAACAAACAGTGCCGGTTGACGAGCCCGGCGCCCAGTTGGTGCATTTAGCCCCTCTGAATTGGCGCAGCCTTGCAATTGACCTGTTCAGGCTGTCACCACGTGCGGGCCTACGGGCGAAGCACGAAAGTCTTCGTCGAGCTGCTGCCCGCCAGAGAAGCCGCCGGCACGCGACGCGGGCACGTGCACGCGGTGACATATTGAAAATGGTTATCAGTGCCAGCTGACAGATCAGTAGTCACAGCTTGAAGGGAAACCGACACTCGGGCTGCGAGCCATTGAAGGCTTGACGGTGGACACGCTGGGCAGCATCTACGTCGTCGCTGAAGGCAGCGGTACTGCGAATTCCCGGCTCTTCGCGCTCAGTGCCGTGCCCGAGCCGGGCACTTGGGCGCTAACGTTTGCGGGGGTCATCTGCCTGGCCTAGCGGCTGCGCGCAAGTCAGCCCCGCTTAAAAAATGCGACGGGTGTCGCGGGCCTGTCAAACACGCTGCGGATACTGAAGCTCTCCGTCACACAACGAGCAAGAGGAAGCACCATGGGCCGCCCGGCGAAAATCAAGCACCTGCCCAACGGCACCAGCCGACGTGGCTTCTTTCAACGGTCTGGCGGAGCCGCGCTTGCGCTGGCTGCCCTGCCAGCCATGGCGCTGCAGGCCAATACTCGCGATAGCCGTGGCAGTGCGGTGTTCCAGCACGGCGTGGCCAGCGGCGACCCGTTGGCCGACCGCGTGATCTTGTGGACCCGTGTCACCACGGCGCAGCGCAGCGCCGTGACCGTGGGCTACATCATTGCCACCGACCCCGCGTTGGCGCAGGTGGTGCAGCAGGGACGGGTGAAGACGAACCCCGATCGCGACTTCACCGTCAAGTTCGACGCCAGCCGTTTGCAGCCCGGCACCACTTACTACTATCGCTTCTCGGCGCTGGGCCAGGACTCACCCGTAGGCCGCACACGCACCGCCCCAGCGGGTTCCACGGCCAGGTTGCGGCTGGCCGTGGTGAGCTGCTCGAACCATGCAGCAGGCATCTTCAACGCCTACCGCCGCATTGCTGAACGCGCCGACATCGACGCCGTTGTGCACCTGGGCGACTACCTGTACGAATACGGACCCAACGTGTACGGCAGCCTGCGCACACCCGAGCCGCCCAACGAGATGGTGACGCTGTCGGACTACCGCTTGCGCCATGCCCAGTACAAGCGCGATGCGGACTCGATCGAAATGCACCGTCAGCACCCGCTGATCGCCATATGGGACGACCACGAAACGACCAACGATTCCTGGCGCGACGGCGCGCAAAACCATCAGCCTGAAACCGAAGGCAGCTGGAATGCGCGGGTCGACGTCGGGCTGCAGGCCTACTACGAATGGATGCCGGTGCGCAGCCCCGACGTGACCAAGCGGCGGGAGAACCAACGCAGTTTCCGTTTCGGCGATCTGCTGGAACTGGTGATGCTTGAACAACGCCTGTCTGCACGCAGCGAGCAGCTCACGGCCACCGTGCCCACGCCCTTAGGCAATGGCTTTGTGCAGACCGGCGCTTTTGCCGACGCGTCACGACAGCTTCTCGGTACGACCCAGGAAGCCTGGTTGGCCAATATTCTTCGCACGACGCCGGCGCGCTGGAAGTTCCTGGGCCAGGGCGTGATGTTCGCGCAATTGAAGCTTCAAGGTGGCACGTTGGCCCAGGGCGGCGGCGTGTTCTTGAACACCGACCAATGGGACGGCTACCAACCCGCCCGTGACCGTGTCTACGACATCTTCAAAGGCATAGCCGAGCAATCGCCCGTGAACAACTGTGTGGTGCTCACCGGCGACATCCACAGCAGTTGGGCCGCCGACCTGAACCAGGATCCGAACAACCCCAACACCGCCGCCGGCGGCTACGACCCGGCCACTGGTATCGGTTCGCGCGCAGTGGAATTCGTCACCACCTCGGTCACTTCGCCAGGGGCCAACGACCCCACAGGCAGCACCGCGATGCTGCTGCGCAGCATCAACCCGCACTTCAAGTACATCAACCTCACCCAGCGCGGCTATATGTTGGTGGACGTAACGCCGCAGCGTGTAGTGGCTGAATGGTGGTTCGTGGACACAGTACAAAGCATCAGCAACGTACAGACCTTCGATGTGGCTTTTGAGGTTCAGAACGGCAACAACCGCTTGCAACCTTCAGCCCAAACCACACCGCCTGCCAACCCGCGCGCGCTGGCACCTTGAAGCATCCACGGAGGAAGTACATGCAAGCCAATCCCATCCCATTCCGACGTCTTGCCGCTATTGCCGCCACGGCTGTTTTGAGCCTGTGCGCAAGCTTACCGACCCACGCAGCCAACTTCACTTTCAGCGGCCAAATCAGCTTCCACAACGACGTCGTTCAAATCGATTTCAGCCTGTACCAGCCCGCCACGAACGTGCGGCTGTGGACCAACAGCTGGCAGGGCGGCCTGAACTTTGACCCCTTGGCTGCGCTGTGGCAAGGCGCAGGCAGCGACTTCAGCCTGCTTGACCAAGTAGACGACGACGACACCGTCGCACCAGGCCAAGGCTTTTACGACACCGGCTTCAGCTTGCCGACATTGGCCGCAGGCGACTACCGCATCACCGTTGCGGCTGCATTCAACGGTGCCAACGGACCCCTGCTGTCGCAAGGCTTCAACTACGGTAGCGAAGTACCGATTCTGCTGACCGAATGGAACCAGCCCAGCTTTGACCCGAACGCCAACGACCAGAAGGGCGGCTTTTGGCGAATGAACCTGTCGGGGGTGGACCAGGCCTCGGTGGTGCCCGAGCCGGCCGCCTGGCAACTGCTGCTGCTCGGCCTGCTGTTTGGCCGGCGGTTGGTGGCGCCAATGTTGGCACACACCCGTGTTGCAGTGCCTCTTTAACCAACACTGTGCCGTTTCACAAAGGCAGGCTTTAACAAAGATGCCATTGAATGCCTTGCCGCAGCATCGGGGCCACACCTTGTTGAACGCGGGACGCTCGATCGGCGTGCAGAACGGCAACGAGAGCCTGAGCGTGCTGGTGATGCTCGGCGTCTACGCCGCGCTGCTCGGTCTGCAAGTTGACGTGCGCGTCCTCATAGGTGGACTGGGTCTGTTCGTCGCGGGGTGCATGGCCCTTCTGCAAGCACGGCAGGCGAGGGGGCGCTGAGGCTGGCGATGGCGGCGGCGTACTCCGCCTCGACGGCTTCGACGATGCGGCACCAGTCCAGACTCAGCACGCTGGTCCGCGCCTGCAGGCCGAGAGCGCGCACCTGCGAGCGGTCTGCGGCGAGCCGCCGCGCGACTCGGCAGAACTCGGACTGATCGTCGAAACGCGCCAGCAGCCCGTTGTGGCCGTGGCGGACCAGTTGCCCGGCAGCCGCGTGGTCGTAGGCCACCACCGCCAGGCCGCTGGCCATGGCTTCGGGCACGACGTTGCCGAAGGTCTCGGTCATGCTAGGGAACAGGAAAACATCGGCCGACGCGTAATGGGCCGCAAGGTCTTCGCCATGCCGCACGCCGCTGAAGACGGCATCCGGGCAAATCTTCTGCAGGCGCGCGCGCTCGGGTCCGTCGCCCACCAGAACCAGGCGCATGCCGGGCTCGTGCTCGCGCATCGCGATGACGGCATCGATCAACGCACCGAGGTTTTTCTCTGCTGCCAGCCGGCCCACGCACAGTGCTACCAGGGTATTGGGGCTGGCACCCCACCGGGCTCGCAGAAGGTCGCTTCGGTGGGACGGCGTGAAGCGCTGGGTATCTACCCCTCGGGCCACCACGCGCAAGCCCTGAAAGCCGGTCGCCGCCAGCTCGCTGCGCAGCGTGTCTGTGGGCACCATCGAGCAGTGGGTACGGTTGTGGAACATGCGCAGGTAGGCCATCACCGGTGCGCGCAGCCAGCCGACGCCATAGTGGCTGCTGTAGGCATGGAAGTTGGTGCGAAAGTCGCTGACCACCGGCAGCTTCAGCTGTGTGGCCGCCCGCAGGGCCGACCAGCCCAATGGTCCTTCGGTGACGATGTGCACCACGTCTGGCCGCTGCGCTGTCCACAACTGTACAAGCGCCCGGCGTGCAGGCAATCCCATCTTGAGTTGCGGGTAGCGTGGGATGCTCACACCGCGCATCAGTACCTCGCCGGACTGCGCCGGGTGCGCCTTTGCCTGTGGGGACGCCTGGCATGGCCGCACCAGTTGCACTTGGTGCCCGAGTTCCCGCAGCCCTTCCACGACGCGAGAGATCGTAGCGGCGACGCCATTGACCTCGGGCGGGTAGGTTTCGGTAACCAGCCCGACACGCAAGGAGCGCCGCAAGGGCCCGTAGGTGTCTACCAAGATCTTGTCCTCGGTTGTCATCGACATGCGACCATCTTCGTGCGCGCCCGCAACAGTTCGATGACAGCGCAGCCGGAATTCACGGGACACCGAAGCGCCATCAAAGCGTCACGGCCCCTTCATGTGTCGTGGCCACGATGCCATACACACCCACCACATGGAGCTGCCCTTGAGAGACTTCCTGCAGGCCCTGGCCACCCAGCGCTGGGACGATCACCGCTATTACCACCACAGCCGCATCAACCAGTCGCTGCACCTCATCAGCGCGCTGAGTTTCATCGCGGCCTATGGCCTGCTCTTCGTCGATCCCGCCAGCGCCGCGCTGCTGGCCTGGGGCGTCAGCATGTCGACCCGCCAGGCGGGCCACTTTTTCTTCGAGCCCAAGGGTTACGACCACGTCAACCAGGCCACGCACGAGCACAAGGAAGATATCAAGGTCGGCTACAACTTGCGCCGCAAGATCGTGCTCATGGTGGTGTGGGCAGCGATACCGGTGGTGCTGTGGATGTCGCCTTCGGTGGGCGGGCTGATCGCGCCGGCCGCCAGCTTCAATGGGTGGCTGCACGACGTGGGTATCGCCTGGCTGGCGCTGGGCGTAGGCGGTCTGCTCTTTCGCACCGTGCACTTGTTCTTCCTCTTCAACCTGCAGACTGGCCTGGTGTGGGCCACGAAGATCCTCACCGACCCCTTCCACGACGCGTTGCTCTACTGGCGCGCGCCATTGGCATTGCTGCGCGGCGAACTGATCGACCCGATGCGCCACGCGGACCGCGGACCGCAATATTCTTGAGAGGAGAAGACGCCATGCCCTTGCGTATCCGTTTCATGTATTTCTTAGCGATCGTCACCACGATCACGTTGTGGGTGGCACGCTCTTTGGCGTGAATGAAAAGGGCGCCCACGAGGGCGCCTCTTTTCGTTCAAGGCTTGCGCGCTGCCCTTTCTGGCGACGGCGCGCTGGAGGTATTCACGTTGCTAGCGCGAGGGCTACAGCCAGTGACTCAGCATCTCCCGCACCAGCCCCCGACGAATCGACTGATTGGTGAGCTTTTCGTCCTGCCACCACCAGCCATCGGCCTGCATCTCGCGCGCAGCCGCCACGAAGCGGGCCAACACCTCGTCGAACTCGGCCTGCGTGTAGTTCAGGCTAAAGATCAAGCGTCCGGTACCCACCCAGCTCAGGTGCAGGCCGTGGGCGCGCAAGTAGAACTGCAGCATCCAGTTGTAGCGTGAAGGTTGCGTGTAGAAAACCGTCCAGACGCTGGACAGGTTGGCCACCTGCAACGGCAAGCCGGCCTCGCGAAGGCGCAGGTTCATCTGTTCGGCGCGGCGATTCCACGTGGCGTCGAGATTGGCGTACATGTCACGCACTGGCGCGCTGTGCAAGCGTTCCAGGAAGACCTGCATGGCGCCCATCACGTAGGGATGGGCATTGAAGGTGCCGCGCGCAAAACAGATGTCTGCCGGGCGTTCTTCGCGATAGCGCTTCATCAGCGCCGCCTTGCCGCAGACCACACCCACCGGCAGGCCGCCGCCCAGGGTCTTGCCATAGGTGACGAGGTCGGCCTGCACGCCGAAGTATTCCTGTGCGCCGCCGGGTGCCAACCGGAAGCCCATGAACACTTCGTCAAAGATCAGCACGATGCCGCGCTCAGAACACACTTGGCGCAACTGCCGCAGCCAAGCTGTATAGGCCTCGCGGTCGAAGGCTGCCCTTCGGCCGCTGTCCATCAGCGTGCTGTCCGAAGGCGCGGCCTTGTTCGGGTGCAAGGCCTGCAGCGGGTTGACCAGCACGCAGGCGATGTCGCTGCGGCGGCGCAGCACGCGCAAGGTGTCGGCATCCATTTCCTTCAACGTGTAGGTATGACCCGGCGGAAGCGGGTTGCCGGGGCCGGGCTGCACGTCTTCCCACCAGCCGTGGTAAGCACCGTTGAAGCGCACGAGGTACTTTTGTTTGGTGTGATAACGCGCCAGGCGCACGGCCTGCATCACGGCCTCTGTACCACTCATGTGGAAGCTGACCTCGTCCAGCCCCGAGATGCGGCGCAGCTGCTCGACGTTCCACGCCACGGCCGGGTGGTAGCTGCCGAGGATCGGGCCGAGCTCGGCGACGCGCTTGCTACCTTCGGCGATGCAGGACTTGTAGAAGTCGTGGCCGAACACGTTCACGCCGTAGGAGCCGGTCAGGTCGTAGAAAGCCTGGCCGTCCAGGTCGGTGACCGTCACGCCATCGGTGCGTTGCACGAACGCGCCCACGGCGAGGTGCTGGCGCAGGTAGGGGCTGTATTGGAAGGGCACGCGATAAGCGCCGGTGAACTGCAGGTCCGACAGCCCCTCACGCGCCAGCCGGGTGGCTTCGATGCTCCGCGCATGGCGTGCGCCCAGCTGCGCGGCCAGCTGCATGAAGCCCCTGCGGCGCTGCGCCTGGGTCGAGGCCGGCGCACCGTCGCTGCCGAAGAAGCGCGCCTCGTCGTACGCGTAGCCCGGCAGCAGTCGCGCCACGCGCTTGGCCATGCGCGAGTGACCGGTTAGCGAGGGGTGCTTGGCCAGCGAGAGCTCCAGACGACGCCGGGCCAACGGAAAGGCAGCGACCAGGGATGCCAGGGCGATGGCGCTCAGGACGACGGGCTCACTCATGGACTTCTCGAAGTGGATGGGCACCCACCTTGTACGGCCCGCTGTTGACAACCTGATGAATACCGGCAGGCGACACGCCGTCACAGGTCTGACCCCAAAAGGTCACGTGGCCGTCATGCCCTGTGCCGAGCATCCGCTGCATCAGGCGCCCACCGGGTGCGCTGGGAGGCGACCATGAAAGTGTGCGTGTTCGGTGCCGGTTATGTCGGTCTGGTGACGGCGGCCTGCCTGTCCGAGATGGGCAACAGCGTCGTGTGCCTGGACATCGACCCCGCCCGCGTGGCGGCGCTGCAGGACGGACACATTCCCATCCACGAACCCGGGCTGAGCGAGATGGTGCTGCGCAACGCCCGTGCCGGGCGCCTGCACTTCACCGCCGACGCAGCAGTGGCGGTAGCCCACGGCACCATCGTCTTCATCGCCGTCGGCACGCCTGCCGCCGAAGACGGTTCGGCCGACCTGGCACATGTGCTGCAAGCCGCGTCCACCATCGGCCGGCACATGCTCGACTACAAGGTGGTCGTCGACAAGAGCACGGTGCCCGTCGGCACGGCCGATGCCGTGCGTGCTGCGGTGGCGGGCGAACTGCGCCAGCGCGCGGCGCTGGTGCCCTTCGCCGTGGTCTCCAACCCAGAGTTCCTCAAAGAGGGCGACGCGATCGAGGACTTCATGCGCCCCGACCGCATCATCGTCGGCACCGACGACGATCAAGCCCTGCTACTGATGCGCGCCCTGTATGCACCCTTCCTGCGCAACCGCGACCGCATGGTCACGATGGACGTGCGCAGCGCCGAGCTCACGAAGTACGTGGCCAATGCGATGCTGGCCACGCGCATCAGCTTCATGAACGAGATGGCAGCGTTGGCCGAGCAACTGGGTGCCGATATCGAGCAGGTGCGCCTGGGCATCGGCAGCGACCCGCGCATCGGCACCCACTTCCTTTACGCGGGCTGCGGCTGGGGCGGTTCCTGCCTGCCCAAGGACGTGCAAGCGCTACAGCGCATGGGCGCCGACGCCGGCGTGCCCCTGGCGCTGCTGGAAGCCGTGCAGCAGGTCAACGAACGACAACGCCGTCTCCTGTGCGAGCGGCTGGTGGTGCGCCTGGGCGACGACCTGCGCGGTCACGTCATCGGGCTGTGGGGCCTGGCTTTCAAGCCCGGTACCGACGACCTGCGCGAAGCACCCAGCCTGACGCTGATCGACGAACTTCTGCGGCGCGGTGCCGTCGTGCGCGCCTTCGATCCGGTGGCGATGCCGGGCGTTGCGGCGCGATGGCCCGGGAGAACCGGGCTGGAACTGGTGGACAGTCCGATGGCGGCGGCCGCTGGCGCGTCGGCGCTATTGGTGGTGACCGAATGGCGCGAGTTCCGCAGCCCCGACTTCGAGGCTTTGCGCCAGTGCATGCGCCTGCCGCTGGTGCTGGACGGCCGCAACCTCTACGACCCCACGCTGATGAAGCAACTGGGTTTCGAGCACATGGGTATCGGCCGCGCCGAAGCCTTGCCGCGCATCAGCCACGCGCCCATGCCGCTGGCCGCTTGAGGCGCCATGAACCTGTCCGGCCTGCGTGACCGCCTGCTGCTGCAGGAGGATCTGAACTTTCTGCTCACCAACCGCGTGCCGCGCATTGCGCTGACGCGCTTCATGGGCTGGTTCAGCAAGATCCGAAACCCGTGGATCTGCAAGGCATCGATCGCGGTGTGGCGGCTCTTCACCGATCTGGATCTGAGCGAAGCGAAGGCTGCGCACTTCGACAGTCTGCACGACTGCTTCACGCGCGAACTGAAACCAGGCTCGCGCAGTGTCGACATGACGCCCGGGGTACTGGCCAGCCCCTGCGATGCCATCGTCGGCGCCTGCGGCAAGGTGGAGGCGGGCATGGTCCTGCAGGCCAAAGGCTCGCCGTACCTCATGCAAGACCTGTTCGGCGCGGCGGCGCGGGCGGCGCCTTTCGAAGGCGGCAGCTACATCACGCTGCGCCTGACTTCGAGCATGTACCACCGCTTCCACGCCCCCTGCGACGGCCACATCCAGCACGTCAGCTACATCAGCGGCGACACGTGGAACGTCAACCCGATCGCGCTCAAGCGCGTGCGCGCGCTGTTCTGCCGCAACGAACGCGCCGTCATCCGGATGCGGCTGCCCGACGGCACGCCGCTGGCGCTGGTTCCCGTTGCTGCGATCCTCGTGGCCAGCATCCGGCTGCATTTCCTGGACGTACTGCTGCACCTGCGCTGGGCTGGGCCTACGGAGATGCCTTGCGACCACGCAGTCACCAAGGGGCAGGAACTGGGCTGGTTTGAGCACGGTTCGACCATCATCGTGTTCGGCCCGCCGGGTGTCCGACTGGCAACGGGCCTGGAGACTGGGCAGCGCATCTGCATGGGCCAGGCCCTCATGACGCTGCCGTGAGCACACCGCGCGCGATCAGAGTCGACCTGGTGTGGTTCAGCGCCGGTGGCGGGCACCGCGCGGCCGCCCAGGCGCTGGAGGAGGTGATCGTCTCTCAAGGCCGCCCGTGGCAGGTGCGCAAGGTCAACCTGACCGAGGTGCTGGACCCTTCACGGCTGTTCCGCCGCGTCACTGGTATCGAGCCCGAGGACCTGTACAACATGCGCCTGGCCAGCGGCTTCACGATCGGGCTGGCGCAGGAGCTGAAGCTGCTGCAGGGTCTGATCCGCATGGCACACCCTGCGCTGGTACAGCGTCTGTCACGCTACTGGAGCGCTACGCAACCCGACCTGGTTGTCAGCCTGATCCCCAATTTCAACCGCGCACTTCATGACAGCCTGGCACTGACGCGGCCCGGTGCTACCTTCGTTACTGTGCTCACCGACATGGCTGACCACCCGCCGGCGTTCTGGGTCGAGCCGGGCACGGCCCAGCACGTCGTCTGTGGCACTGCACACGTGGCGCAGCAGGCCCTGGCCGCGGGCGTTCCGCCGCAGCGCATTCACCGCAGCGGCGGCATGATCCTGCGGCCGGACTTCTACTTTCAGGCACCGCTGGACCGGGCCGCCGAGCGAGCCCGTCTGGGTCTTGACGTACGCGCGCCGACAGGCCTGGTGCTCTTTGGTGGCACCGGCTCGCGGGTGATGAAGCGCATCGCCGCGACGCTGCCCGAGACCCCGCTTATCCTGATGTGTGGCCGCAACGAGGCCCTGGCCGACGAACTGCGTGGCCTGCCGTCGCGTGCGCCACGCGTCGTCGTGGGCTACACGCATGAGGTGGCGCGCTGGATGCGGCTGGCCGACTTCTTCATCGGCAAGCCGGGACCGGGCAGCTTGAGCGAGGCCGTGCAGCAGGGGCTGCCGGTGATCGTCACGCGAAACGCCTGGACGATGCCGCAGGAGCGCTGGAACACCCAGTGGGTGCAGGCGCATGGCCTGGGCGTGGTGAAACGCAGCTTTCGCGACGTCGGCGCGGCCGTGGCCGAACTGGTGGCCAACCTGCCGGGCTACCGCGCAAACGTGCAGCGCATGCACAACCGTGCCGTGTTCGAGGTGCCCGAGATCCTCGCGCAGTTGCTGCTTCGATCGACCGCTTGTGGCCTCGAGGCCGCGTCATCGTCCTGACGCGGCCTTGTCATGTCAGCGACTCGGCGGCCCGTGAACATGATGGTCGACATGCGACGCGACGCCCTCACCGACGCCCTGGCCACGCCCTTGATGGAGGCACCATCCGCGGAGACCGACGACGCGCCGCACACACACCGCTTGCGGGTGCGCACGGTCTGGATCTCGGACCTGCACCTGGGCACGTCCGGCTGCCAGGCAGTCGCGTTGCTGGACTTCCTGCGTCACGTGGAGTGCGAGACGCTGTTCCTCGTGGGCGACATCATCGACGGCTGGCAGCTGCGGCGGCAGTGGTACTGGCCGCAGGCGCACAACGACGTCGTGCAGAAGCTGTTGCGAAAGACGCGCAAGGGCACCCGCGTCATCTTCGTGCCCGGCAACCACGACGAGTTTGCGCGCAAGTACCTCGGCCACAACTTCGGCGGCATCGACGTCGTCGAGGAGTACGTGCACGAGACCGCCGACGGTAGGCGCCTATGGGTAACGCACGGTGACCACTTCGACGGCATCATTCAATGTGCCAAGTGGCTTGCCTATGCAGGTGACTGGGCTTACGAGCTGACGCTGCGGATCAATCACCACTTCAACTCGGTGCGTGCTCGAATGGGCCTGCCCTACTGGAGCCTGTCGAAGTTCCTCAAGCTCAAGGTCAAGCGAGCCGTCAGTTACGTCAGCGACTTCGAGTCCGCAGTGGCGCGCGAGGCGCGGCACCGCGGCCTGCAGGGCGTTGTCTGCGGCCACATCCACCATGCGGAGATGCGCATGATCGAGGGCGTGCTGTATTGCAACGATGGCGACTGGGTGGAGAGCCTGACCGCCCTCGTGGAGCATGGCGACGGTCGGCTGGAAATCATCGACTGGTCCGCGCTGACGGTGCGTTCAGTCCACACTCGGCTGTCGCGCGATCAGGAGGTTGCGCCCCTAGTGGACACGTTGATCGCCAATGTTGCCGCCGACGGCAGAACACGTGAGGTGGCGGCTTGATTTGAGCGACCTATCACGCGCAAGCGAGAAGGCAGCACCCATACGCTGGCCGAGCACCTGGGCGTTGGTGCGACGACCATCCGCCGCGTCTGGCAGAGCAACGGCCTGAAGCCGCACCTGAGCCTGCATCTGATCGTGGACAACCACGCCACGCACAGCCACCCCGAAGTGCAGAAGTGGCTGGCCCGCAACCCGCGCTTCGTCATGCACTTCACCCCAACCAGCGCCTCGTGGCTGAACATGGTCGAGCGCTTCTTCCCCGACATCACCGACAAGCGCATCCGGCGCGATAGCTTCACCAGCGTGGCCGAGTTGGAACTGGCCATAGACCTGTACGTTGTCCATCACAACATCGATCCCAAGCCGTTCATCTGGACCGCCAGCGCCACCGACATCCTGGCCAAGGTCACGCGCGCAAAGGCTGCTCTCGTCGCGACCCCTGGATAAGTGCAGAACTGGACCCCAAGAATCGACCGTCTCAGTTCAGTCTGGCACGGACACCCAGCTAGCAGGCACTGGTGAATTTCAGACACACCACCACAGGATCCACCTGTACGCTTGCGCGGTGATCAGCTGCACCACATGTCCATTCTGTGAATTACCTCCGGGGCGCGCGCTGCTGCGAAATGACGCTGCGATCGTCTTTCGCGATGCATACCCGGTCAGCCCAGGGCATACGTTAGTAATACCCCTGCGGCACGTAGTCTCGCTGTTCGACACGACACCTGAGGAACGCGAAGCGATGTTTGGCCTCCTCGAGTCGGCAAAGCTGCAGCTTCAGGTGGAGTTCAGCCCTGCCGGCTACAACATCGGCATCAACGACGGTGCCGCGGCCGGACAGACAGTGGGCCACCTTCACATTCATCTGATACCTCGCTACCCCGGTGACCGTCCCGATCCGCGCGGGGGCATCCGATGGGTGATCCCCGAGAAAGCCGACTACTGGACGGGCCGGACCTGACATGAAGCGCGCGATCGACGTTCTGGACGCGTTCGAGAACATCCGCCGCGCGCAGCGTGCAGGGGTCTACGCGCCCCACAAGCCGCTTCTGATTCTGTTGGCGCTGGCCCGCGTGCAGCACGGCGAACCCAGGCTCGTGGAGTTCACAGTCATCGATGAGCAGCTCAAGCAGTTGCTAGCAGAGTTCGGCCCGAGCAGCGCCGCCAAGTCGCGGCACTACCCGTTTTGGCATCTGGCTACCGACGGAAACGGCGCGCTCTGGGAGTTGAGTGGGCCGCGCGAGGTTCTCAAGCGCCCCGCCGGCGCGACGCCCAGCTTGGCCGACCTGCGCGTGCACCACATCAAGGGCGGCTTTCCCGTCGACATCGACGACGCCTTGCGCCACGTGCCTGCCCTGCTGCAGGCCGTGGCTTCCCGCTTGCTGGATACCTACTTCCCGTTGACCCTGCATGTAGACATCGTGGCCAGCCTGGGCCTGGACCTAGACGGGCCGCGCGAAGTGCACGAGGCGATGCCGCTCACAACCATCGACGGCAACGCGCAGCGGCCTCGACGCGACCCGGGCTTTCGGGAGCGCGTGCTGCGGGCCTACGAGTACCGGTGCTGTGTCTGCGGGTTCGACCTTCGAATCGGGCTCACGCCAGCGGGGCTGGAGGCAGCGCACATCCAGTGGCACCACGTCGGCGGTCCGGACATCGAGCCCAACGGCCTGTCGCTGTGCTCGCTTCACCACAAGCTCTTCGACCTGGGCGCGTTCACAGTCGAGCCTTCCGAGCACCGCGTTGTGTTCAGCCAGCATGCGATCAGCGGTGACCGAGGCATGGCAGGCGAGCTGCAGTTCCACGGGCGAGCGATCCACCCGCCGCAGCATTCCGACCTGTTGCCCGCCCCCGCGTTTCTGGCCTGGAACGTGAAGAACGTGTTCAAGGCACCGGCGCGTCAGGCCAGTGCCGCTACACCCCGCGCAGCACGCTGAACTCTCGGAACAGCTGCACGGGCAGCGGCGTCTCCAGCTTCCACACGATGCTCATCGGTCGGTCGCCCTCGGCAGACTCCAGCGCCATGCGTCCGCATGCGCGGTAGGCATCGCCCTTGCGCGGGCGCACGAAAAGCTGGAACTGCCAACCGTTCGTCGAACTCTCCACATAGCGCCGCCCGCCGGGCGTGTCCGGACCCGCGCTGTTCTGCGTCTGCCAGTGAAAGCGCTCGGCGCTGATCGCATAGTCGTGATACGAGATGCGGTCGTGATAGCCCTCGCTCTTGTCGAGCGTGACAAACAGCAGTTCGGTCTTGCGGCTGGTCAATGGCAACACACCGGCTTGGAATGACGCGCGCCGCGCCGCGGTCAACCAGCCCACGGCCGTGAGCACTTCGCGCGCGCCGTAGGCGGCGTGCAGGCACAGCGGCGCGTCTTCAAGCCCGGGTACCGGCTTTGCGCCGAGCGTGGTGCGTGCCTGCAGCAGGCCCGACAGCTCGACCAACTCAGCACCGTGCGTGGCTACGAGCCGAGCAACGAGACCGTGACGCTAGCCGACTACCGCACGCGCCACGCGCCACGCGCAGTACAAGCGCGACCCGGACGCCATCGAGGTGCACCGCCAGCACCCCTTCATCTGCATCTGGGACGACCACGAGATAGCCAACAACGCGTGGGTGGGCGGCGCCGAAAACCACGACCCCGCCACGCAGGGCCCCTGGCCGGTGCGCGTTGCCAACGCGCTGCAGGCCCACTACGAATGGCTGCCGGTGCGCATCGTCGACCCCACGCAGCCGCGCCGCAACAACCGCTTCTATGCCTTCGGTGACTTGGCCGACATCGTCATGCCCGAAGAGCGCCTCGTCGGGCGGGCTGAGCAGATCACCGCCACCACCTGCGCCACGCCCTTCGGTGCCGGCTTCACGCAGGCTGACGCGGGCATTTCCGACCCCGCGCGGCAGTTGCTCGGCAGCGATGAAGAACAGTGGCTGACCAACCGGCTGCGCACCACGCCTTCACGCTGGAAGCTGCTGGGCCAGGGTGTGATGTTCGCGCAGCTCAAGGGCGTGGGTGCAGCCAACAGCGCGGGCGGCGGCTGCTTCTTGAGCAGCGACCAGTGGGGCGGCTACCAGCCGGCGCGCGACCGCATCTACAGCGTCTTGAAAGGCGACAACGCCAACGCGCCAGTCAACAACGTGGCCGTGCTGACGGGCGACATCCACGGCTCTTGGGCAGCGGACTTGACGCAAGAGCCGAACAACAACACCGCCACCGGCGGCTACAACCCGGCCACGGGCGAAGGCTCGCGCGCGGCGGAATTTGTCGGCACCTCCATCTCTTCGCCGGGTGTGGACACCGACACCACGGGCGCGATTGCGGGCTTCCTGCGTTCGGTCAACCCGCACTTCAAGTACGTGGAACTGACCAAGCGCGGCTACATGCTGATGGACGTGACGCCTGAGCGAATCGTCGGCGAGTGGTGGCACGTGGCCACGGTCACTGCCCCCAGCACGGTCGAGACCTTCGCCCGCGCCTTCCAGACCAGCTTCAACACCAATCGCCTGAGCGCCGCCGTGCAAACCACGCCCGTGGCCAACCCGCCCGCACTGGCGCCGTGAGCCTCAGCACCTCTGTCCAGAAATCGGAAGGAAGCACCATGCACAAAATCTTCGCTCCCGCCTTGGGCGCTGCCGCCCTGGGCCTGCTCGCACCTCTGCACGCACAAGCGGCCGACTTCACCTTCAACGGCAGCATCGGCTTTCACAACGACAAGGTGCTGATCGACTTCAGCCTGGGCGCGGCCAGCAACGTCAGCCTTTTCACCGACTCGTGGCGCAGCGGCCTGAAGTTCGACCCGGTGCTGGCCCTGTGGCAGCAAACGGTGCCGGGCGTGTGGACGCTGCTGTCTGAAGTGGACGACGACACCGTGGGCACCGGCCAGGCCTTCTTCGACGCCGGCATCCTGGCGCCCACGCTCGCTGCAGGCAGCTACTGCGTGAGTGTGGTGGCGTCCATCAACCTGGCCAACGGCACGCTGCTGTCGAACGGCTTTGCTTACGACAGCCAGGCGCCTATCGCCCTGGCGTCGTGGAACCAGCCCAGCTACAACCCGAACACCAACGACCAGAAGGGCGGCTTCTGGCAGCTTCAGCTGCGTGGCGTAGACCAGGCCAGCGTGGTGCCCGAGCCGGGGCAGTGGTTGCTGCTGGCACTGGGCCCCTGGCGGCGGTTGGCTTTGCGGTGCGCGGACGGCAGCGGCTTGGCTGACGAAGGCGCAGCCGCCCGTGATCGGGTCGGCTGTGGCGCGGTGTTGTGCGGGGGTCGCGCCCCCGCGCTTCAGATGACGATGGCGGCCACGCGCGACACCGACCAGTAAGCCGCCACGCTGCCCATGGCGTACAGCGCTGGTGTTCGCAAGCGCAGGAACCAGGCTTGGGCTTGCAGGAATCGCCACAGCACCGCAGCGGCGGCCACGGTCAGCAGTTGCCCGATTTCCACACCCACGTTGAAGGTCAAGAGCGCCACCCAGAGGTGGTTATCGGGCAGGCCGATTTCCGTCAGCGCGCCGGCAAACCCCAGGCCGTGCACCAGGCCGAACAAGAAGGCGACGAGCGCCGGCCATTGCTTGGCGAGCGTCTGGCGTTCACGCAGCGCCTCGCCGGCCACGAGCATGATCGACAGCGCAATCGTGGCTTCCACGGGCGGCGGGCGCAGCACCAGCCAGCCGAGTGCGCTGCTCGCCAAGGTCAGGCTGTGGGCGGCGGTGAAGGCGGTGATGGTCCACACCAGCCGCCGCCGAAAGCCCACCAGGAAGAGCAGGCCGATGACGAACAGCAGGTGGTCCCAGCCGCTCAAGATGTGTTCCACCCCCAGCAGCAGGTAGGCGCTGGCGATTTCGCCCATGCCGCGGCGGTCGTCGGCCGCGCCGTACAGGTGCACGCTGGGTTGGCTGGCCGTCAGTGTGTAGACGCGGCTGGCACCGTCCAGCCAGAACACTTTCACCATGGCGGCTGAAAAGCCCTTGCCGACACCCTCAACCTCCAGCGTGCCCAAGAGCCCGCGCTCGCCGCAGCTCAACACGTTGCCGCTAGAGGTGCAGGCCGCTGGCCAGCGGGGGGTCAGCACGTCGCCGGGGTTGCGCTTTTCGCCGGCCGACCACAGCCACAGGAATTCACCGGCTGTGGTCTCGCGCACCTGCATTTCAGCCATGCTCATCTCGTGCGCTTGGGCGGGCGTGGTGTGCAGGGCCAGGCCAAGGCACAAGCTCAAACTCAGAGCCGCTGCAGACAGCGCGCGTTTCAGCGCGTCTTTCAGCGCGTCTTTCAGCGCTGCCTTCATGAGCCAGCGCCCTCAAAACGAACCTTGTACTTCTTGGTCAGTGCACGCACCGTGGCGCTGCGCTGCTCGGCCAGGGTGGCGTCGGTCCAGTCTTGCAGCACCACACCGCGCAGGGGCTCGAACTGCCCCGGTTTGGGCGGCGTCACCGCTTCCAGCCGCACCGTGCGCCAGCCCTCGCGGGTGACCAGCGCGCGCCATTCGCCGGGTGTTGATCCTTCCAATTCACGGGCGAAATCAGCACCGTAGCTTTGCAGCAGGTTGCTGTGCGGCCGGCCCTTGAACACACGCAGGCCGGCCCTGGCTTCGCCCGGCGTGCCGGCGTTCAGCGCAGCGGCAAAGGCCCGCACGGCGGCTTCGCTGTTGTCGCCACTGAGCACGGCTTCCTGGAAGTCGTAGCGCGCGGGCTCGTCGTACTTGGTGCGGTTCTTTTCAAACCAGTCGCGCAGCACCTTGTCGTCGATGGCCGGCAGCTTGGTGTTGGCGTCGACCACGCTCAGCGCCTTGAAGATGACACGGTCGCGAATGGCGCTGTCGCCGCGGTCCACCTGCATGGCCAGGCCTTCGCGGTACAGCACCTCGTTGTCCAGCCAGATGCGGCGCAGGGCGGCCAGTTCTTCGGCGTTGGGGTCGCGGCCATTGGCGCCCTTGAACACCTCGCGGGCTTCCTTGTCGACCTCGGCGCCAACGACGATGAGGCGCGGGTCGTCGGCGCGTGTGACCAGCACATGGTCAACGGCGAACAGCGCCGCACCCAGCAGCAGGAAGTGCAGCAGCGGTTCCCGCAGCAGCGTGGGCAGCCAGGTGGGCGTGGGCCTGGTGGTGTGCGGGTCGGCAGGCGCCGACATCGGTGCAGAAATGGGCGCAGACGAAGGCAGGGTCTTTTCGTTCATGGGCGATTCAATTCAGAAGGAACTCGGTGGGGCGCTGATCACAGGAAGCGCCCGTAGTCAACGGTCAGCAGGCCCACGGCCTCACCGCCGTGTTCGAACAGCAGCGTCAGCGGGTAGGCGCGGCCCACCAGCAAGGGCATCACCAGCCCGGTCAAACGCACGTAGGTGCCACGCTCGGACAGCGCGGTGTTCACGCCCTGCGGGATGGCGAAGTCGACATGCGGCCGCGCCAGCGCACCGCCCATCTCGGCGCCCGTGGCCACCGGGGTTTGCATGGCAATGAGCCGGTCGTCGCGGCGCACGTCTTCGAACTGCATGCAGACCACGGCCGACTCGGCTTCGTCAGCCGTCTGCCGTGTCCAGGGGTGGACGATGCGCATCGTCGTGGAGAAAAACTCGCAGGCACGCGCTGGCGTCGCGCAGACGCCCAAAGCGCCGACGACGCCCGCCGCGCCGGCGTGCAAAAGCGTGCGACGTCTAAGCAAGGTGGACATGGCTCAGAACACCCTTTCGGTGAACAAGTTTTCGAGGGGTCGGCTGTGGGTAGCCGGTACAGCGGGTGCAGCGCCCATGGTTGCCGCATGAACAAGGCGCCGCGCTGTGAAGCGCGGCGCCCAACAGACCCGAAAGGCAGCTCGGCATGGCAGGAAAGCCAAGCCGCGAGCCGCGAGTCGCCTTACCGGCTCGCCTTGCCCACGCTGGCAATCAAGGTCGCCTTGTTGCTGCTGGTGCCAACAAATTTCCCCGCGCCGCGAACGGTGCGCGACTTCGCATTCGCACTGGCATCCGGAATCACACTGGCCACCGCGCCGCTGCCCGTCACCTGCACGTAGATGGGGTTGCTGTAGAACGAAACATCGGCCCAGGCCGCCACGTCGAACGCCGAGTAGCGCACGCCGTTGACCACCGGCAGGTGGCCCG
Source organism: Burkholderiales bacterium (assembly GCA_038209585.1). Taxonomy (GTDB): domain Bacteria; phylum Pseudomonadota; class Gammaproteobacteria; order Burkholderiales; family Burkholderiaceae_C; genus Rubrivivax. Next base: position 25,983 of record JBBQXN010000032.1, read on the forward strand.
GGCAGCCGTCGATGTTGTTGCCCGTGTAGGGGCGGCGCGAGCTCATGGCCGGCACGTTGGTGCCCGTGACGGTGCAGGGAATCCGCAGAAGGTTCGGCGTGGCCGCGTTGGTGTACACGTCGGACAACGGGTTGCCGTTGGCGTCGCTCTCGAAAGGCGTTGACGCGGGCAGGTTGGTGCCGCGCAAACGCACGTAGCGGCTGTTGTCGGCCACCAGCGCAAACGTTGCGGCGATGACGCGGGTGCCGTCGGCGGCCGTCGACACCACGCTCCAGTTGCTGCCGTTGAAGGTGGACAACAGCGCCGCGCTGGTGTTCTTGGCGGCGGCGGGCACGGCGGCCAGGCCGGCGGTCTCGCCCGTGGCGGGGTTGAGCCAGGCACCGTTGCGCGGCCATTCGCCCGCGTAGTTGGCAGACGACGGCGAGACCAGGCCCGTGACGTTTCCGCCAATCAGGTCGAAGTGGTCCAGCACCGGCTTGTTCATCGGCTGGTTGATGCCGATCTGGGCCAGCGACGGGTTGTTGAACGCGTAAGGCGAGTTGTTGAAACCGCCCGGGTCACGCACCGCCACGCCCACGACCACCGTGGTGCCGGGGGCCACCACCAGCTTTTCGCCCATGTTGGCGCAACCGGGTTCGTTGTCCACCGCGCTGCCGTTGTTGGCTGCCGCTGCCGCCAGGGCTTGCACCACAGCGGCAGGCCGCCCCGTGCACACCACGAAGGAAAGGCGGTCGATCAGGTCGCCACTGTCGACCCAGTTGTTGCCAGAACGCAGGCCATCCACGATGGTCTGGGGCCGCAGCTTGTCGGTGCCACTGCGCACCATGGTGTAGTTCTTCTGGTACTCGCCGGGCTCGAAGTCGAGCGTGCTGCGGCGGTCGTCGGCGCCGAACATGCCGCGGTTGTGCCAGTCGGAGCTGGCGAAGAACCAGAAGTTGCGGCCTTCGCCGAGCAGGGCGTCCCACACGCCGCCGACCTGCGCGCCGTAGATGCCGGTGCCGCCGTAGGTGGTGCCGCCGACCGAGTCAACGTTGCCCACCTGCGGCGCGGGGAAGCCGCCGTTGCGCAGCTGGCGGTATTCGCCGCGCTCGCTGGAAGCGCCATGGCCCGGCTGGGTTTCGAAGCCAAAGGCCACGTTCGGCGCTGCGTTGTTGAAGTTGCGCAGGTGCTCGACGTTGAAGCCGTTGTTGCCGTCCGGGTTGAAGGGGCCGGCACGTTCCAGGTGGGCGGGGATGTAGTAGCTGCCGGTCGGGTGGTTTTGCGACATCCACTTGATGGCTTCCAGCGTCTTGGCGTGCCCGCGGTTGCCCGTGCCCGCGCCGCCGGCGGGAATCAGCTTCTGTGCCAGCGCACTCCAGCTGGGGTCGGCCGCACTGTTGCTGCCCGCCACCGAGCATTCCCAGTTGTTGCCCACGTTGGAGTTCGTGAAGTTGCCCCGGCTGGTGTCGGTGTCGGCGCGGTCGAAGCAGTATTCCCACTGCGCCAGCGCGTTGGCATTGCCCAGGGGCGTGTAGCTGGTGACGTTGGTGTTGACGGTGTCGATGCTGGCCGGCATCTGGCCGGTGATGATGGCCATCGACGAATGCTCGTGGCCGGCGACCACCGATTCCAGGCCAAGGAACAGGGGCACGTTCTTGTTGGCCGACAGGTACTCCAACAGCGGGTACTGGAATTCCTGCAGCGACTGCCAACGCCACATGTTGCCGTTGCCACCCACACCGCCGTTCAGGCCCTTCAGGGCCGCAGAACCAATGCTGTTGGCCCAGGTGGTGGTGGGGCCCTGATTGGTGAAGGGGTAGGCCGGGGTGGCCAGGCTTGCCTCTTCAACGAGCAGGCAGTTGCGGCTACCGCCACCGCCGTGGCCGGCTTGCACAAACCAGTCCAGCTTCCATTCGTTGACGCCGGTGCCGGTCGACTTCTTGACCTTCTTTTGCATCGACAGTGAACCGTCGGAACACGTGCTGTGGTTGTGGAAATCGCCAGCCACGTACTTGCCCGTGGTGGCGGTCTGGGCGAGTACGGTGGATGTCGCGACGGAAAGCGACACGGTCGTGAACAAGGCAGCGGCGGCCAAGGCCACGTCACGTTGAGTGAATCGGATGGTCATGAATCAAATCCTCGGTGTTGGGGGGCGATGAATCGATGTGGCGGGTCAGCCAGCAAGCGGTAAATCAGCCTGCGTTCAGGCGCGCGTCTGGCGGCGAACGAAGCCGGCGATGGCCAGCAGGCCCATCAGCGTCAGGGCAGCACTGGCGGGCTCGGGCACGGCCAGGGTGAGGTTGTCGTAGGACTCCCACGGACCCACGGTGCTGCCGCTGTTGGAAATGCGAACCGAACTGATGTTCACGTCCGACAGAAAGCCCCGGAAACTGGCCGCGCTGGTCGGGGTGATGGTGTTGCTGAAAGAGCCACCGTTCACGTCGTTGATGACGACGATGACGTCACCGCCGGTGTATTCGCCCAAGACGTTGGTGTTGAAGAAGTTGCCGCCCACAGCGCGCACGATGCTGCTGAAGCTGTCCAGCACGATGCTGTCGGTGCTGTTTTCCACCGACAGGGCCAGCGTGCCAGCCACCGGTGCGACATAGAAGTCACCGCCGCTGGTGCTGGCGCTGTTGCTGGTGCTGGTGCTGGCCGTGTAGCCAAAGCTGCCGGCGCTGCGCACGAGCGGGCCGGTGAGGAAGGTGTTGATCGTCAGGTCAGCCAGGTTGTCGGTGCCCGAGGCGCCGCCGGCGATGGCCGCGTTGAACACCGCGGCGGTGGTGACGACGGTGACGGCAGCCTGCGACGCTGCGGCTGCGGCAAGCAGGGTGGTCGCGACCAAAGCGCCTTGAGCGAAACGTGGAAACTGCATACAAATCCCTAAAAGTTGAGTGGCTACAACAGAGTGTCAACACGGACGGTGACAAGTTGGTGTCAGCCAAGGCAGTCAACCGGCTCTCACTGCGGGATCGCTGCCGCAACATCGACCTTGACCGGCCGCAAGCGGGCCAACTCGCGTAACAGCGGCTCGGCCGCTGCGCGGTCGCTGGCCGCCAAGGAGGTGGCCATTAGCAGCAGCGGCTCGTAGGCCGGGCGAAAGTCGGCACTGGTGCGAAGCACGGCCAGCAAAGGCGCCTGCACCTGCGCCAGCATGGCGCGCACGTCGGCGCTGGGGCGGATGTCGCGGCCGGCCAAGAGGAACTGGTTGCGTGCGTTCCAGTAGTCGGCCAAGCGCTGGGTCTGGGCGAAGTCGGCGCTGGTCGCCCCATCGCCCAACGCGACGCCCAACACTTCGGCGGGTAGCGTCGACCAGTCGGCCAGCAGCGCCAGCAGGCGGTCGCGCGGGGCGCTGTCGGGCGCGTAGGTGATGCGCGGCGCGAGCGTGGCCACCACCGGGTGGTCGTCGGTATTGAGGGGCGCGTCCGCAGACCAGCGGCGCAAGGCGGCTCGGCCGGCCACGAAGCTGCCCAGCAGCGCCCATTCGTCGTGCAAGCCAAAAGGCGCGGGGTCGAAGCGACCGGTCAGCGCGGCCAGCCGCGCCTGCACCTCGCGCAGTGCAAAGGGCTGCTGGCCAGCGCGCGCCACCAGGCCGATCACGGGTGTCTCCAGGCTGTTGCTGGCCAGGATGGCGGCACCACCGGGGTACACGGCCAGGAACGACCGCACGATGCTGCGCAATGTGGCCAGGTCCATCTGGTGCAACGGCAGCCACTGGCAGAACAGGCCGCCGTCGGCCAGCCGCTGCCGCACGGCGTCGAAGTGTTCCACCGTGTAGAGCGCCGCCGAGCCGCTGCGCGCGGGGTGGAAGTTGTCGGCCACGATGAGGTCGAAGCGCTCGGTATTGCCGCGCACGAAGCGCCGCGCGTCGGCCGCGATGACCTTTAGTGACGATGGTGGCGAATCACCCTCGGCCACGAAGAACTGCGCTGCGCTGATGACCTCGGGCAGCAGTTCCACCGCCTGCACCTGCAAGCCCGGCAGCGCTGCCGCAGCGCGGGCAGTGACGCCGGTGCCCAGGCCCAGAAATAGCGCGCGTTCTGGATTCGGGTGTAGCAAGGCCGGCAGCAGCGCCTGGCGTGAATCAAAGAAACGCGTGCTGCTGCTGCCTTCCTGCTGGCGGTTGTTGATGCGCAGGCGCAGCACACCTTCGCCGTCTTCCACCACGCTCACTTCCGCCATCAGGCCTTCGTGGTGGCTGACGATGCGCCCGCCTTCGGGCACGTCTATGAAGCTCAGCGGCGGTGCCAGCACCAGCGTCGTTGTGGCCAGTGCCGCCGCTGCCCACGGCGCCGGCCGCAGCACCCGCGGCCACGCCGCCAGCAGCAGGTAGGCCACCACCAAAGCGCACAGCAGGGTGGCGGCGCCCAGGCCCAGCAACAAGGCTGCGCCCACGGCCATGGGCGCGAGCGCTGCGCCCAGGGTGTTGGCGCCGAGGGCGCGGCCGAAATCACGGCCCGACAGGTGACTGGTGAGGTGGCTGAACAGCGCGCCCATGGCCACGGTGGGCAGCGCAAAGGCCAGCACGGCCAGGCTGGCTTCGCCGGCCAAGGCAGCGACCATGCCCGTGCCTATCCCCGGGGCCACGCCAGCCAGCGCCAAAGCCACCGCGTTGCGCACCCACTCTGCTGCCCACAGCGTTGCGCCGCCCAAGGCGCAGGCCAGGGCCACGGCCCACAGCAGGCGGTGCTGCAAAGCCGGCCGCTCAGCGCCCTGGCCCCAGCGTGCATAGGCAGCAGCGCCAGCAGCCGTGCCCACCAGGTACACGGCCAACAGCATGGCGAAGGTGTAGACCGTGTTCTCGGTGACCTGGCTGAGCACGCGCACCACCAAGACCTCGTAGGCGATGCCGAGCCAGCCCGTGGCCATCAACAAGGGCCAGGCCGGATGTTGCTGCGCGCGCATCGGCCGATCGGTCTGCGGCGCCTCGGCTTGCACGGCCAACGGCCACAAGCGCAGCGTGAGAACGGCGCACAAGAGGTTCAAGCCGGCACACATCAACACGGTGCGTGTCAGGCCCCAGGTCGGCACCATCCAGAAGGCCGTGGCCAGCACGCCCGCCGTTGCACCCAGGGTGTTGCAGGCATACAGCGCAGGCAAGGGTGACGGGCCCGAGCCGCCGAGGCGGCCCTGCGCATTCGACAGCAGCGCCGCCATGGCCGGCAGCGTGGCGCCCATCGCCGCGGTGGCCGGCAGCAGCAGCACCAAGGTGCCGCCAAAGGCCACCACCCATTGCCACAGCGGGTGGGGCTGCATGCCGATGGCCAACAACAGAACTTCGCTGAAACGCTGCAGGCCCAGCACCAGCACCAGGCTCCAGGCGGCGATGACCAGTTCACAGCCCGCATACCAGCGCTGCGGCCAGGCGCTGCGGGCGATGCGCGCCCCCAAGGCAAGCGCGCCCAGCGCCAGGCCGCCGAAGAACGCCGTCACCACCGCCAGCACGGCTGGCGCTTCGTGGCCCAGCCACAGCGATGCCTGCTGCGTCCACACCACCTGGTAGCCCAGGCCCGCGAAGCCCGAGGCCAGCATGAGCGCCCACGCCAGGCGCATGGCCCCGGGGGTGACAGCGGCCGCCATCAACCGCTGAAGCCGACGGTGTAGCCCCAGGAATTCAGGCGGGCAGGGATGGCGTTGAAGGCCAGGCTGATGCGCCGCGGCCCGGCGTTGGGCGGCACGGCGTGCATCAGGTAACTGGGGAACAGCACCATGTCGCCCGGCTGCGGCGCGGGGCTCACCCACTTGTCGGCGCTGTAGGGCCCGGGCGTGGTGCCGGGGTGGTCGTTCTTGAAGATGAAGTCGGTGCCGCCGGGCGACTTCATGAACACGGTTCGTGATTCCGGGTGCGTGGCGGTGAGGTACAGCACGCCAGAGATGAAGCTGTTGGCGTGGTTGTGCATGGCCTGGTGGCCGCCGGTCTCCAGCACGTTGACCCACATTTCCTTGAGCGACCAGCCCAAACGTTCGCCGAACAAGAGCACGCCGAATTCGGTCAGCTTGGGCGTGATCAAGGCCGCCGCTTCCACCAGCAAGGGGCTGTCGCCGGGCTTGAGCATGGCCGTGTGCGACAGCTTGGCCGACGAGTTGTTGTCGTTGTGCGCCCTGGCGCTGAAATGCTCGGCCAAGTGGCCGGCCAGCAGCACGCCCAGCGTACCCGGCGAGCGCAGAAAGGGCACGGGAAACAAACCGATGACTTCATCCATTCCGCTCACGTTGCCGCGCTGATGTGACGGCTTGGTGACAGTGTGGCGATGGGCAAACTGTCACGTGACACGTGCAGAGTCACGACGTAGTCATCGAAAGCCGCGCCCATGAATGCCAGCCTCGTCACCAAATCACTCCTGGGCGCCAGCGCCCTGGGCCTGGGCCTGTCGGCCGGTGCTGCGACGGCCTGGGACGAAGCCGTCAACGGCGACCTGTCCGGCAATCACCTGGCGCCTACCTTCGTGGCCATGGCCCTGGGCAGCAATGTGGTCGTGGGCGACATCGACCTGGACGACCTTGACTACTTCAGCTTCACCGTGCCACGCGGCAGTTTGCTCAGCGCCATGGTGATGTTGGGCAACACGACCGTGGTGGGCGGCGCTTCCTTCCTCGCGTTGCAGGTCGGGCCGCAGATCACCGCCGAGCCTAGCGGCGAGGATAGGGAATTCAAACGCACTTTTTTCTCCCAAAGGCCCCCCCGGCATTGCTCTTGACCACCGGCGCGCGTCTTCAAGCCCGGGTACCGGCTTTGCGCCGAGCGTGGTGCGTGCCTGCAGCAGGCCCGACAGCTCGACCAACTCAGCGGCGATGGCAGGGTGGCGCTCGATGCGCTGTATGAAGGCTTCTGTGCCTGCGGCCTGCTCGTGCCGGCCATCGATCTGGTAGGCCAGCATCTGCACCCCCAACCGGTCCTTCGCATCGAGCGACGGCGTGCGGCCTTGCCGCGCGCCGACCGCAGTCATCACGTCCAGCCGCTTAGCGTCGTCCACGTGCAGCAGGTCACCGAAACGGCGGCTGAAATAGTCTTCTTCGGGGCCAGGCTCCGCAACGATCAGACCGGCGTCGCGCCTCAGCGCCGTCCAGCCGCTGCGGCCCTGGCCGGTGCCTGCGCGGTAGACGTCATCGAGTTCCAGCGCTTGGTCGTGCAGGAAGTCAGCCAGCTGCACCGAAGCACGGCCGCGCAGGGCAGCTCGGGCGCCCCGCCCTTGAGCGACAGGACCTCTGCGCTGCCGGGGTCCAGGGTGGCGAGCGATCGAGCCAGGCCCTCGGTGAGCAGTAGATCGTAGAGGCCGTCCGACAGCGCCATGGATTGGCCGCGCTTCAACCGATCGGCCGCGTGCCGCGGCAGGCCGGGTAGCCGGCGCAACCCCAGAACTCACCGCCAGCATTGGCGCCACGCTTCGCGGTTCGGCGCACCATCGGCTTGGTACACAAGGGGCAGACGCTCGGCTGTCCTGAGTCGGCTGTGGGCCGGGTTGCTTTGGCCGCGTCCGGCAGCGCCGTGGGTTGGCCTGCGCCCGTCCTTGCCTGCCGAATGAGACCGACCAGTTTTGGCCCGTCCACCAGCGTCACATTGCGCCCGCTCGCGAAGCTGATGGCGTCATCGGAGAATCGCCCCGAGGTCACGACGAATCCGCCCGTGGCGCCGCGGGCGGCCATGACGCCGTAGAGCTCGCGCACCACATCGACGCCGACCTTCAGCGCACGCCACTGCTTGCACTGCACGAGAAACTTCTCGCCGCCGCTCTTGCCTGGTCGGGTCAGCACCAGGTCCACACCGCCATCGGCGCCGCCTCCACCGGTCTCCACGACTTGGTAGCCCTGGAGTCGAAAACCTTCGCCGACGAGCAGCTCGAACTCGCGCCAGCTCATGCCATCAAGAACGTCGCTCGCCTGGCTCTGCGCAACGACGGTGACGAGGCTCCCACGCACCTTGCGCCGCCAAGCCGACAACCCGGCTGCAGCGAGGCAGATGACGGGCAGGATGTACTGACCGGCGCTGGCCAGCCCCTTCCACAGCCCCTGCGTGACCATTGCGCTCGCCTGCCCGGGTTGGGCGGGGGCTGTCAGTGGTTGTGCGGCGACTTGGTGGAGCAGTAGGTAGCTCAACAGCGCGAGCGCCACGCCGGCCCACCACGGCAGCATCGCGACCAGTTCGATCAGGTCTTCGGCGGGACTGGTCTTCTTGCGTCTTGCCACTGCAGCTT
>JBBQXN010000033.1:0-33552 GCA_038209585.1 Burkholderiales bacterium
CCCGTGCTGTTACCGGGCATCCCAAGACAAGCTGATTTCACTGCAAGGTAGGCACTTGGCTTGATCGGAGGCCTCATGGATGCCTTGGTCGATCGGGCTCGCGTTGGGCTCTCCATCGCCAAGGCGCGTCACGTATTGACGGAAGCCAGGCTGCGTTAGCTGCTACCCGGCGCGCGTTTGTACGAGGTCAGCGACAGCGGCAACGCCCTGTAGGTCGTGCAGCGACGTACTCAGCAAGCCGGCAGGTCGCCAGCGGCTTGCAACACTTCGAATGTCTCGATGTCCAACACCAGCAGCACGCCATGGCGTCAAGAACAGAGATCAGTCCGCGGCAGTAGCGGATGTAGCCGCCATCGCGCAGCTTGACGGCGGCTGCGGTGACGCTTTCTCGGCGTACGCCCAGTAGGCTGGCCAGCATCTCTTGCGTCATGACCCGCTCGCCGCCAGGCGCCCTGTCGGCAGTTGACAGTTGACAGTTGACAGTTGACAGTTGACGGTACCCACCGGCCGGGTTGCTGCTCCACGGAGTGCTGGCGGTAGCAGACCGCGGTCTGGCCGATCTGCGCGATCAGCCCCTGCGTGCAGCGCAACAGCACGTTGTGCAGCAGCCCAGAGCGGGCGAAACCCTGCTTCATCGGTCAACGCGCCAGCCGGTAGCCATGACCGGGCACCAGTTCAAGATCAGCAGCTATGTCGTCCAGCTCGGCGGCGGGCAAGGCGGCAAGCAAACGGTTCTGGCAGGGGCTGTGAGTAGGTGACCTGCATTGGGTGAACAAGGCGCCGCCCAGCGTGCGGGTTAGCCGCCGGGCAAGACTTCCACGCCGGTGCCGCGATAGCCGACAAAGCGGCAAGTGGGGTCGAGCAAAGGTGTCCCACTGATGCGGAACTGCTGCCGCTGGCCGCTGCCTAGCAAGCGGTGTAAGACAAAGTCTAGAAAAGGGCGTCGAGCAGCGACCCGCGCTTGCAGCGCCGTGCACTCGCTTTCGTTCCAACCGCCGTCCCAATAGTCGTCGTGGACCCGGGCATCCATCTGAGGTTCAGCGGGCAAACCCAAAATCTGCAGGACGGGCCCCGAGGCCAGCGTGAAGCGCCCGCGCTCGTCCTGCTCCCAGTGCCAGTCAGAGGCCAGCTCGGTGAGGCTGCGGTAACGGGCTTCGCTTTCGCGCAATGCTGCTGTACGTTCCTGTACGGCCAACTCCAGCGCTTTGTTGTGGCCTTCGAGCTTGCGGTGCAGGAGTCGCACTTCGAGCATGTTGTGAATGCGCGTCTTGACCTCCAACAAATCGAAGGGCTTGCTGATGAAGTCTTTGGCACCGGCTTGCAGTGCACGTAGTTTGTGGGCGGGCTGGGCGGTCAGCACGATCACGGGCAGGTAGCTGTCGATGGCCGTGGTCTTCAGACCCTCCATCACGCCGAAGCCGTCCAGACCGGGCATTTCAAGGTCCAGCAGGATCAGGTCGTAGGCGTGGCTGCGATGCAGGGTGCAGACCTGCATCGGATCGAGGGTCGTGCTGACGTGCGTGTAGCCGGCCTCGTCCAGCAGTCGGGTCAGCAGCACTAGATTGGCTTCCTGATCGTCAACGATCAGGATGCTCGCTGCGAGGATGTCTTGGTTCATCGTCATGGTGTGCCAACCATCGAAGACGGCTGTATAGAGGTGGAAACGGGTGAGAAAAAAGTGAAAACGGACTTTAGACAGCGCCCAGGGCAGCGTTCAGTTCGAGCCAGTAGTCGTTGGCGTCGACCGGCGTGCTTGCGCCGAAGTCGCTGGCGATGACGCCGCCCATGTTGGCAGCCATTTGTTGACTCACGATCAACTGGATGGGCGTGCCCGGTTTAGCGTGGCCGAGCCAGGCGGATGACTTGCCACCGCTGGTGTCCTGAAAACGCACACGCAGACGGCCATCTGCACACGCATGGCAACTGACCTGCACCACGCCTGCGGCGCCGCTGTGCTTGAGCGCGTGGCTCAGGAGGTTCATGACAATTTGTCGTACCCGCGTACCGTCCGCAGACACGAGCAGGGTTTCTTCTCGCCAGGCAAACACCACCTGGGCACCGGATTGGCGCGCCAGGGGTTCGACCAGCGTTTCGCAGTCGCGCAGCACATCCACAAGCGATACGGGCCCCATCTGCAGCGGCAGTTTGCCGTGCTCGAAGGACGCATCCGAAATCTGGTCGATCAAGGCCGACAATTCCCAGCCTGCTTTGAGGATCCGAGCCAGGCTGTCCTTCTGGCGCGGCGTCAACGTGGCCTGGCCGGCGTCGATGAGTTGAGCGAAACCGAGAATGGCACTCAGCGGCGACCGCAGCGCGTGGCCCATCGCCCACAAGAACTCCGACTGGCCGCGCCGCGACTGCTGGAGCTGTGCTTGGGCCGCCTGCAACTGCAGCGTCATCTGGTGCAGGGAATCATCAGGCTGTGTCGGCGTATGCGTTTGCCTGGATTCCTTCAGCAACCCGCCGTCCGCAGCCGGACTGCCTGCGGCAAGCTCGGACGGCTCCGAAGTGACATCGTGCGCTTCGCTGGAAGATTGCATTGCCACAAGCCTACTGCATCCTGCATCCTGCGGCCGCTTATCCGTAAGTTGACCGCTGGCGATGGCGCTGGCTCTGGCGCTGTCTCTGGCGCTGGTGTGGGCAGGGAGGCCCTAACGCAGTCACCATGGAAATGCCACAGCTAAACCAGGAGAACGCTCAGCGTAGGCCGAAGTACCCAAGGATGAAAAGCACGATCACGACGGCGCCGACAATCCAAATAATTCTGTTCATAAATATGTTTTCCCCACTGCGCTGAGAGTTAAAACGCGGACCCGGCTGGCGCAGTACAACCGCTTTCGCTGTCACGACTCTACTTGGCGTTCACCGATGTGTATGTACGCTGGCGAACGGATGCGCAGGCCAGTGCCACTCACTTGTCCATAAGGTTGTCTGCGCCTTGAGTGGGCATGACCCGGACAGTCCGTTGCCACATCCTGCGCAGGCGAGCGCGGCAGGCTGTGTCTGCGATCGAACAGACCGATGCGCCCAGCGCGCGCACAGTGGCGTACCGAGACGTTCTCGGTGAAGGAAATTGGCACCATGAAATTACATCAGATCAGTACCCTCGGCACCCTTGGCATCACCTTCGCTCTGTTCAGCAGCCTGGGCTTTGGTTCGGTCAACGCTGCCACGGCATCGTCGGCCGTAGACGCCCGGTACCAGCAGGAACGCCAGGCATGTCTGGACGGCAGCTCGAACCAGGACCGCACAACCTGCCTAAAGGAAGCCAGCGCCGCCCGCACCGCGCAACTGAACACCGCAGATGCTCGCAAGCTGCAGGAAAACGCCGCGCAGCGCTGCCAGGTGCATCACTCGAGCAAAGAGCGCTTGGCCTGTGAACGCCTGGCGCAAGGTGAAGGAACGCGAACGGGGTCGGTTCAGAAAGGCGCGGTGCTCAAGGAACTCACCACCCGCAGCGCCGCGCCACTGCCGGCCGCCTCCACGCCGCGCTGAGCTTGAGCTGAGTTGAGCTCAGCTGAGTTTGGCGCGAGGCCAGGCGGCAAGCGTGCGCTCGGCCTGGCCCAAGCGGAAACAGGACTATCGGCGCTGACGCGCACAGGTGGCGATGGTCTGCTTGCCAGCCGGACGGCACACCGGCACGCCCGGTCGCAAGGAGATGGCCGACTTCGTGCCTGAAACCTGCCAGTAATCTGCCAGTAACCGGCAAGCCAAGGGCGGTGTTGATCCAGGCGCCAGGCACCAGGCACCAGACAACAGGCAACAGAACCGCAATGGCCTGCCCAGACATGTCAATGCTTGTCCGCGATCCACTGCTTGTCGCCACCCATCAAACGTGGCGTCTTGCCGTGCAACCGGCCCGCGAAGCTCGATGCACGCCCTCGATACCCGTTCAACGAACGTGGTCAGGTCGCCGCCAAGCGAGCAAGCAGATGGCCTGCCCATCGAGCGTCCTGTTGCTATGCGTGCTCTGGTACCCCGCGTACCCGCGCGGGCCTGCGAAAGTGAAGTCGCTCACCGCACGAGCTTGACGCTGCGCGCCGGTCGCTTGAGGGTGACTTTCGACTGGCCCTTTGGTCCTGCCACCTGGACGTCCACGCGCTTAATGCGCTTGTAGGCATCGAACAGCCCGACATCCAGGCTGCGCAATTCGCCGGGCTGCGCGCAGCTGTACTCGTACTCAGCATCGACGTCGGCGTGTTCGTCCTGCTTGGCGCTGTTCTTGGCACTGTTCTTGGCACTGTTGTTGGTCTCGGTCTTGGGGTCGGGCTCCAGCACTGCGGCCCGTACCTCGGCCTTGCTCAAGGTGCACTGGGCTGCGGCGTCCATGGCAAACAGCGGCGTACCCTTGTCCGGGCTGCGCAGCCGCGCCAGCACCTCTGTGGCTGCCTTGCGCTCGGCGTCGGTACGAGGAGCGCGCTCGAAGCCAAGCAGGTTGTCCAGTGGCGCCGCCATCGCAATAGTCACCTTGTTGTCCTCGATCGCCACGTCGAGCTTCAGGGCGCCGTGCTCATGCGCCTTGCCTGAGGCCCATGCTGTACCAGACGCGCAAGCGAAGGCGAATGCGAGGCTTTGCGTCAGCCGGAATAGGGTCGTTCGGTTCATGGGTGCTCCTGGTGTGGGTGGCTGTGAGGGTCAGGCTTGCAATGCGGTCGCAAGGCTGCGGGCGTTGTGTTCGATCAAATGCAAGTAGGTCGAAGCAGGCCCGCCGGGTTGGGACAAGGCATCCGAGTACAGGGTTCCGCCGATACGCACACCGCCTTCGCTGGCGATGAGTTCGACGAGACGCCGGTCACTGATGTTCTCGATAAACACGGCCCGCACGCCTTCGGTCTTGATCTGGCGGATCAGCCGTGCCACTGCCGCTGCCGAGGGCTCGCTGTGCGTGCTCCAGCCCTGCGGGGCCAGGAAGTCCACGCCGTAAGCAGCGCCGAAATAGCCGAAGGCGTCGTGAGAGGTGATCACGCGGCGCTGGGCGCGCGGCACGGCATCCAGCCAGTGGCGCACCTGGCGGTGGAGGCTGTCGATGCGTGCCACGTAGTCGGCGTTACGCCTGGCTATTTGATCGCGCTGCTGGGGCCAGCGTTGGGCGAATGCCGCACTGATGGTGTCGGCATAACGCCGGGCCAGTGCCAGGTCTTGCCAGGCGTGAGGGTCGACGCCATGGTGCCCACCAGAGCGGGGCTGAATGCCGGTGCTGGCGATGACTACCGTGCCGCGGTAGCCAGAGACCTTGACCATGCGCTCGATCCAGCCTTCGAAGCCCAGGCCGTTGATCATCACCAGATCGGCCTGTGCCAGGCGCCTGCCATCGGCAGGGCTCGGCTCGTAGACATGCGCATCGGCGTCGGGCCCCACCAGGGCCGTGACCTCTGCGCCTGCGGGCGCCAATTCCCGCGCCATGTCGGCCAGGATGGAGAAACTCGCAACGACGCGTGGCGCGGGCGCTTGTGCACGCGCAGAAAACGCGGTCAGGGCCGTCAATGCACACAGCGAAGGCCATGCAGCACTTCCGAACTGGACAATCTGTCTGCGGTTCATGGTGATGGGGTTCAACGGGTGAGATGGGAAGTGGCCAGCAGGCGCCGCGTGACGATGCCCTCGCGCGCGCCGAACAGCACTGAAACGATGTAAGCCGCACCGCAGACCAGCACGATGCAGGGGCCTGAGGGCAATTCGGCGTGGTAGCTCAACAGCAGCCCGGCCGCGCCGGACGCAGCCCCGATGGCCACCGACAACGCCGCCATCGCAGGCAGGCTGGCGACCCAGAAACGCGCCGCTGCCGCTGGCAACATCATCAGACCCACGGCCATCAAGGTGCCCAGGGCCTGGAAGGCGCTGACGAGGTTGGCCACCAGCAGCACCAACAGCAAGGTGTGGGCATGCGCGCCGGGCCCGCCCACGCTGCGCAGGAAGCCGGGGTCGAAGCTCTCCAGCACCAGCGGCCGGTACATCAGCGCCAACGCCCACAGGGTGATGCTGGCTACCACGGCGATCTGCAGCAGGGCCGTATCGTCCACTGCCAGCACGCTACCGAACAGCATGTGCAGGAGGTCGATCTGGCTGCCGCGCAGCGACACCAGCAGCACCCCCAGCGCCAGCGCAATAAGGTAGAAGGCCGCGAAGCTGGCATCTTCGCGCTGCTGCGTCGCGCGGGTCACGAAACCAGCCGCCAGGGCCACCGCCAGTGCGGCCACGAAGCCACCCAGGCTCATGGCCGGCAGCGACAACCCCGCGAGCAAGAAGCCCGCTGCCGCACCTGGCAGCACGGCATGCGCCATAGCGTCGCCCACCAGACTCATGCGGCGCAGCACCAGCACGCAGCCAATGGGTGCGCAGCCGAGCGACAGCGCCAGCGTGGCCACCAGCGCCCGGCGCATGAACGGGAATTCGATGAAGGGCCCCAGCAGGGACGAAGCCATCAAGCTCATGCCGACACCTTGCAGGCCGGCGCGGTTTCGTCCCAGGCTTCGGCCATCTGCCGCGCCTTGAACAGGTGTTCGGCCTTCAGCACCTCGGCTGTTGGCCCCCAGGCCACCCGCTCGCGTGCCAGTAGCAGCACCTGCTCGAAATGCACACGCACCTGTTCCAGGTCGTGCAACACGGCGATGACGGTGCGCGCCTCGCGTTTCCACCGCTGCAGTAGCACCAGCAGATCGGCGGTGGTTCGCGCGTCGATGGCGTTGAAGGGCTCGTCCAGCAAGATCACGGCCGCGTCCTGCATCAGCACGCGGGCGAACAGCACCCGTTGCGCCTGGCCTGCCGACAACTCGCCCAGCCAGCGCTGCGCGAAGCCATACAAGCCTACGGCGGCCAGTGCGTCGATGACAGCCGCATGGTCGGCGGCCCGCAGTGCACCGAAGCTGCCGATGCGCGCCCACAAGCCCATGGCCACCACCTCGTGCACGCGAACCGGGAAACTGCGGTCCAGCGCCGAGGCCTGCGGCAGGTACGCGATACGCAGTGCCGGGTCGCGTTCGATGCGGCCTTCGTAGCTGCGGAGAGTGCCGCCCAGGGCGCCCAGCAGGGTGCTCTTGCCCGCACCGTTGGGCCCGATCACGGCTGTCAGCGTACCAGCGCCGAATACGCCGCTGAGGTGGTGCACGGCGGGGTGGCCGCGGTAGGCCACCGTCAGATCACGCAGGCTGATGGCGGGTGCGACTGCGGCCCCGGCCGGTTCAGCGTTCAGGTCGGCACGCATGCCGGCTCGCATGCCGGCACTCATGTCAGCGCCCAAGCCACTGCCGCCCACAGTGCAGCTACCACCGCACTGGCCCATAACAGGCGAAACAGTGCGCCTGTGGTCAGCACGGCTCGCCCCTGGCCGTCAGCTGCCGTGTCGGTGCGCGCGCGCTTTCAATTCCGCTTTGCGCTGCGGGGCTCGTGTGTTTGGTGCTGCGCAGTCCTTGCAGCGGCCGTACAGCGTCAAGTCGTGGTCTTCCACCGTGAAGCCCTGCGGTGCCAGGCCAGACAGATCGCCAGGACAGGCATGCACGTCGAACACGCGCTCGCATTGTCGACACTGAAAGTGGTGATGGTGCTGATGCCCCACCACCTCGAAGCGCGGGTTCTCGCCAGGCAGGTTCACCGCCTGAAGCTCGCCTTCCTTCACCAGCGCCTTGATGCTGCGGTAGACCGTGGCGATGCCCAGGGCAGGCACCTGCAATTGCGCCGCTTGTAAGACCTCTTGCGGCAGCAGCGGGCGCTCGGCTTGCGCGATGGCGTCTCGGATGGCAGAGCGTTGGCGGGTGTTGCGTTCCATGCATGGAGCGTACCGGAATCTGAACGGTCTATATGATAACTCCGTCGCATTAGCCGTAGAAACGCCAGCCGCGAGAGCCGCTCGATGCGCCAGCTCCCCGTCACCATCCTCATCGGTTTTTTGGGCAGTGACAAGACCACGTTGCTGAACCGGTCAAAGGGGATCTCCTGGTGGCTGAGCTCCAATTCATCAACCAGCCTGCTTTGCGCGCTGATGCGCCACGCCAGCGAAGGGCTTGCGCCGGTCTTCCGGGTTTCTACCGTGTCGCGGTAGCTGCCCGCGTCTTCAAAGAAGCCGACGAGGCGCACAGCGACGGCATCTGACAGCGGCGCGGTCCAATCCGCATCTGCACGGTAGGTCTCGAAACTGCCGGCCGACACGCGGAATTCGCCGGCCTTCTTGAAGGTGGGACGCTTGGTCACGAGGTTGACCGTCCCGCCGGGTTCACCGCGCCCGAGCAGCGCTGCGCGGGGGCCTTTGAGGACGTCGACCGATTCAATGCCCGACAGATCGCGCGGCCCGCCAAAGTCCCGGCCAGCGTTGAAGCCGTTCACGAGGTAGTGAGCGCCGCTGTGCTTAGCGGCGGCCTTGTCGAAGGTCTACGCGTTTGCTCGCCGGCATGGGTGCCACATCGACGTGCAGGCCATGGACTGCTGCTCGGCCGGCTGTCGACCCGAAAATCAGGTCAGTGCTGTCGCGGTCCTGTCAAACTCGCTGCGGATACTGGGCCCCTTCATCAAACGACCAAGAGGAAGCACCATGGGCCGCCCGACGAAGATCAAACCCTTGCCCGCTGGCACCAGCCGACGCGGCTTTTTTCAACGCTCTGGCGGTGCCGCCCTGGCGCTGGCTGCCGCGCCGGCCATGGCGCTGCAGGCCGACAGCCGCGGAATCCGTAGCGCTGCCGTGTTCCAGCATGGCGTAGCCAGCGGCGACCCGCTGAGTGACCGCGTGATGTTGTGGACGCGTGTGACGACCGTGCAGCGCAGCGCCGTGACCGTGGGCTACACCATCGCCACCGACCCCGGCTTGCTGCAGGTGGTGCAGCAGGGCCGAGTGAAGACGAATCCCGATCGTGACTTCACCGTCAAGCTCGACGCCTCCCGCCTGCGGCCCGGCACCACCTACTACTTCCGTTTCTCGGCACTGGGCCAGGACTCACCTGTGGGCCGCACACGCACCGCTCCCGTGGGTGCCACGGCGCGGCTGCGCTTGGCAGTGGTCAGCTGCTCGAACCATGCCGCAGGCATCTTCAACGCCTATCGCCGCATCGCCGAGCGCGCCGATATCGACGCGGTGGTGCACCTGGGGGACTACCTGTACGAATACGGCCCGAACCAATACGGCAGCCTGCGTACGCCCGAGCCCCCCAACGAGATGGTGACCTTGTCGGACTACCGCCTGCGCCATGCGCAGTACAAGCGCGATGCGGACTCGATCGAGATGCACCGGCAGCACCCCCTGATCGCGATCTGGGACGACCACGAAACCACCAACGACTCCTGGCAAAGCGGCGCGCAGAACCATCAGCCCGAAACCGAAGGCGCCTGGGACGCGCGTGTCGACGTCGGGCTGCAGGCCTACTACGAATGGATGCCGGTACGTATTCCGGACTTGGCGAATCGGCGTGCGAACCAGCGCAGCTTCCGTTTCGGTGATCTGCTGGAACTGGTCATGCTGGAAGAGCGGTTGTCGGCACGCAGCGAGCAGCTCACGGCCACCGTGCCCACGCCTTTCGGCAACGGCTTCGTGCAGACCGGCGCCTTCGCCGACGCGTCGCGGCAACTGCTGGGCACCACCCAGGAAGCCTGGCTGGCCAATACCCTGCGCACCACGCCGGCACGCTGGAAGCTGCTGGGCCAGGGCGTGATGTTCGCGCAACTGAAGCTGCAGGGCGCTCCGCTGGCGCAAGGCGGCGGCGTTTTCTTGAACACCGACCAGTGGGACGGCTACCAGCCCGCACGGGATCGCGTCTACGACATCTTCAAGGGTACCGCCACGCAGCCGGCGGTGAACAACTGCGTGGTGCTCACGGGCGACATTCACAGCAGCTGGGCCGCCGATCTGAGCCAGGACCCGAACAACCCCGACACCGCCACGGGCGGCTACGACCCTGGCACCGGCACTGGTTCGCGCGCGGTGGAATTCGTCGGCACTTCGGTCACGTCGCCGGGCGCCAACGACCCCACCGGCAGCACCGCAACCCTGCTGCGCAGCATCAACCCGCACTTCAAGTACATCAACCTGACCCAGCGCGGCTACATGCTGGTCGACGTGACGCCGCAGCGCGTGGTGGGTGAATGGTGGTTCGTCGACACGGTACAAAGTATCAGCAATGTGCAGACCTTTGCCGTGGCTTTCGAAGTGCAGAACGGCACCAACCGGCTTCAGCCCTCGGCCCAGACCACGCCCGCCGCCAACCCGCCCGCCCTGGCGTCTTGAAGCATTCACGGAGCAAGTTCATGCAAGCCAACCTCACCCGATTCCCCCGCGGCCTGGCTGCCGCCGCCGCCGCCCTCAGCCTGTCTGTCAGCCCGCCAGCCGGGGCCGCGGACTTCACTTTGAGTGGCCTGATCAGCTTCCACAACGACGTCGTCCACATCGACTTCAGCCTCGCCCAGCCCGCCACCAACGTGCGCCTGTGGACCGACAGCTGGCAGGGCGGCCTGAACTTCGACCCGGTGGCCGCGCTGTGGCAGGCCGCGGGCAGTGATTTCAACCTGCTTGATGAGGTGGACGACGACGACGGCATCGCCCCCGGCCAAGGCTTCTACGACACCGGTTTCAACTTGCCCGCATTGGCTGCGGGCAACTACCGCGTGACGGTGGCGGCTGCTTTCAATGGTGCGAATGGCAACCTGCTGTCCCAAGGCTTCAACTACGGCGGCGAAGCGCCGATTCTGCTGAGCGCCTGGAACCAGCCCAGCTTTGATCCGAACGCCAACGACCAGAAAGGCGGCTTCTGGCGGCTGAACTTGTCGGGGGTGGACCAGGCTTCGGTGGTGCCCGAGCCGGCCGCCTGGCTGATGCTGCTGCTCGGCCTGATGGTCGTGGCACCAGCGCTGGCCCGCGGCAGGGTGTCCAGCCGCTCGTTTCGGCTTCGCTTCGGAACCTGAGTCGAGGGGCTTTCTCCGCGCCCCAGGCTGGCTGCGCGTCGTGAGCGAACGGCAACAGCCGTTCGACATCGCGAGTCGGGCGCGTTCGCCCTGACCTGGCGCTGCAGGTTGCCCTGGCCCCAGGGCCCGGCGATCGCCAGCGTGATGCCTGGCATCTGGATGTTGGCAAACAGCCGCGCGGGCTGACGGTGACGTTGTCCGGGTTGTTGCCTGCTGTAGCCGCGCCGATGACGAACAACGCACGCAGGCGCATCGTCGACAGTGTCGGTTCCCAGACGGTGCCTTCGCCCTGGCCCGGCAGAGGGCTGCCATTCACGCCGGCTGCGGTGTCGACGATGAATATGCGGCCGTCGGCACGCCTTCGCCTTCGCCTGCGGCCTGCAACGCGCCGCCTCGCTGCAGGCTGCCCAACGCGCCGCTGCCGTTGACAGGCACATAGCGGTCAAGCGCTGCGGCGTTCCGGTTGCCCTCGGTCTGGTAGGCGATGCCCGTGGCTGGGCCCACCGCCACGGCCTCGTGCAGGAAGCGCGCCATGGCGAGCGCCGACAGTTCACAGGGCCAGTTGGCCAATACCCCCCTTGAACAGGTGTCTGACACAAGCCTGTCAAAAGCCCAACGCAGCATTCACCCCTGTTGTTCAACGCTCGCTGTGAAAGGCTCATCCATGAAACTCGTTTCTTCCCAGGTCATTGCACCGCTGGCGCCTTCTCTGTCGCCTACGCTGGCGCTCACGCTTGCGCTTGCGCTTGCGCTTGCCGCACCGCTGGCGCACGCCGGCAGTGCTGCTTCGGCCTCGCTTTCTTTCACCGTACTGGCCAGCAGTGGCTTCAGTTGGCTGACAGCACCCGTATCCACGGCCGACAGCAGCGCCACGGCTGCCGAGCTGACCGGCTTTGAATTTGCCGCCGGTGTCTTCAGCCCCGGTTTTGGCCCAGCGGTGACAGCCAACGATCTGGCCCTGGGCGTCGCCGTGCCGGCTTCCACCGCCAACGCGAGCGCCGGGCCAGTTTTCGCCAGCGCCTTCAGCTTCGGCAACGCCAACAACGCCAGCTTGCAAGCCAGCGCGCTGGTGCCTGGCGAAGGTCGTGCCGACGCCACCAGCTTCGCGCGCTCTTTCTTCAGCCTGGCGCCGGGTGCCAGCGTCACCTTTCAAGGAGCGCTGTTCCTGTCGGTCACCGGCAACAACCCCAGCCTGCCGGCGAACTACAGCCTCGGTGACTTCTACGGATTCGCCAGCGGTTTGCTGGCAGCAGGCAGCGACACGGTGCTGAGCGAACTGGGTGGACCAGCCGGCACCGGCATGGCGGGCAGCTACAGCCTGAACAACATCGGCCCGCTCAGCTTGACGGTGACCAACACCACCGGCAGCCCGTTCACCAGCTTTCTCGACAGCGGCGTCACGGTCTATAGCGCGTCTGTCGTACCCGAGCCTGGCACCTATGCACTGCTGATCGCAGGCTTGGCCACCGTCGGTTTCGTCGTGCGCCGCAAATCACAAACCACCCCATCCGCTTGAGCGACACCCTTCTCGAATCAGGAGCAAAGATGAACCCCACCCTTTACAACGCCCCGCAACTCGTCGACCCCGACGATCTGGACAACAACCCGGCCACCACGCCGCATCTGCAAGACCTGGTGGCTCAGCGCATCAGCCGTCGCGACGTCATCAAAGGCGGCGTTGGCGCCATGGCCGCCGCCGGCTTCGGTGTTGCCGGGCTGCTGTCTGCCGATGACGCTGCAGCGCAGTCGCGTATCAGCCGGGGCCCACGCGCGGCAACTTCGCTCGACTTCACGCCGGTGGAGAAGTCCACTGCCGATGCCGTCCGCGTTGCAGTCGGCTACACCGCCACCGTCATTTACGCCACCGGCGACAGCCTGAGCACGGCCTTGCCCGAGTACGTGGGCGACGGCAGCGAAACCGACTACAGCCGCCGCGCCGGTGATCACCACGACGGCATCCACTGGTTCGGCCTCAGCACATTGGCCGACGTGCCCGACCGCACCAGCAGCGACCGCGGCCTGCTGGCCGTGAACCACGAAAATATCAGCGGCACGGCGCAGTTCCTGCACCCGCAGGGCGAAACCAACCTGGCCTCTTCCGCCGGCCCGCGCCCTGAAAGCGAAGTGATCAAGGAAATCGACGCCCACGGCATTTCCGTTGTCGAAATGCGCAAGCAGGGCGGCCAATTCGTGCGTCAGGCTGGCAGCCGCTACAACCGGCGTGTCACCGGCCGCAGCTTGATGGACATCTCGGGCCCGGCGCGCGGCACGGCTCACATGCGCACGAAGTTCTCGCCCACTGGCGTGATGTCGCGCGGCACGCTCAACAACTGCGGCCATGGCGTCACGCCTTGGGGCACCTATCTGGGCTGCGAAGAGAACTGGGCTGGCTACTTCAAGCGCAACGCCGGCGACGACGCGCTGCGTACCCAGCGCGAAAACACCCAGCTGCTGCGCAACGGCATCCGCCCGAACGCCGAAGGCTTTGCCCACCGCCGCTGGGCCAGCACGGTGGCGGCCGACGCCAGCAGCACCGAGTACAGCCGTTTCAACTGCAGCGTGCTGGGTGCCACCGCGACCGACGACTTCCGCAACGAACACAACACCTTCGGCTACATCGTCGAAGTCGACCCCTACGACCCGTTGTCGCGCCCGAAAAAGCGTACCGCCCTGGGCCGTCGTGCCAATGAAGGCGCGTGGAGCAGCCTGCCCAAGGCCGGCCGGCCGATCGCGTTCTACATCGGCTGCGATTCGCGCAACGAGTACGTCTACAAATACGTCAGCGATGCGACCTGGAACCCGCTGGACGCGCGCCGAGGCGGCATGGCTGCGGGCGACAAGTACATGGACCGCGGCACCATCTACGCTGCCGTCTTCAGTGCCGACGGCACCGGCCGCTGGGAAGCACTGACGCTGGCCAACCCGAAAGTGGCTGCCGGGGTGCCAGTGTCAGCCAACAACCCGGCTGGCTATCAGTTCGAAGACCTGGCCGACATCTGCGTCAACACCCGGCTGGCCGCCGGTGCTGCTGGCGCCACGCGCATGGACCGCCCGGAGTGGACGGCAGTGAACCCTTTCAATGGTGAGATCTACATCACCATGACCGAGAACCCAGACCGTGGCAACAGCGGCAACAGCGGCAACAACGTGCCCAACGCCGGCCTGGACGCCGCCAACCCGCGCTACTGGCGCGATACCAAGGGCGTCACCAGCCAGGGCCCGGCGGTGGCCAACCAGCGAGGCAACGTCAACGGCCACATCGTGCGTATCCGCGAGGATGGCGACGACGCAGGCGCGTTGAGCTTCCGCTGGGACATCTTCCTCTTCGCTGCGCAAGCCAGTGCCGACACGCCGGCAGAAGAGGCCAACTACCAGGCCAACGTCAACCTCAGCGGCCTGACTGACGCCAACGACCTGAGCAAGCCCGACGGTTGCTGGTTCAGCAGCGTCACCGGCATCCTGTACATCGAGACCGACGACAACACCTTCACCGACCGCAGCAACGCGATGTTGCTGGCCGCCATTCCCGGCCGCTACGGTGACGGCAGTGCCGTGGACGTGGTCAACCTGCCCTCGGGCAGCCCGAACCAGACGGTGACCAGCCCGGTGACGGTGCGCACCTATGCGGGCCGGCAGATGACCGAGGCCACGCTCAAGCGCATGTTCGTGGCACCTCGCGGCGCTGAAATCACGGGTCTGACCGAGACCCCCGACGGCAAGGCGCTGTTTATCAACATCCAGCACCCGGGCGAGAACACCGGCCGCTCTGGGGCAGTGCCCGCCAGCACGGGGTTGACGCCCACCACGCTGAACGGCCCGTTCGAGAGCAACTGGCCGGGCAATGCCGGCTACGGTCCGGGGGGCGCAGGGGCTCGGCCGCGGTCTGCCACCGTCGTCATCACCCGCATCGACGGCGGCGTGATCGGCTTCGATGCCAGCAAACCGATGAGCTGAACGGGCGCGACGACGCGCTGAATCGCGGCTTCCATGTGCCGCCGTTGCTGTTCGCAGCACGGCGGCATTTTGATGTCCGCCATCCGTTTCAAGGGGGTGAAACGCCTGGTCCACAGCGACTGTCATCGCAAAGCCCCTGAACTGTCACAGCACTGTCATTCGGTAGCAAGACACTGTCGGAATTGCAGTTGGAGAACAGCTGCTGGTCGTTTTTTCTTTCTGCTGTTTCCACAACCACGAGGTTCCTGAACCATGAAGCTTCAACTGTCCATCGTCGCCGCCGCTTCAACGCTTTGCCTGCTGGCATCTGCACCGGCCCTGGCCCGCGACAACATCCAGATCGCGGGTTCGTCCACGGTGCTGCCTTTCGCTTCCATCGTGGCTGAAGAGTTCGGCAAGACGTTCCCGCAATTCAAGGCGCCTGTCGTCGGATCCGGCGGCTCCAGTGGCGGGCTGCGCCAGTTCTGCCAGGGCGTGGGCGCCAACACCATCGACATCGCCAACTCTTCGCGTGCCATTCGCCCAGCCGAAGTCGAGGCTTGCAAGAAGAATGGTGTCGAGAAGATCACCGAAGTCAAGATCGGCTACGACGGCATCGTCTTCGCCTCGCGCCGCGACAGCGGCAGCTTCAAGCTCGAGCCGATCCATTTGTTCCTGGCAGGTGCACGCCAGGTGCCGCAGGGCGGCAAGATGGTCGCCAACCCCCACACCCGCTGGTCGCAGATCGACAAGAGCCTGCCAGACCAGGAAATCACGCTGGTGATTCCGGGTTCCAACCACGGCACGCGCGAGGTCTACGAAGAAAAGGTCGTGTTCCCGGGCTGCAACAGCCTGCCCGAGGTGAAGGCCATGACCGACAAGAAGGCTTCTGAAGAGTTCTGCAAGGCCATTCGCACCGATGGGCGCGTGGTGGAGGTGGCGGGCGACTACACCGAGACACTGGCGCGCCTGGATTCGCAGCGCACGGCCGTGGGTGTGTTCGGCCTGAGCTTCTATGACCAGAACCGTGATCGCCTGCAGGTTGCCACCGTCAGCGGGGTGGTTCCCAGTCTGGAAACGATCGAGTCGGGCAAGTACCCGGTCTCGCGCCCGCTGTACTTCTACATCAAGGACGCGCATGTGGGCGTGATCCCAGGTCTGCAGGAGTACGCGCAGTTCTTCCTGGCCAACCAGACCGGCGGGATGGGCAGCCCGCTGGAGAAAGCCGGTCTCATCCCGCTGAATGCCAAGGAGCGCGCTGAAGTCACGGCCACGATCCGCACGCGCAAGGCGATGAACTGAACATGAACAACGCGGGCGTCGCCCTGGCTTTGCTGGTGCTCGCCACCTTGGCGTACCAGGTGGGGCTGGCGCGCAGCCGCAAGCTGGCCAACCCCGCTGTTAACCAGCGCCTTCATTCCCGCCCGGGATACCACGGTCTGCTCGCTGTGTTGCGTGCAGCCGTGCCGGCGTTGCTGGTGTACCTCATCTGGTACTCGCTCGGCGACTCGCTCGTCCAGGCACTGGTCCTGGGCAGTCTGCCGAGCGACGCCGTTCCCGCCGACAGCCTGCAGCAGCGCGTGCTGCTGCAGCGCATCGGCAACCTGGCCTCTGGCTTCGGTCTGACAGGCGAGGCAGCCCAGTTCGAGCTGGCAGCGGCGGCCTATATGGCTCGCCTGAACACCACCGGCCAGGTTTTCACTGCAGCGCTGATGGCCACTGCCGCTGCCGCCGGCTTGTTCTGGACCTGGCGCAAGACCACATTACAGAGCCGTGCACGCAATGCGGTAGAGCGCGCCATTCAGGTGGGTCTCATCGCCTGTTCTGCCGTGGCCATCCTCACCACCGTGGGCATCGTGTTGTCGATGCTGGGCGAGGCCATCGCCTTCTTCAGCTTCATTCCGCCTGCAGACTTCTTTTTCGGAACCGTTTGGAACCCTCGTTTCTCGACCGTCGGCTCCGGTGATCAAAGCGGCTTCGGCATCCTGCCGCTGGTGGCCGGCACCTTGATGATTGCGGGCATCGCCATGTTGCTGGCGGTGCCGCTGGGCTTGATGACGGCCATCTACCTGGCCGAATACGCGTCTTATTCGGTGCGCAACATCGTCAAGCCCGTCATCGAAGTACTGGCCGGCATCCCGACCATCGTTTACGGCTTCTTCGCGCTGGTGATGGTGGGCCCGTTCCTGACCGCCCTGGGTGCGGCGCTGGGCCTGCAGATCCGCGGCACATCGGCCCTGACGGCCGGGGTGGTGATGGGGATCATGATCATCCCCTTCATCTCTTCCTTGTCCGACGACATCCTCACGCAGGTACCCAAGGCCCTGCGCGAGGGCTCTCTGGCACTGGGCGGCACCCAGTCCGAGACCATCATCAAGGTGGTGTTGCCTGCTGCATTGCCGGGCATCGTCGGCGCCATTCTGCTGGCCGTCAGCCGGGCCATCGGCGAAACCATGATCGTGGTGCTGGCGGCAGGCAACGCGCCGGTGCTCACGGCCAATCCCTTCGAGGCGGTGTCCACGGTCACGGTCAGCATCGTCAACCAGCTCACGGGCGACCAGGACTTTGCGAGCCCGCAATCGCTGGTGGCCTTTGCGCTGGGCCTGACGCTGTTCGTCATGACTTTGATGCTGAACGTCATCGCCTTGGTGGTGGTGCGCAAGTACCGTGAACAGTACGAGTAAGCGATGAAATCATCCCCGCCCCCGAGTGGTTATGCCGGTACGCGCGCCAGGGTCGTCGCGTCGCTGAAGCGCCGCCGGGCCCAGGAAACGCGGTTCCGATTCGTCGGCATCACGTCGGTGGCGATCGCCCTGGGTCTGGTCGGCCTGCTGTTCACGACCATCTTGTCCAAGGGTCTGCCGGCTTTCTGGCAAGCCACGTTCGTGATGGACGTGGTCTTCGACCCGGAGGTGGTGCAGATCGGTCCCAAGCCCGTGCGCGCAGCGGAAGAGAACGAAGCCGACTTCGGACAGCGCATGGTGGCCTGGCAGACCGAACTGGGTTTCGTCGACTTCAACCAGTTGATCAACGCCGCACTGGTGCGTGTGCTGCCCGAGGCGGCGCAGTACCCGCGCGACGCCTTGCGACTGGTCACCAGCGGCGAACGCTTCGCCCTGCGCGACATGGTCGTAGCCAACCCCGGCGCGATCGGGCAGACCTTGCGTCTGAACCTTCTGGCGGATGCGAACGTGGATGTCTGGATCAAGGGCAACATCGACCGCAGCCTGCCCGACGAACAGCAACAGCTCAGCGCGCGCACCCGGGCGATGGCCGACAAGCTCTACGCCGAAGGCGTGATCCAGAACAAGTTCAGCACCGCGCTGTTCATGAACCCCGACTCGCGCAGCTCGCTGGCTTCTGCGGGTCTGGCCGGGGCCTTCATGGGTTCGGTGTTCATGATGATCATCGTCATCCTGCTCGCCGTTCCCATCGGCGTGGCATCGGCCATCTATCTGGAAGAGTTCGCGCCCAAGAACCGGTGGACCGACCTGATCGAGGTCAACATCAACAACCTGGCGGCGGTACCCTCCATCGTCTTTGGCTTGCTTGGCGCGGCGGTCTTCATCCTGTGGTTCAAGCTGCCGCTGTCGGCGCCTTTGGTCGGTGGGCTGGTATTGACGCTGATGACGCTGCCCACGGTCATCATCGCCACCCGCAGCACGTTGAAGGCGATACCGCCGTCGATTCGCGAGGCCGGGCTGGCAGTGGGCGCCTCGAAGGTGCAGGTGGTGACCGACCACGTCCTGCCGCTGGCCCTGCCCGGCATCCTGACCGCCACCATCCTGGGCGTGGCACAGGCACTGGGTGAAACGGCGCCACTGCTGCTGATCGGCATGAGTGCCTTCGTGGCCTCGGTGCCCACGTCGCCGCTGGACCAGTCGACCGCGCTGCCGGTGCAGATCTTCCTCTGGCAGGGCAACGAGCTGCGCAACTTCTTCGAAGCTCGGACATCGGCGGCCATCATCGTGCTGCTGGTGCTGATGCTGAGCCTCAACTCCGTGGCCATCTGGCTGCGCAAACGACTCGAAATCAGGTGGTGAGCCGATGAACGTCCTACAAGCCTCGGTCCCTGAACTACAGGTCGCTTTGCCTTTGGCCACCACGGCGTCGGCGTCGGCAGCCGAATCATCCGGGCCCGCAAGCCCGGTAAAGCTCAGTGCCAACGATGTGAAGGTGCGTTACGGAAGCAGCGAGGCCTTGCACGGCGTCACTGTCGACATTCGCAGCAACGAGGTGGTGGCTTTCATCGGCCCGTCCGGCTGCGGCAAGTCCACCTTCCTGCGCTGCTTCAACCGCATGAACGACACCGTGCCGAGCGCGCGTGTCACCGGCACCATCACGCTGGACGGCAACGACATCTACGACCCGAGTGTCGACGTGGTGCTGCTGCGCGCGCAGGTCGGCATGGTGTTCCAGAAGCCGAACCCTTTTCCGAAGTCGATCTTCGAAAACGTGGCTTACGGGCCCCGCTTGCATGGGCTGTCGTCGACGCGCGCCGAACTCGATGAGATCGTCGAATCCAGCTTGCGCCGGGCTGGCCTGTGGAACGAGGTGAAGGACCGGCTGGCTGCCCCTGGAACAGGCCTGTCGGGCGGGCAGCAGCAGCGGCTGTGCATCGCGCGAGCGATCGCCGTCAGCCCCGACGTGATCCTGATGGACGAGCCGTGTTCGGCCCTCGACCCGATTGCCACGGGGATCATCGAGGAACTGATCAACGAACTGAAGGCCAACTACACCATCATCATCGTTACGCACAACATGCAGCAGGCTGCGCGCGTGGCCGACCGCACGGCCTTCTTCCACCTGGGGAGCCTGATCGAGATGGGACCGACGACGCAGATCTTCATGAACCCGAAGCAGAAACAGACCGAGGACTATGTGACCGGCCGCTACGGCTGAACCGCTTGCTCCAGCGAAAAAGCCATTGGCAACCATCGCTTCCCTATCGAAAGCACCCATGAACGAAAAGCACATCTCCAGTCAGTTTGACGCCGACCTGCGCGGCATCAGTGCGCTGGTGCTGGAGATGGGTGGCCTGGCCGAGTCGCAGACCGCGCAGGCCATGCATGCCCTGACGAACTACAGCGTCGAGACCGCCGATCAAGTGCTGGTGCGGGAGTTTCGCGTCAACGCCATGGAGACGGAGATCGACCTGGAACTGCAGCGCATCATTGCCATGCGACAGCCGACCGCAAGCGACTTGCGGCTGCTGATTGCCATCACCAAGGCCAGTGCGAATCTGGAACGCGTGGGAGACGAGGCAGCGCGCATCGCGCGAACCGTGCTCAGGCTGGTCAGGACGGGCGCTTCGAGCCGTTTGCGCTTGCCTGTGAACGATCTCGTCTACGGGGCCGAACTGGCCACCGCGCAGCTGCGCAGAGCGCTGGACTCGTTCGCCCGCATGGATGCCGGACAAGCTGTCGCCGTGTTGAAGCACGATGACCATATCGACCGGGAGTTTGACGGCCTGCTGCGCCAGCTCATCACCTACATGATGGAAGACCCGCGCACCATCTCGGCCAGCATCGACTTGGTCTTCGTGGCCAAAGCCATCGAGCGCATCGGTGACCATGGCAAGAATCTGGCCGAAGCCGTCATCTACGTGGTCAAGGGCGCCGATGTGCGGCACACCCCTGTTGCCGAAGTCGAGAACCTCGTTCGGTGAAGGGCCAGGGCATGACGTCGGTGCTGGTGGTTGAAGACGAAAGCGCGATTGCAGAGCTGATTTCCATCAACTTGCGTCATGCCGGTTTCAAAGTCGTGATTGTCAACACAGCCGAACAAGCGCAGCTCGAGGTCGACCGTGTAATGCCTGACCTGGTGCTCTTGGACTGGATGCTGCCAGGTCAGACGGGTTTGCAGTTGGCCAAGCAATGGCGCGCCGAACTTCGCACCCGCGAACTTCCGCTGATCATGTTGACCGCTCGCTCTGAAGAATGCGACAAGATCACGGGCCTGGACGCCGGGGCAGACGACTACCTGACCAAGCCCTTCTCGCTCAAGGAGCTGATGGCACGCATCAAGGCCGTGTTGCGGCGCAAGGCGCCGCAAACTTTGGATGCAGCCGTCGAGATTCAAGGACTCCGCCTGGACCCTGCCACCAGGCGGGTGTCGTGCCGCGTCGGCGCGGAAAATCGGCAAATCAAACTCGGCCCCACCGAGTTTCGCCTGCTGCATTTTCTTCTGACCCACCCTGAGCGTGTGCACAGCCGAGCGCAACTGCTGGACCGTGTCTGGGGTGACCATGTCTCCATCGAAGAGCGAACGGTGGATGTTCACGTGAAGCGCCTGCGCGAAGCTCTGGCCGTGGGCGAGTGTTCGGCGTTGGTGGAAACGGTGCGTGGCGCAGGCTACCGTCTTGCCGCCGAGGCCAATACATCGCTGACTTGATCGCGACACCAGCTCTCAACACAGTGCGCGCGTGCCGACCGGTGCCGCCGCGCGCAGCATGTCTGTTGCCGACGCTCAGGGTTCTGCGTGGTCAAGTGCGCAGGCCAGGGGTAGCTGACTCAGCGCTGCCGCATCGGCATGCTGTCGATCAGTGCAAACAAGGTCTGTAGCGAGACATGATCGCTGCGCTCGGTCAGTTTGACGCCGCCGTCTTTGCCGATCAGAAACACCGTTGCAGGGGAGATGGCCGTCAGCTTCAGGGCCGATTTCAGGCTGCGGGTCTGGCCCGCTGAAAGTGCTTTGCCGTCGCGATGTCCTTCATCTGCGATAACGGTGAACAGAACCATCTCCCGTTCTTCAAACGCACGACGCATCTCCGGCCGGCGCAGCTGTGTTTGAAGGCCTGTCAGCAGCGGATGTCGGGCGGACGGAGCCACCACCACCAACGGTCGCGTGTGCCAGCGCTCGGCCATGAGTGGGCTGTCGTCGGCGGCGCCCGCCGCCAGGGATGCGGCAGCCAGCAAACCCGTTGTCAAAACCTTCGTCGTTTGGCGCATAAAGATTGCTTTGGCCTTTCGGTGCATATGTTGGTGCGCATCCAGCTTAACCGGGGCCGCCTTGCAGCTTGATTTTCGCGCCGGCGATCGCTGACGACGGCTCTGGTCCTCACCGCATCGCGCGAACTGATCACCATGCACCCCGCTGATCGCGGCTTTTCACGACAGCGACGTCATTAGGCTCGGTTCTTGTGCGACGCAGGGTGACGTTGCGCGTCAACGTACTGGGGTGTCGCATGCTGGGCATGGTTTTCACGGAGTTCATCGAACTGGTCGAGGAACGCTTCTCGCCCGAGATCGCCGACCAGGTGTTGCAGGATGTTGCCCCTGCCAATGGCGGCGCCTACACCGCGGTGGGCTACTACCCGCACGATGACATGGTGGCGCTGGTGACGGCGCTGTCGGCACGCACAGGCGCGCCTGTGGCCTCGCTGCTGCAGACCTTTGGTGAACACCTGCTGGTGCGCTTCACCGAAATACATGCACCGATGTTTGATCGCTACCCGAACTTCTTCGATCTGGTGGCGGCCATCGACGGCCACATCCACGTCGAGGTTCACAAGCTCTATCAAAACGCGACGCTCCCACGGTTCACGGTCATGGACCGCAGCCCCGCCCGCATCCAGCTGTTCTACGAGTCGCCTAGGCGTCTGGAGTTGCTTGCCCAGGGACTGCTGGACGCCGCAGCGCGCCATTACGGCGAGCCCAGCCGCATCAGCCAGGCCGAAGCCACCGGCCCCGACGGCCGGCCAGGCGTGATGTTCACGATCGAGCGGCTGGCGTGAACCTCAGCGCAGGTGGGACCGCCCGCTTGTCTCCCGACGTGCAGGACCCCGCTTTGGCGCTGCTGCAGCGGCGCTTTGATCGCGAACGAGCATCACGCAAGGCCGCCGAGGCGCTGCTGACCGACAAGAGCCGCGAGCTGTACGACGTGGCCGAGGCGGCGCGCGAAGCGGAGCGGCGGTTGCAACTGGCGCTGTGGGCCAGCGGCGAAGGCATCTGGACGTGGGATGTCGCGGCCGACCGTTTCACCATCAACGACCTGCAGGTGCTCGATACCGTGCACCACAGCCCGCCGCAACCGATGGCTGGCTTGCTGGCCATGGTGCAAGCCGAAGACCAGCAGGCCGTGAAGCTGGCGTTCAGCCTGTACTTGCGCCAGGCCAGCGACGACATCGACACGGCTTTCCGTGCCCGCCTGCAGGACTGTGAACGCTGGCTGCGCATCCGCGGCCGCGCGCTGACGCACGACGCGCAGGGCCGGCCGCAGACTGTCACCGGCACCATCAAGGACGTGACCGCTCAGCGCGATGCAGAGCAGTCGCTGCATCTGATGGCCCAGGCATTCGCCAGCACGCACGACGCCTTGGTCGTCGTCGATGCGCGTGGCTTCATCGTGCAGGCCAACGAACGCGCCGGCTCGCTGCTCGAGCAGCCATGCGAAGCGCTGGAAGGCAGCCTGCTGGCCCCGCTGCTCGGTCTGGACCGGCCGCTGAGTGGCCGTGGCGCCTGGCATGGCGAACTGCTGTTGAAGGGCGCTGGCAAGGGCCGACATGTCGAGCTGTCGGTAACGCCGGTGCAGCAGTCTGCCGCCGCCGACAGCGGCTGTTCGATCGTGGCGCTGCGCGACATCAGCGAGCGTCGGCGCGCCGAGGACGCGCTGCACCGCCAGGCCTTCGTCGATGGCCTCACCGGGCTGGCCAACCGGGCCCGCGTGATGCAGCTGCTGCAAGAGCGCACCGCCCGTCCAGGGCGAGGTTTCACGATGCTGTTCATCGACCTGGATGGTTTCAAGGCGGTGAACGACACGCTGGGACACGGCGCCGGTGACACGCTGCTGTTGCAGACCGCGCTTCGCCTGCGCGCCATCGTCGGCAATGGCGTCGTCGGCCGGCTGGGCGGGGATGAGTTCGTTGTGCTGCAGGCCGAGGGCAGCGCCATCGCACAAGCCTTGGCGCTGGCAGACGCGCTCATCACGCATGTCGGCCGGCCCTACACGATTGACGGCCAGTCGGTGCAGGTGACGCCCAGCATCGGCATCGCCGCCTGCCCTGAACATGGCCAGAACCCGGCCGACCTGCTGCGCAGCGCCGACGTGGCGATGTATGCCGCCAAGGAGCAGGGCCGCAACCGTGCCGTGGCGTATCACGGCGACCTGGACCACGGTAGGCAGCGCCGGTTGCAATTGCAGCAGCTGCTGCGCGCCGACGCTGAACGCGAGGCTTTCAGCTTCGTCGTGCAGCTGCAGGTCGACATGCGCCGCAGGCCGGTGGGCGGCGAGCTGCTGATGCGCTGGCAGACGCCAGCCTTTGGCGTTGTTTCGCCGGCCGAATTCATCCCCCTGGCCGAGCAGATCGGCGTCATCGACCGCATGGGGCGGCTGGCACTTCGCACGGCAGCCCGGGTGGCGCACGAGCTGGCCGCAGCGCGGCTGCTCGGCAGCGTATCGGTCAACCTCTCGCCGCGGCAGCTGCTGCACGACGACGTGGAGCGTGCATTGCTCGACGCCTGCATGGCCGCTGGCGCAGAGCCGGCGCGCATCGAATTGGAGCTCACCGAATCGGCGCTGGTGACCGACGTGGCGCAGGTCGGCGCGCTACTCACGCGCCTGGCTGGCCATGGCTTTCGGCTGGCGCTGGACGATTTCGGCACGGGCTATTCGTCGCTCAGTCATTTGCGGCAGTTGCCTTTTCACAAAGTGAAAATCGACCGCAGCTTCGTGCAGGACCTGAACATCGAGTCGCGCTCGTTGGTGATGCTGGAAGGCGTGGTGCGGCTGTGCGACAGCCTGGGTCTGGCCACAGTGGCCGAGGGCGTGGAAACGCGTGAACAGTTCGAGATGCTGCGCCGGCTGGGCATAGCGTGCTTCCAGGGCTACTGGTTTGCGCGGCCACAGCCGCTGGCCGAATGGATGGCGGGGCTTTCAGTACAGGGGCAGGCGCCACGGGTCGTGGCTGGCGGCTGCTGATGTGAGCAGGCCGTCGGGCGGCGCTGCACGGCTTTGTCGTCGCCGAACCTGCACCAGCCGTCCACCAGAGGCAACCGCGGCACGGTGTTGAGCTGCGAGACAGCCGGAAGCCCGACATCATCTCGGAGATGGGAGGCACCCCATGTGTCAGCAGGGCCCGCAGCGCCGGGACGCAAACCAGAGCCAACAAAATCAGGGCGACAGTTTGCGGTGTGGCACGCGGGCGCAGCTTCTGCGCGAGCTTGAATTACAGCTTCTGATGGGCGGCCGTTCGGGCGGCCGTTCGGGCGGCCGTTCGGGCGGCTGCAGCCGCCCGAGAATCATGCGCGGCGCGGGGTCATAAGACCAGCGCACCACCCATCAAGGCCAGTACCAGGAAGATCAGGAAGATGGCGATGGCGATGAAGAACAGAATTTTCGCTATGCCGGCTGTGGCGGCGGAAATACCGCTGAAGCCGAAGATGCCGGCGATGACGGATACGACCAAGAAGATAAGGGCCCATTGCAGCATGTTGCGCACTCCTGTTATGGCTGCCAGCCGTTAGGCAGCAACTATCGGTTCGGCTGCACCACATGTGCCCCCTGAACGCGAAAGTTGCTGAGAGTTTCTGTGGGCATCGAAATGCCGGCTGTAGTTTCACGCCGGCATGGTCTGTAGGAGATGGGCGGGACGCGCTGAGGCCTCGGGCCTGAAGGTCAGACAAAAACCTCGGGCGCCCCCGGCAGCCAAGGCTCACGCGGGGTCATCACCGCCTCGAACAACGGCTGGCCCGTCAGGCCAGTCAGCCAAGCCTGCAGCCGCTGCAACGGCGCGCGGCTGAACCATTCGGTGTCGCAGGCGGCGAACTGGCGTACGAACGGCAACAGTGCAATGTCGGCCAGGGAGGGCGATTCACGCAACAGAAAACGGTGCTGCGCCAACTGCGCTTCCATGGGCGCCAGCATCAAGTTCACGGCTTGGTCGCGCCTGTCTCGCGTGGAATCCTGTGTCGAATCCCGCGCCGACCCTTGCGCTGGACCCTTCGCGTACTTGTAGGAGTCCAGCGCGCGTTTGAAGGGGCCGTCGTTGCAACGCGTCCAGAACTGAAGCGCTTCGCTTTCGCTGGCCTGCATCCACCCGTGCGGGTCGTGTCGTGCGAGCGCCCACTGCATGATTTCCAGGCTTTCTTCCAGCACCGTGCCATCCGGCAGCACCAGCACGGGCACCGTGGCTTTGGCTGATGCAGCCAGCAGTTCTGCAGGCTTGTGGCTGAGCAGCACTTCGCGGTGCACCACCGCCACACCCGCCGCTTTGATGGCCAGCCGAGCGCGAATCGCGTAGGGGCAGCGCCGGAATGAATACAGCACGGGCAGGCTGCGGACAACGGGATTCAAAGGCATCGGTCTGGATTCTGTTGCAAGCTGAACTTTCTCGTCCACGGCCGCTCCCCCACCGGTGTGTTTGTGCTGCCTTTACGGGCCCAACCAAGGAACGCCATGACCGAATTGTCTGATTTGCGTGCACTGTTCATCAACACGTCACTCAATCGCCAACCCGAGAAGAGCCACACCGGCTTGCTGCTGGAAGCCTCTGCTGCCGTGATGGAAAAGAACGGCGTGACCGTGGAGCATCTGCACTTCGTATCGCACGATTGCCCCCCTGGCATCTACCCCGACATGACAGAACACGGCTGGCCTGTGGACGAATGGCCCGCGCTGTGGACAAAAGTCAAGGCCGCCGACATCCTCATCATCGGCACGCCGATCTGGCTGGGCGAAGAGAGTTCGGTTTGCCGCGTGCTCATCGAACGGCTCTATGCGATGTCTGCTGAACTCAATGCCAAGGGGCAGTCGGTCTTCTACAACAAGGTCGGCGGGGCCGTGATCACCGGCAACGAGGACGGCGTCAAACACGTGGCGATGTCGTTGGCCTTTTCACTGAACCACCTGGGGTACACCCTCCCGCCACAGGCCGACTGCGGCTGGATCGGCGAAGCGGGCCCTGGTGCCTCGTACGGCGACGTCAAGGAAGACGGAAGCCGTACCGGCTTCGACAATGAATTCACGCAGCGCAACACAACCATCATGACCTGGAACTGCATGCACCTGGCCAGGATGATCAAGGCCGCTGGCGGTATCCCGAACCAAGGCAACGACCGCAACGCCTGGAAGGACGGCGAGCGCTTCGGCTTCGAGAATTCAAAACGGGTAATTTGACGCTGGAGCGGGGTGCCGCGGCTTTCAGCTCGAGAGTCGCACACAACATGTGCGCACACTTGACCTGGAGAGCGCCATGAACATCACGCTGTCAGTAGACAAACGCATTGCAGAAGATGCCGGTGAAGAACTGCGGCATGGCGCCAGCTTGAGTGGCGTGCGCATCCTCCGCTCGTTTCTCTCGTCGTCGAGGCTGCCAGCTCAGGCAGTGGCAGGGCGATCTAAAGGCTGGCCAATTCCCGTCTTATCAATAGACTGATGGCCTCAAGCCCGCGCGAAGATGACCGGGTCGAACCTATGTTTCTCCCGCGCCATGATCCGTTCCCTGTGGATTGCCAAGACCGGCATGGAAGGCCAGCAAACCAAGCTGGACAGCATTTCCAACAACCTGGCCAACGTCGGCACCAATGGCTTCAAGCGCGGCAGCGTCGTTTTTGAAGACCTGATGTATCAGACCCTGCGCCAGCCCGGCGCGGCCACCTCCGAACAGTCCACCCTGCCCACCGGCTTGCAACTGGGTCTGGGCGTGCGCGTGGCGGCCAGCAGCCGCATGTTCACCCAGGGCACGCTGCAGCAATCGCAGAACCAGCTGGACGTGGCCATCAAGGGCCAGGGTTTCTTCCAGATCCAGCTGCCCGACGGCACCACCGGCTACACGCGAGACGGCGCATTCCAGGTCGACGCCAATGGCCAGCTCGTCACCAATGCCGGCTACATCGTTCAGCCCGGCATCACCGTCCCGGCCAACGCCATCACGGTGACGATCGCGCAGGACGGCACCGTGCAGGCCCAGGTGGCCGGGCAGACGGCGCCGCAGGGGCTGGGGCAGATTCAGGTGGCGAACTTCATCAACCCGGCCGGGCTGGAATCGCGCGGCGGGAATCTGTATGCCGAGACCACGGCCTCGGGCACGCCGAATGCAGGCGCACCGGGCGCGCAGGGCCTGGGCTCGCTGATGCAGGGCTATGTCGAAGGCAGCAACGTCAATGTCGTCGAAGAGCTGGTGAGCATGATCGCCACGCAGCGCGCCTACGAGCTGAATTCCAAAGCCATTCAAACATCCGACCAGATGCTGCAGCGTCTGGCGCAGCTGTGATGCGCGGCATCTCGCTCGGCGCGAGCATGGCGCTGTTGTCGGGCTGCAGCATGCTGCCCACGCTGTACCCCCGCGTGGACATGCCCGCCACCACGCCCGTTGAAATTCCCGTGGCCGCCGTCGAGGCCCCGGCCCCCAGCAATGGCGCCATCTACCAGGCCAGCGGCTACCGGCCGCTGTTCGAGGACCACCGCGCGCGGCTGGTAGGCGACACCCTGGTGATCCAGATCGTCGAGAAGGTCAGCGCCAGCCAGAAATCCACCAGCAGCATCGACAAGAGCGGCAGCACCTCGGCCAGCGTCACCGCGCTGCCGGGCGTGAAGCCTGCCGCTTTCGCCCGGGCCACGGCGGAGGGCACGTCGAACAACACTTTTGCGGGCAAGGGCGCCACTGAGAACACCAACGACTTCAGCGGCACGATCACCGTCGTCGTGCGCCAGGTGCTGCCCAACGGCCACCTGCTGATCGCCGGCGAAAAGCAGATCGGCGTGAACAGCAATGTCGATGTACTGCGCTTTTCCGGCCAGGTCGACCCGCGGGCCATTCAGTCAGGCAACACCGTGCCCAGTGCGCAGATCGCCAACGTGAGGCTCGAACACCGGGGGCGTGGCGCGCAAGCGGACGCACAAGCGGTCGGCTGGCTGCAGCGCGTCTTCCTCAGCGTTTTACCGATATGAAGCCCTCACGCTCGCTTCGCTCGCTGCCCCCCGAGGGGGCGCTCCCGGGCCCTGGGACTGCCCGGCGGCCCGGGGTCTGCCTGTCTGAACGTTTCAAGCGCGGTGTCATCCTGTGCGCGGCCATCGCTGCCAGCGCCGCCCTGTGGTGGCCGCATTCGGCCAACGCCGCCGTGCGCATCAAGGAAGTGGCTGCCGTGCAGGGCGTGCGCAGCAACCCGCTGGTGGGCTACGGCCTGGTCGTGGGCTTGGACGGCACGGGCGACCAGACGACGCAGACGCCTTTCACCACGCAAAGCCTGAACGCCATGCTGCAGCAGCTGGGCGTGACCATACCGCCGGGCACGAGCATGCAGTTGCGCAACGTGGCCGCCGTTCTCGTCACAGCGCAGCTCCCGCCATTCGCCCAGCCCGGGCAGCCCATCGACATCAACGTCGCGTCGCTGGGTAATGCCAAGAGCCTGCGCGGCGGCACCCTGATAGCCACGCCTTTGCGCGGTGCCGATGGGCAGATCTATGCGCTGGCGCAAGGCAACCTCATCGTCGGCGGCGTGGGCGCTTCGGCCAACGGTTCGCAGGTGCAGATCAACCACTTGTCGGCTGGGCGCATTCCCGAAGGCGCCACCGTGGAACGTGCCGTGGCCAACAGCCTGCAGCTGGGCGACAGCATCACCCTGGGCCTGTCGGCCAGCGACTACAACACCGCGCGCGCCGTGGCCCAGGCCATCAACCGCGCCAAGGGCGCCGGTACGGCAGACGCGCAAGACGGCCGCAGCGTGCGTGTGCGCGTGCCGCCCGCAGGCGGCGACCGCGTGGGCTTCCTGGCCGACATCGAAAACCTGACGCTGGAACTGGCCAAGCCGGCCGCGCGCATCGTGCTCAATGCGCGCACCGGCTCGGTGGTGATGAACGACGCCGTCACCCTGGGCCCCTGTGCCGTGGCGCACGGCAACCTCACGGTGACCATCAGCACCACGCCGCAGGTGAGCCAGCCCAACCCGCTGGGCGGTGGCAACACCGTGCAGGCCGACAGGAGCGACATCGCCATCAACCAGCAGGGTGGGGCGCTGATTCAAATGCCCGCGGGTGCCAAGCTGGCCGATGTGGTGAAGGCGCTCAACGTGATGGGCGCCACGCCCATGGACCTGCTGGCCATCCTGCAGGCGATGAAGAGCGCTGGCGCACTGAACGCTGAAATCGAGGTGATCTGACCATGGCCGCCATCAACGCACTTTCACCGTTTTCCGGCTTGACCACGCCTGGCAGCGTTTCCACCGGCCTGGCCATCGACACGCGCCCGCTGGACATGCTGCGCGGCCGCGCCGGCAGCGACCCGAAGAACGCCGCGCGCGAAGCGGCCAAGCAGTTCGAGTCGCTGTTCATGAACGAGCTGGTCAAGAGCATGCGCGCCAGCGTGCCCGCCAGCGATCTGGACAACGCCGGCTCGCAGCTGGGCACGGAAATGCTGGACAAGCAGTTCGCCACCCAGCTCACCGGCATGAAGGGCGGCTTGTCCGAAGCCATCCTCAAGCAGCTGGAGCGCCAGATGGGTCTGTCGCCGGGCCCCATCCCCAGTACGACCTCGGCCAACACCACGCCCGTGCCTCTGACCAGCACGCCGCAGCCCACGCGCATCCCGCAAACCGGCGCTGCTGGTTTCGTGCAGCAGCACACCCAAGCGGCGCAGGCTGCAGAAAGAGCCACCGGCATTCCGGCGGCCTTCATGATTTCGCAATCAGCGCTGGAAACGGGCTGGGGCCGCAAGGAGATCAAGCACGCCGACGGCGCGCCTTCTTTCAACTTGTTCGGCATCAAGGCCAGCCCGAACTGGAAAGGCCCGGTAGCAGAAATCACCACCACCGAATACATCAACGGCCGGGCGCAGAAAGTCACGGCCAAATTTCGCGCGTACAGCAGTTATGCCGAATCGTTCCAAGATTACGCCAGGTTGATGAAGGGCAGTCCTCGGTATGCCAAGGTGGTGGAAAACGCACAGAGCGCCCAGGGCTTCGCTCAAGGCCTGCAGCGTGCCGGTTATGCCACCGACCCGGCCTATGCCGACAAGCTGGGCAAGGTCATCAACACCACGCTGCGCCTGCAGCGTGCCCTGACATGAACGCTGCGCCTGCAGCGTGCCCTGACATGAACGCCCCATGAGTGCTTCTCCGCTGATGTCGCTGGGCATCAAGGCCATGGCGGCCAATTACGCTGCCTTGCAGACCACCGGCCACAACATCGGCAACGCCAACGTGGCGGGCTATTCGCGCCAGCAGGTCGAACTCGTCACGTCCAAGGGCCAGTTCAGCGGCGCCGGGTTCTTCGGCAAGGGCGTAGACGTGGCCACGGTCACGCGTTCGCACAATGCATTCCTGACCAGCGAAGCATCGCGCTCCAGCGCGCTGGCTTCCCAAGACCGCATGCGTCTGGGCAGGCTTTCAGATCTGGAAACCGTGTTCAAGACGGGCGAGGCCGGTCTGGGCCATGCCGTGTCCACCTTTTTGAACAGCATGGCCGATCTGGCCAACCGCCCCGCCGACGCAGCCACGCGCCAGGTGGTGCTGACACGCGCTGCCGACCTGGCCACCCGCTTTTCGGAAGCCGGCCAAGCCCTGGACGACATCCAGATCGGTGTGGCCGCTGAATTGCGCAGCAGCGTGTCGACGATCAACGCCCTGTCGAAGAGCATTGCCCTGGCCAACCAGCGCATTGCCGGGCTGAAAGGGCTGGGCCAGCCGGCCAACGACTTGCTGGATGAACGCGACCGGCTCATCTCGCAGCTGAGCCAGCATGTGCAGGTCAGCACCATCGACGCCGCCGACGGCAGCGTGGGCGTGTTCATCGCCGGCGGCCAGCGTTTGGTGCTGGGTGCGGAGGCGGGCGAGCTGGCCGTTCGCGCTGACCCCAGCGACGCGCGCCGGGTGGCGATGGGGGTGGTGGCGGGTCCGCTGGTCAATCTCATCGACCCGGCGTCCCTGGGGGGCGGGCGCGTGGCTGGATTACTGCGCTTTCAGAACACCGATCTCGTCGACGGCCGCAATCTGGTGGGCCGGCTGGCCGCAGAAGTGGGCCTGGCGGTAAATCAGCAACAGCAGCGCGGCCTGAACCTGATGGCCAGCGACCCGACGCCTGCACTGTTTCGCCTCACCACGCCTCAGGCGCTGGCCAACAGCAACAATGCCCGCGACGCCAGCGGCGCTTTGCTGGGCGCGGTGCAACTTTCCTACACCGGCGAGCCAGGCGCACTCAAGGCCAGCGAATACGACCTGCGCGAAGACGAAAGCGCGCCCGGCTTCTGGCGCATCACGCGCCTGGTGGGTGGCCAGCTCAGCGCCGACCCTGCCGACCAGCAGACCTTCGCCGGCCCGGCCACCACGTTCCAGGGCATCAATATCGACTTGAGTGCCACACCGCCGCAGGCTGGTGACCGCTTTCGCCTGCAAACGGTGGGTCGCGCGGCCAACAACATGGCCACCTTGTTGCGCGACCCGCGCGACCTGGCCGCTGCCTCGCCACTGGTCGCCACAGCCGGGGTGGCCAACGCCGGCACCTTGCAGGTGGGCCCGCTGACGATGACGACGGCGCCATTGCCCGCGCCGGGCGCCAACGAAACGCTGAGCTTCACGCGCTTGGTGACCCCCGTCGACGGCAACGACTTCAGTGTTTTTTCCAGCCTCACCGGCGCCAGCCAATTCTGGAGTCCGGGCCAGCCGCTGGTGGGCGGCAACGGCTACAGCTTGCAACTTACAGGCGTGCCAGCCGACGGCGACAGCCTGAGCATCGACCCCACGCCGGCCGGTGCGCTGGCCAGCAACAACGGCAACGCCAACGGTTTGCTGGCTTTGCGTGATGCCGGGCTCATCGAAGGCATGTCGATTACAGACGGCTACGCGCAGGCACTGGCCGAGATCGGTTCGCGCGTGCAGTCCAGCGAATCGACGAGCAGCATCTCTGCTGCCGTGGCGCAACAAGCCGAGATCTCGCGTTCATCGCAAGCCGGCGTCAACCTGGACGAAGAAGCGGCCAAGCTCATCCAGCACCAGCAAAGCTACCAGGCGGCAGCGAAGATGCTGCAGGTTGCGCAATCGCTGTTCGACACCTTGCTGCAAGCAGCGGGTGGGCGTTGATATCCAGAGCTGACTTCAAGAGCCAACATGCGCATCAACACCTACATGGCCTTCGAGACCTCGGTTTCTCAACTGCAAAGCCGCCAGACAGCACTGAGCCGGGCCCAGGAACAGCTGACCAGCGGCAAGCGCGTCGACCGACCCAGCGACGACCCGGCTGCCGCTGCACGCGCCGAACGCGCACTGGCCGCGATCGGCCGTGCTGATGCCAGCCAGCGCGCGCTGGACACCAGCCGCAACGCCATGGCGTTGACGGAATCGGCGCTGGGAGATGCAGGCGAGATGCTGCAGCAAGCGCGCGAGCTCGTCATCAGCGCCGGCAACGGCAGCCTCACCGACACCGACCGCCGCACCCTTGCCGAGGCCATCCGCGGGCTGCGCAACGATTTGCTGGCGGTTGCCAACCGGGGCGACGGCGGCGGGCGATACCTTTTCGGTGGCCAGGGCAGCGACGTCCCCCCTTTGGTAGACGGTGTCAATGGCGTGACCTACCGGGGCACGGGTGGTGAGCAACTGGCCTCGGCTGGCGAGATCACGCCGCTGTCGGTCGATGGCTATGCGGCATTCCTGTCCACCCCCGACCCGGCCGACCCCACGCAGCCGCTGTCGGTCTTCACAGCGCTGGACCGTGTCATCAACGGCTTGCTCACGCCCGGACAGACGCCCACGCAAGTGGCCGCTCTGGTCAGTACCGGCCTGGGCGACATCGACGCCACGGGCGCCACACTGGCGC
>JBBQXN010000034.1:0-32618 GCA_038209585.1 Burkholderiales bacterium
CCGCTCTTCGGGTAGTGCGGCTCGATCAACGCTTCAAGCTGCGACCACGGCACGACTGCGTTCATTTCCCCGAGGAATCGCTCGCGCCGTGTCTGGCGCTTCTTGCTGGCGTATTCGGCGCTGGCAAAGCTTGTCTGTTTCGTGCCTCAATCGTCGGCAAAAACAAGCCTCTTCGCAATTGAGGTCTGCCCGGATAAATCCGCGTTTCCCTAGGTCACAGCAGACGGCCCGCGCAGCGCCCCGTGTTTCAGAAGCCGGGGGGTACGTTTTGCCTTTGGTGGGTCGGATGATGGGTAGACATCAAATCCGACTCACTTGTCATAGGTGGCACTGGCGGAAGGGGCGGGATTCGAACCCGCGGGGGGCTGTTAACCCCCACACGCTTTCCAGGCGTGCGACTTAAACCGCTCATCCACCCTTCCGTAACCGGCTGCTGAGTTTAGCCCACGGGAAGCACTGCGTTCTGCCTCAGCCAGTCCAAAAGCACGTATTCCAGCGCCTTGGCATGCGTGCTTTCCAGCACCGCAGGGGGTGCGCAACCGGCTTCGTACGCTTCCCGCCAGCGTAGGGCACAAACGCACCAGCGGTCGCCGGGTTTCAAGCCCTTGAAACGGTGTTCCGGGCGCGGTGTGATGAGGTCGTTGCCGCGTTCCATCTGGAAATTCAGGAAGGCCACCGTGACTTTGGCGCAGACCACATGGCTGCCATGGTCCATGGTGTCGGTGTGGCAACAGCCGTCTCGGTACCAGCCCGTCAGCGGATCGAAAGAGCAGGCAACCAAAGGGGTGCCCAGCACGTTCAGGGCTTGGTCGCTCATGGCATCACCTTGCCGGCTGGGCCGTTCTTCATCAAGGCCATGGCGGTGCCTATCAAGCCGGCTACTTCGGTCATGTTGCCCGGCACGATCATGGTGTTGTTCTTCTGCGCCAGCTGCGCGTAAGCGTCCACGGCCTTTTCTGCCACTTTCAGCTGCACGGCTTGCTCGCCCCCGGGTTCACGAATGGCCGCAGCGATCTTGCGAATGGCATCAGCCGTGGCGTCGGCCACCGCAGTGATGGCGGCAGCCTCGCCCATGGCGTTGTTGATCTCGGCCTGCTTTTCGCCTTCGCTGCGGGCGATGAACGCTTCGCGCTCGCCTGTGGCAATGTTGATCTGCTCTTGCCGGCGGCCTTCTGAAGCGGCGATCAAGGCGCGCTTTTCGCGTTCTGCCGTGATCTGCGCCTGCATGCTGCGCAAGATCTCGTTGGGTGGCGTCAGGTCTTTGATTTCGTAGCGCAGCACTTTCACGCCCCAGGTCAGCGCTGCTTCGTCCAGGGCGCTCACGATGCTGGCATTGATGAGGTTGCGCTCTTCGAAGGTCTTGTCCAGTTCCATCTTGCCGATCACGCTGCGCAGCGTGGTTTGCGCCAGCTGGGTGATGGCCATGAGGTAGTCGCTGCTGCCGTAGCTGGCGCGCATCGGGTCGGTGACCTGAAAATACAGGATGCCGTCTACCTGGAGCTGCGTGTTGTCACGCGTAATGCAGACTTGGCTGGGGACGTCCAGCGGCACCTCTTTGAGCGAATGCTTGTAGGCCACGCGTTCGATGAAGGGAATGACGAACTTCAGGCCGGGGGTCAGTGTGCGGTCGTACTTTCCCAGCCGTTCGATGACGAATGCGTTCTGCTGCGGAACGATCTTGATCGTCTGCACGATGAAGATGACGGCGACGATGGCCAGGACGAGGGCTATTTCCATAAGGGGGAGGTCAGCGTTCTGAGAGGTGAACTTGAGAGATGGACTTGGTTGCAGGCGAAGCCGGGGCCACGCCCAGCCACGCACTCTGCACGGAAACAATGGTGTGGGCGCCGGGCATGGGTACTGTGGTGCCGGCGCCGCCCGCGAAGCGCACGGCCCACGACGCACCCCGGTAGTTGACGCGGGCCGAGCCGTCTTCATTCCAGGCCAGCACCTGCACGGTCTCACCGATGTCTATATTGACGTCACGGTTGGCCGAGGCCACCGCCGAACGCGGCGCGCGGGCGCGCTTGAAATGCCACACTGCCGTAGAGCCCGCCCCCAGCAGGGCCGCCGCCGCCCACTGCAGCGGCAGGCTGAGGCCGGCATGTGCAGCCAGCGCCCCGGCAAC
This sequence comes from Burkholderiales bacterium, assembly GCA_038209585.1. Taxonomy (GTDB): domain Bacteria; phylum Pseudomonadota; class Gammaproteobacteria; order Burkholderiales; family Burkholderiaceae_C; genus Rubrivivax. The sequence continues at coordinate 2,129 of JBBQXN010000034.1, forward strand.
AGTGGCCAGCGCCAGCAGCATCAAGTAGAAAGTGCCGGTGGCCAACTCCACGGCCAGCAAAAGCCCCGTTGCCAGCCACCACAGCGTGCTTGCGTTCCATTCCATCGCGGTTTTTCTCAAGGCGGGCAGCGCATTTGCCCCGGCGATTCAGTGTAGCGACAGCGTCATTCGCGGCCACGCCCCTACACTGCGCCCTCTTTTCGTCTGCCGCTTTTCCGAGGTTGCCCATGCTGCACTTCCGTTTCCCCATCGTCATCATCGACGAGGATTTCCGTTCCGAGAACACTTCTGGCCTGGGCATTCGCGCCCTGGCGGACGCCATTGTCAAAGAGGGCTTTGAGATTCTGGGCGCCACCAGCTATGGCGACCTGAGCCAGTTCGCGCAGCAGCAAAGCCGCGCCAGCGCCTTCATCCTGAGCATCGACGACGAAGAATTCCAGGGCGGCCCCGACCTGGACCCGGCGGTGCTGAACCTGCGCAAGTTCATTCAGGAAATTCGGCGCAAGAACGCCGACATACCGATCTACATCTACGGGGAGACGCGCACCAGCCAGCACATTCCCAACGACATCTTGCGTGAGCTGCACGGCTTCATTCACATGTTCGAGGACACGCCGGAATTCGTGGCCCGCCACATCATCCGTGAAGCCAAGAGTTACCTCGATGGCCTGGCGCCGCCGTTTTTCAAGGCGCTGATGGATTACGCGCAAGACGGCAGTTACAGCTGGCATTGCCCGGGCCACAGTGGTGGCGTGGCGTTTCTGAAAAGCCCCGTGGGGCAAATGTTCCACCAGTTCTTTGGCGAGAACATGCTGCGCGCCGACGTTTGCAACAGCGTCGAAGAGCTGGGGCAACTGCTGGACCATACCGGCCCGGTGGCGCAGAGCGAACGCAACGCAGCACGCATCTTCAACGCCGACCATTGCTTCTTCGTCACCAACGGCACCAGCACCAGCAACAAGATGGTGTGGCACCACACGGTGGCACCCGGCGACGTGGTGGTGGTCGACCGCAACTGCCACAAGAGCATCCTGCACAGCATCATCATGACGGGCTCGGTGCCGGTGTTTCTGACGCCCACGCGCAACCACTACGGCATCATCGGGCCCATTCCGAAGAGCGAGTTTTCGCCTGAAGCCATTCGCCGCAAGATTGCCGCCAACCCGCTGTTGACGCACATCGATGCCGACACGGTGAAGCCGCGCATCCTGACGCTGACACAAAGCACCTACGACGGCGTTTTGTACAACACCGAGACCATCAAGCACGCGCTCGACGGCACCATCGACACGCTGCACTTCGACGAAGCCTGGTTGCCGCACGCGGCTTTCCACACCTTCTACGGCAGCTTCCACGCCATGGGCAAAAAGCGCCCGCGGCCGAAAGACCAGCTGGTGTTTGCCACTCAAAGCACGCACAAGCTGCTGGCGGGTATCAGCCAGGCCAGCCAGGTGCTGGTGCAGGACGCGACCGAGCGCAAGCTGGACAGGCACCTCTTCAATGAGGCCTACCTGATGCACAGCAGCACCAGCCCGCAGTACGCCATCATCGCCAGCTGCGACGTGGCTGCAGCCATGATGGAAGCACCTGGTGGCCCGGCGCTGGTGGAAGAAAGCATCCTCGAGTCGCTGGATTTCCGTCGGGCCATGCGCAAGGTGGAACAGGAGTTCGGCGACAGCGACTGGTGGTTCAAGGTCTGGGGTCCGGACAAGCTGACCGAGTCAGGCATTGGCGACAGCGAAGACTGGATCTTGCAAGCCGGCGATGCCTGGCACGGTTTCGGTGATCTGGCCGAGGGCTTCAACCTGCTGGACCCGATCAAGTGCACCATCATCACACCGGGCCTGGGCATGTCGGGTGACTTTGCTGAAAGCGGCATTCCGGCCAGCATCGTCACCAAATTCCTGGCCGAGCACGGCGTGGTGGTGGAGAAGACCGGGCTCTATTCTTTCTTCATCATGTTCACCATCGGCATCACCAAGGGCCGCTGGAACACCTTGGTCACAGCGCTGCAGCAGTTCAAGGACGACTACGACCGCAACGCGCCCATGTGGCGCACCCTGCCGGAATTTTGCGCTGCACACCCGCGCTACGAGCGCATGGGCCTGAAAGACCTGTGCCTGGCTATCCACCAGCACTACGCCAAGTCAGACATTGCGCGGCTGGTGACGGAGATGTACCTGTCTGACTTGCAGCCCGCGATGAAGCCCACGGATGCGTTTGCGTACATCGCGCATCGCAAGACCGAGCGCGTGGACATTGATGCGCTGGAAGGGCGCATCACCACGTCACTGCTGACGCCGTATCCGCCGGGCATCCCGTTGCTCATTCCTGGCGAACGCTTCAACAAGAAGATCGTCGACTATTTGAAATTCACACGCGCCTTCAATGCGGCATTCCCTGGCTTCGATACCGACGTGCACGGGCTGGTGGAAGAAGATTCGGCAGAAGACGGCAAGCGGCGCTATTACGTCGACTGCGTGCAGCAGGACTGATCTGCTGCACGGGGAGGCGGGTTTCAGGCAGGGTCGGGCGGCATGCCCATGACCTTGCTGAAGCCACCATCGACGTAGGTGATCTCAGCGGTCACGCCTGCTGCCAGGTCAGACAACAGGAAGGCCGCCACGTTGCCCACGTCGTCGATGGTCACATTTCGGCCCAGGGGCGCTTGCGAGCCCACGGCTTCGAGCATCTTGCCGAAGCCCTTGATGCCAGCAGCCGCCAATGTCTTGATCGGGCCGGCAGAGATGCCGTTGACGCGGATACCTTTGGGCCCCAGGCTGGCGGCCAGGTAGCGGACGCTGGCTTCCAGCGAAGCTTTGGCCAGGCCCATGGTGTTGTAGTTGGGTACTGCGCGTTCAGCGCCCAGATAAGTCAGCGTCAGCAGCGCCGCACCAGGCCGCAGGCGGGGCAGGGCGGCCTTGGCCAAGGCGGGGAAGCTGTAGGCAGAAATATCATGGGCGATGCGATAGGAATCGCGGCTCAAGCCGTCAAGAAAGTCGCCTGCGATCGCTTCACGCGGCGCGAAGCCGATGGAATGAACCAGCCCGTCGAAATGCGGCCAGTGCGCGCCCAGTTGCTCGAACAGGCGGGTGATTTGCGCGTCGTCGGCCACATCGCAGTCGAACACCATGCCAGCGCCCGTGCCCAGCGAGGCTCCCAATTCGACCGTGCGCTCGCGAAAGCGCTCGCCTACGTAACTCAAGGCAATCTCTGCACCTTGCGCCTTGCAGGCGCGGGCAATGCCATAAGCAATCGACCGGTTCGACAGTACGCCGGTGATGAGAAACTTCTTGCCGCTCAGAAAACTCATGCGCTGGGCTCCAGGGTCTTGGCTAGGCGAAAGGGGCCCGAATTCTTGCACGCACAGCGCGCCGTTCAAGGTCGGTCTTGCTCGCGAGAAAAGCTCGGTCTATAATCCGCTTTTTCCCGGGTAAAGCTACGTGGGCGGATCATTTCCTGCCCATTTTTTTTGCTCGATCGTCTTGCGCACTCTGTTTAGTGATCCTTTTGGGATTTTCTGCCAGGGCTTGAGCTGTTCGGTTGAGCCGCTTTGCCCACATTTCGAATAGTTGGGCAGGCAGGATCAATTGAGCGTCAGCGGGCATCACGGCAAATCAAGCGCGAAAACAAGCGCTAAGGCAGGGGGCGGACAACGCATCCCTGGTAAGCGTGCGCCCGCCAAGCCGTCGTTGAGGCCGGGCAGTGATCAGCGCGACTTGGCGCCCAGACTCGATGCTGACGGCCTGGTGGTTGCCCGCCCCGGCTGGCGCGAAGCCATCGAACGCACGGTGGCTGGCCTGCACTACGAACTGGTCGAGGTGGAGCGCGCGCCCCGCGGCCTGCTGCGCATCACCATCGACCGCAAGCCAGACCACGCTTATGCGGTGGACAGCGAATTCGTCATCGTTGAGGACTGCGAAGTCGTCACGCGCCAGCTGCAATATGCGCTGGAAGTGGATGGCATCGACTATGCGCGGCTGGAAGTTTCTTCGCCGGGCCTGGACCGGCCGCTGCTGCGCGAGGCTGATTACCGGCGCTTCAACGGCGAGATGGTCAGCGTGACGCTGAAAGTGCCTTTTGAGGGGCGCAAGGTTTTCAAAGGAATTTTGGGTCGCAGCCAGGCTGAAGTTGCCGAAGGTGGCTGGACCCTGACATTCAGTGCCGGCAAGACCGAGCAGGTGCTGGGTTTCATGCTGGAAGAAGTACGGGAAGCCCGGCTCGTGCCGGTGCTCGATTTCAAGGGCCGTCGCAGCAGCAAGCCTGCCGACGTGCCGGCAGCCGATGTTGGCGACGAATCGGGCGCTGCGCCCGGCGCGGCGTCGCCCGGCGTGAATGGAGGCTAAGGAATCGATGAATCGCGAAATGCTCATGCTGGTAGACGCCATCTCGCGCGAGAAGACGGTCGACCTCGAAGTCGTGTTCGGCGCTGTGGAAGCGGCTTTGGCATCGGCCAGTAAAAAGCTGCATGGCGGCGAAGTGGACATGCGGGTCTCCGTGGACCGCGACACGGGCGAATACGAGACTTTCCGCCGCTGGCTGGTGGTGCCGGACTCCGCTGGTCTGCAAAATCCGGATTCTGAAGAGTTGCTGTCCGAAGCGCTGGAACGCATCCCTGACATTGAAGAAGGCGATTACATCGAGGAAGCCGTTGATTCGGTGACCATCGGGCGCATCGGTGCGCAAGCCGCCAAGCAGGTCATCCTGCAGAAGATTCGCGACGCTGAACGCGAGCAGTTGCTCAATGACTTTCTCAGCCGTGGCGACAAAATATTTGTCGGTACCGTCAAGCGGCTGGACAAGGGCGACATCATTGTCGAGAGCGGGCGCGTTGAAGGCCGGCTCAAGCGCAGCGAGATGATCCCCAAGGAAAACCTGCGCACGGGCGACCGGGTGCGCGCTTTCATCATGGGTGTAGATGCGACGCAGCGCGGCGCACAAATCATGCTCTCGCGCAGCGCCCCGGGTTTCATGATCGAGCTGTTCGCGCAAGAAGTGCCCGAGATCGAACAAGGCCTGCTGGAAATCAAGAGCTGCGCCCGCGACCCCGGCAGCCGCGCCAAGATCGCCGTTATCAGCCACGATCGTCGCGTGGACCCCATCGGCACCTGCGTGGGTGTGCGCGGCTCACGCGTGAATGGCGTCACGACAGAAGTCGCAGGCGAGCGCGTTGACATCGTGCTGTGGTCGGACGACCCTGCGCAATTCGTCATTGGCGCGCTGGCCCCGGCCAACGTGCAAAGCATCGTCGTTGACGAAGAGCGGCACGCCATGGACGTGGTGGTCGATGAAGAGAATCTGGCGATCGCCATCGGCCGTGGCGGGCAGAACGTGCGCCTGGCGTCAGACCTGACAGGTTGGCGCATCAACATCATGACGGCCGAGGAATCTCAGGCCAAGCAAGCCACCGAGAGCGATGTGGTGCGCGCTTTGTTCGTGGACAAACTCGACGTGGATGTCGAAGTTGCCGACATCCTGATCGCCGAAGGTTTCACCAGCCTGGAAGAGGTGGCTTATGTGCCACTGCAGGAGATGCTGGAAATCGAAAGCTTCGACGAAGACACCATCAGTGAACTGCGCACGCGTGCCAAAGACGCGCTGTTGACGATGGAGATTGCGCACGAAGAGCAGGTCGACCAAGTCTCGCAAGACCTGCGCGATCTGGAAGGCCTGACGCTGGAGCTGATCGGCAAGCTGGCAGCAGCAGGCATCCATACGCGCGACGATCTGGCCGATCTGGCCGTCGACGAGCTCACAGAAATCACCGATATAGAAGACGAAGGCGCACGCGCTCTCATCATGAAAGCGCGCGAGCACTGGTTCACCGCTTGATGGTGAAACCAGGCCGCCTTCCCACACTCTAGGTTTAATCTTCAGGAACACCGACACATGGCCGTGACGACAGTCGCCCAGTTCGCACTACAGCTCAATCGCCCGACGACCGCACTGCTTGAGCAACTGCAAAGCGCGGGTTTGACAAAGCAGTCCCCGGATGACGCGCTCACCGAGGCGGACAAGGAGCGCCTGCTCGACTTCCTGCGCACAGCACACGGCACAGCCGCAGGTGCTGAGCGCAAGAAGATCACGCTGACGAAGAAGTCCACCACCGAGATCAAGCAAGCCGACGCCAGCGGGCGTGCGCGCACGATCCAAGTGGAAGTGCGCAAGAAGCGCGTGTTCGTCAAGCGCGACGATCTGCCTTCCGGCGCCGAAGAAGTCACCGGCCCCAGCGCTGAAGAGCTGGACCTGCAACGCCGCGAGGAAGAAGCGCGCATCGAAGCAGAGTCCATCCGCCAGCAAGAGCTGGAACTGGCCGAACAGCGCCGTGTGCGCGAAGAGCAAGAGCGCGTGGCGCAGGAAGCGGCCCAGGCGGCTGCCAATGCCGCAGCTGAAGCAGCAGCGGCCAAGGCCGCCACTGAAGCCGCCGAGCGCGAAGCTGAAGTGGCCCGTGTCGCTGCTGAAAGCAAGGCTTCGGGCAAGAAAACAGCCGCGTCCAAGGCAGACAAAGCCGACAAGCCTGAAAAAACCGAAGTCGTAGCGACGCCCGCGGCAGAACCGCCGGCCGAAGCGCCCAAGCCGGTGCTGCGTATCGTCAAGGCCGCTGACAAGGCGGCTGAAGATACCGCCAAGCAAGTCGATCTGGAGCGGCGTCGCAAGGCGGCCGAAGCCGAGGCTGCAGCCATCCGCGCCATGATGTCGGCGCCCAAGAAGGTGCTGGTAGCCAAGAAGGAAGAGCCCAAGCCGGTCGAGGTCGCCAAAGATGCGATCAAAGGCACCATTCACAAGCCAGCGGCCAAGCCCGGTGCGCCTGGCGCGACCGCTGTGGCCAAGCCAGGCGACAAGAAACAGGTCAAGAGCGAGAAGCTGTCTTCCAGCTGGGCCGATGACGCGGCGAAGAAGCGTGCCGCACTGAAAGGCCGCAGCGATTCTTCGGGCGGGCGGCCTGGTTGGCGTGCACCGCGTGGCGGTGGGCGTCGCGGCGATCGCAGCGACAGTGGGCCCGGCTTCACGCCCACGCCAGAGCAGTTGGTCCAGGAAGTGCACATCCCCGAAACCATCAGCGTGGCCGACCTGGCGCACAAGATGAGCGTCAAGGCCAGCGAGGTCATCAAGCAATTGATGAAGCTGGGTCAGATGGTCACCATCAACCAGCAGTTGGACCAAGAGACGGCCATGATTCTGGTCGAGGACATGGGTCACAAGGCATTCACCGCCAAGCTGGACGACCCGGAAGCGTTTACCGAGGAAGAACAGGCGCTGCACAGCAGTGCCGACGCATTGCCGCGTGCGCCCGTGGTCACCGTCATGGGCCACGTCGACCACGGCAAGACGAGTTTGCTCGACTACATCCGTCGAGCCCGTGTAGCAGCGGGTGAAGCCGGGGGCATCACCCAGCACATCGGTGCTTATCACGTGGAAACCCCGCGCGGCATGATCACTTTCCTGGACACCCCTGGCCACGCGGCGTTTACCGCCATGCGGGCACGCGGCGCCAAGGCCACCGACATCGTCATCCTGGTGGTGGCGGCAGACGACGGCGTGATGCCGCAGACCAAGGAAGCCATTGCCCACGCCAAGGCAGCAGGTGTGCCTTTGGTGGTGGCCATGAACAAGATCGACAAGCCTGGATCGAATCTGGAACGCTTGAAGAACGAGCTGGTTGCAGAAGGCGTGATCCCCGAGGAATTCGGTGGTGATGCGCCTTTCGTGGGCGTGTCGGCCAAGATGGGTACGGGCGTCGACACCCTGCTTGAACAAGTGCTGTTGCAGGCCGAAGTGCTGGAACTGAAAGCACCGAAAGAGGCTGCAGCGAAGGGCCTGGTCATCGAAGCGCGCCTGGACAAGGGTCGCGGCCCCGTGGCCACGGTGCTGGTGCAAAGCGGCACGTTGAAGAAAGGCGACGTGATCCTGGCGGGTAGCAGCTATGGCCGCGTGCGCGCCATGGTCGACGAAGACGGCAAGTCCATCGACAGCGCCGGCCCGTCGATCCCGGTGGAAATTCAGGGCCTGACCGAAGTGCCCTTGGCGGGCGACGAATTCATGGTGCTGGGCGATGAGCGCCGGGCGCGCGAGATCGCCACTTTCCGCCAGGGCAAGTACCGTGAAGTGACGCTGAATCGCCGCCAGGCTGCGAAACTCGAAGGCATGTTCGAGAACATGGGCGAAGGTGCTGCGCAAACGCTCAGCCTCATCGTCAAGGCCGACGTGCAAGGCTCGCAAGAAGCGCTGGCGCAAAGCCTGGTCAAGCTCAGCACGCCCGAGGTCAAGGTGCAGATCGTGCATGCGGCCGTGGGTGGCATTTCCGAGTCCGACATCAACCTGGCGATCGCATCCAAAGCGGTTGTCATCGGCTTCAACGTGCGGGCCGATGCCGGTGCGCGCAAATTGGCCGAGGGCAACGGCGTCGATCTCAAGTACTACAACATCATTTATGACGCTGTGGACGAGATCAAGTCAGCCATGGGCGGCATGCTGCCACCCGAGCAGCGCGAAGAAATTCTGGGCACGGCCGAGATCCGCACCGTGTTCGTGGCCAGCAAGATCGGCACCGTGGCCGGCAGCTACATCACGGCTGGGCAGGTGGTGCGCAACGCCAGGTTCCGCTTGCTGCGCGACAACGTCGTCATCTACACCGGCGAAGTCGATTCGGTGCGCCGCTTGAAAGACGATGTGCGCGAAGTCAAGGAAGGCTTCGAGTGCGGTATCAAGTTGAAGAATTACAACGACATCAAGGAAGGCGACCAACTCGAGTTCTTCGAGGTCAAGGAAGTGGCACGAACTTTGTAGCCCCCACGCTCCCTCTGGTCGCTGCCCCCCGAGGGGACGCATGCAGCGGGCCGGCAGAACCGGTTCCGCGCATCAGCTTGAATGGGCAGCCCCGCAACGCGGGGCTTGCCTTTTTTAGAAACCAACATGCGCCATAAAAAATCCACCGTCAACCGCAGCTTTCGCGTCGCCGATCAGATTCAGCGCGACCTGGCCGAACTCATCCGGGATCTGAAGGATCCGCGCGTGGGCATGGTCACGATCAACGCCGTCGAAGTGACACCGGACTATGCGCATGCCAAGGTCTATTTCTCAGTACTGCTGGGCGACCCGGCTGAATGCACCGAAGGGCTGAGCGAGGCTGCAGGCTTCCTGCGCAACGGCCTGTTCAAGCGCTTGTCGATCCACACCGTGCCCACGCTGCATTTCCAGTACGACCAGACCACCGAGCGCGCCGCCGACCTGTCAGCGCTGATCGCGCGCGCCAACGCCACGCGCGCCAAGGAAGATTGAGATGGCCAGCCCGCGCCTGCCTCGCCGCCCCATGCATGGTGTGCTCTTGCTCGACAAGCCCCTGGGCTTCACGAGCAACGACGCTTTGCAGAAGGCCAAGGGCATGTTGCGTGCAGAGAAGGCCGGCCACACCGGCACGCTGGACCCGCTGGCCACGGGCTTGCTGCCGCTGTGCTTTGGCGCGGCCACCAAGTTCAGCCAGGTCAGCCTGGACGCCGACAAGGCCTACCGCGCCACGTTGCGGCTGGGCCAGTGCACCAGCACGGGCGACGGCGAGGGCGAAGTCACGGCAGAGCGGCCCGTGGCGGTCGATCTGCCCGCCATCCATGCCGCTTGTGCAGGCTTCACAGGCGCCATTCAGCAACTTCCGCCCATGCACTCGGCGCTGAAGCATGAAGGCAGGGCGTTGTACGACTATGCGCGTGCCGGCATCGAAATTGAACGCGCTCCACGCCAGGTGACGATTCACAGCATCGACATCGTCGAATGGCAAGATACCTGTCTGGTCATCGATGTACGGTGCAGCAAAGGCACCTACATCCGCACCCTGGCCGAAGACATCGGCGAAAGGCTGGGCTGTGGCGCGCATCTCTCGGCTTTGCGCCGCACGGCGGTAGGCGCCTTGCGCCTGGAAGACGCCATCACCCTGGACGATTTGCAGGCCATGGCTGAAGCCGAACGTGAAGCCCGCTTGCTGCCAGCCGACGCGCTGTTGCAGGCCTGGCCTGAAATTCGCTTGCCTGATGACGAAGCTGGGCGATTTCTCACGGGTCTGCGGCGCCGCGTGGCCCTGGCCGACATGGCCAAGGTGCGGGTCTACCGCGTCGTTACAGCAGACCCGGCGGACCCCGACGACGGCCGCAATTTCCTGGGTACCGCCCATATCACCGCCGGCGAACTGATCGCCGACCGACTCCTCAGCCCCCTTGAAGTGCAGGCCCAGCGCGCAGCGCCCCGCACCCCCCGATCTACAGAAACACCATGAACAAGCAAATTCGAAACATCGCCATCATCGCCCACGTCGACCATGGCAAGACCACCCTGGTAGACATGATGCTGCGCCAGAGCGGAACCTTCCGTGAAAACGAAAAGGTGGCAGAGCGTGTGATGGACAGCAACGACATCGAACGTGAACGCGGCATCACCATCCTGGCCACGAACTGCGCCGTGACTTGGCAGGGCACGCACGTCAACATCGTTGACACGCCTGGCCACGCCGACTTCGGCGGCGAGGTCGAGCGCGCGCTGTCGATGGTCGACGGCGTGGTGCTGCTCATCGACGCGCAGGAAGGCCCGATGCCGCAAACGCGCTTCGTCACCAAGAAGGCGCTGGCCCTGGGCCTGAAGCCCATCGTCGTGGTGAACAAGGTAGACAAGCCCGGCGCGCGGCCCGATTACGTGATCAATGCCGCTTTCGAGTTGTTCGACAAGCTCGGCGCTACGGAAGATCAGCTCGACTTCCCGGTGGTTTACGCCTCGGGCCTGAACGGTTGGGCTTCGCTGACGGAAGGCGAGGCAGGCGAGCAATGGGGCCCGGACCTGTCGCCGCTGTTCGAGACCGTGCTCAGCCATGTGCCCGCGCACAAGGGCGACCCCGACGCGCCTTTGCAGTTGCAGATTTCTTCGCTGGACTACAGCACCTTCGTTGGCCGCATCGGCGTGGGCCGCGTCACCGCCGGTACGCTCAGGCCCATGCAGGACGTGCTGGTCTGCGAAGGAACGCCAGAAGAAGGCGGCAAGACCTTCAAGGGCCGCGTCAACCAGGTGCTCACCTTCGAAGGCCTCGAACGCATTCAGGCCACCGAAGCCGGCCCCGGCGACATCGTGCTCGTCAACGGCATGGAAAACATCGGCATCGGTGTGACCATCACCGACCCGACCAACCCCATGCCGCTGCCCATGCTGCATGTGGACGAGCCGACGCTGACGATGAATTTCTGCGTCAACAACAGCCCGCTGGCTGGCCGTGAAGGCAAGTACGTCACCAGCCGCCAGATCTGGGATCGGCTGCAGAAAGAATTGCAGAGCAACGTCGCACTGCGCGTGAAAGAGTCTGATGAAGAAGGCATCTTCGAAGTCAGCGGCCGCGGCGAACTTCACCTGACCATCCTGCTGGAAAATATGCGCCGCGAAGGCTACGAGATGGCCGTGAGCAAGCCGCGTGTGGTGTTCCAGCAGATCAAGGGTGAGAAGTGCGAGCCTATCGAGCTGGTCACGGCAGACATCGAAGACGCTCACCAGGGCGGCGTGATGCAGGCCCTGGGCATGCGCAAGGGTGACTTGGTGAACATGGAAACCGACGGCCGTGGCCGTGTGCGGCTGGAATACCGCATTCCGGCGCGCGGCCTCATCGGCTTCAGCAACGAGTTCATGAACCTGACCCGCGGCACCGGCCTCATCAGCAACATCTTCGACGGCTACGAGGCCTACAAGGGCGAGATCGAAGGGCGCAAGAACGGCGTGCTGATCAGCATGGACGACGGCGAAATCTTCACCTATGCGCTGGGCAAGCTCGACGACCGTGGCCGCATGTTCGTGAAACCCAACGACCCCGTCTACGAAGGCATGATCGTCGGCATCCACAGCCGCGACAACGACTTGGTCGTCAACGCCACGCGCACCAAACAGCTCACCAACTTCCGTGTCAGCGGCAAGGAAGATGCGATCAAGATCACCCCGCCCATCGACCTGACGCTGGAATACGCGGTGGAATTCATCGCCGACGACGAGCTGGTCGAAATCACGCCCAAGAGCGTGCGCGTGCGCAAGCGCCACCTGAAAGAGCACGACCGCAAGCGCGCCTCGCGCGACAACGGCTGATCGTCAGCATCAATCCTGACCGGGGACTGCTGCGATGTCGCACCGCAAAGCGGTGTGGGTCATGGTGCTCGCCGCCTTGCTGTGGAGCATCGCGGGCGTGGTCACGCGCCATCTGGAAGCGGCGCGCAGTTTCGAGCTGACCTTCTGGCGCAGTGCTGCCAACGCGCTGGCTTTGGTGATGCTGCTGACCTGGCTGCGCGGGCGTGAGGAATTGCCGGATGCGCTGAGGCGCCTGCGCGGGCCCGGCGGTCGGGTGCTGTGGGTGTCTGGCTTGTGCTGGGCGACGATGTTCACGGCCTTCATGGTGGCGCTCACGCTCACCAGCGTGGCCAATGTGCTGGTCACGATGGCCATCGGCCCTTTTCTCACAGCCTTGGGCGCGCGCGTCTTTCTGGGTCATCGGTTGAGCGCCGGGACTTGGCTGGCCATCGCCGTGGCCGGTGTGGGCATCGGCTGGATGTACGGTCATCAGGCCGGCCTGGGCGAAACCAGCCAACTGCTGGGCATCGGCGTGGCCCTGGCCGTGCCGCTGGCAGCGGCAGTGAACTGGACGTTGCTGCAGCACCTGAGCCGCCAGGACGCGCCGCCAGACATGCTGGTGGCTGTGTTGCTGGGGGCCGTGATCTCAGCTGCAGTGACGCTGCCGCTGGCCTGGCCGCTGCGGGCGTCTGCGCATGACATCGGGCTGCTGGCCATGCTCGGTGCGGTGCAGTTGGCCGTGCCATGCCTGATGGCGGTGGCAGCAGCGCGCGTGCTCAGTGCGCCGGAAATTGCCCTGCTTGGTTTGCTGGAAGTGATTTTTGGTGTGTTGTGGGCCTGGGTAGGCGCGGGCGAGGCGCCCAGCAGCGCCGTGTTCGGCGGTGGCGCGCTGGTGTTGTTGGCCTTGGCGGGCAACTCGCTGTTGAGCTGGCAGCGAGCGCCGCGCTAGACAAGCCCGGCTACGATCCCGCTGACAAGGCGCACCGCCTTGGCCCCTTGCACCAGCTCATGCACCAGCTCACCGGCCTTGACGCGATATTCCTGTATCTGGAAACGCCAGCGATGCCCATGCACGTGGGCGCGCTGCATGTGTTCGAGCTGCCTGCCGGCAGCACGGGCCAGTTCGTCACGGCCTTGCGCAAGCACATGGCCGGGCGGCTGGAGGCCGCACCCGTGCTGCGCAAGCGCTTGTGGCGGATGCCGCTGAATCTGGCCAACCCGGCCTGGGTGGATGCCGAACCCGACCTGCGGCAGCACATCGTGGAAGTGAAGCTGCCGCGCAGTGCGCGCCAAGGCGACGGGCGCAGCGAGCTGGAAGCCGAAGTCGGCCGCCTGCACACCGTGCTGCTCGACCGCAGCCGGCCGCTGTGGAAGTTTCATGTGCTCGAAGGGCTGGCCCCGTCTGCCAGCGGCCACAAGCGCGTGGCGCTTTACACCCAGCTTCACCATGCCGCTGTCGATGGACAGGCGGCGGTGGCGCTGGCCCATGTGATCCTGGACCTGCAGTCCCAAGGCCGCGAACTGCAGCTACTGCCCTCAAGCCGGCACAAGACCTTCGAGATCGGCATGAGCGAGATGCTGCGTGGTGCCTTGGGCAGCCAGGTGCAGAAGGTGGCCAGCATCCTGCGGGAACTGCCGGCCACGGCGGGCACGCTGAAAAAGGCGGCTTCCAGGGCGGCGAGCATGGCCATCTCACAAGCTGTCGTCAGCCTGGGCCTGCCCAGCGTCGCTTCTCGGACCGCAGGCAAAGGCAGCGGCAATTTGAGCCTGGCGCCCCGCACGGCTTTGAACGTATCGGTCACGCCTGGCCGCGCCTTTTCAACCGTCAGCTTGCCACTGGCCAAGCTGAAGACCTTGGCGCGCGCACACGAGGCCACGCTCAACGACATCGTGCTGATGCTGTGCAGCACGGCTTTGCGCCAGTACTTCGTCCAGCGGCGCAGCCTGCCGAAGAAGAGCCTGGTGGCAGCGGTGCCGATTTCTTTGCGCGTGGACACCGCCAAAGCGAATAAGGCTGCACCGGGCCAGGGAAACCAGGCTTCGATGAGTCTGATCAGCCTGGGCACCCATCTCCCTGATGCCTCGACACGGCTGCAGCACATCCGCCAGGCCAGCAGGGCAATGAAGTCCACCATGGGCGGGCTGAAGAGCGTGCTGCCTACCGACTTCCCGAGCCTGGGCGTGCCTTGGTTGATCGAAGCGGCCACGGCCTTGTATGGCAAGGCGCGCGTGGCCGATCGCGTTCCGCAGTGGGCCAATCTCGTCATCAGCAATGTGCCCGGCCCGCCCGTGCCGCTGTATCTGGCCGGCGCGCGCATGCTCACCAACTACCCCGCCTCCATCGTCGTGCACGGCCTGGCGCTGAACATTACTGTGCAGAGCTACGACCAAAGCATGGACTTCGGCCTGATGGCAGATGCCGCGGCCATGCCGCAGGTGCGCGAACTGGCCGATGCGTTGACGATGGCCTTCGACGAACTGGCCGCGCTTGCACCGGCTGGCCAGCTCGGCCCCGCAGCACGCAGGACAGCTCGTCGCTGACAATGCAGCCATGACGAAGGCTTCGATTGCGGCAGAGCCGCTGGCCGCCCCCGGCCCCTGGCAGATGATGCTGGAGGCCCGGGCGCCTTGGGAATTGGCGGCACTCTGGGCCGCCAGCCCCTGGCTCGCACGGCTGCCTTTGGGCGACGGCCACCCGGTGCTGGTCTTCCCGGGCCTGGGTGCCAGCGACGTCACCACCCTGACGCTGCGCAACTTCTTGCGCAACCGCGGCTACACCACCTACCCGTGGGAGCAAGGCTTCAACTTCGGCCCGCGCCGGGGCGTGATCGATGCCTGCCGTCGCACCTTGCAAGAACTGGCAGCGCGCCACCGTGAACCCGTGAGCCTGGTGGGCTGGAGCCTGGGCGGTATCTACGCCCGCGAGCTGGCCAAGGAACTGCCGGAGCTGGTGCGTTGCGTCGTCACGTTGGGCACACCTTTCGCCGGCCACCCGCGCGCCACCAACGCCTGGCGCTTCTTCGAACTGGTCAGCGGAAAAAAAGTGCACGATGAATCGCTGATGCGAGGCCTTCGCCAGCCACCCAGCTGCCCGACAACGTCGATCTACAGCAAGAGCGACGGTGTCGTCGCCTGGCAATGCAGCATCAATGAAGCAGCGCAGCATGTCGAGAACATCGAAGTCCACGCCAGCCACATCGGCATGGGACTGAACCCACTGGCGCTGTTCGCCGTGGCCGACCGCCTGGCCCAAAACCCCCGGCGCTGGCAACGCTTCGACCCGCAGGCTGCGGGTGTCGTTGGCCGCTGGTTCATGAAGCCGCGATGAAGTTGCAGGCCAACGGCCTATCGATCGAGGTCGACGACCAAGGCCCCGTGGGCGCCGACCCTATGCTCCTCATCATGGGGCTGGGCATGCATCTCACGGCCTGGCCGCAGGCGCTGGTGGACCTGCTCGTGGCACGTGGCTTTCGCGTCATTCGCTTCGATAACCGCGACGCGGGGCTGAGCCAGGGCTTCGATGAAGCCGGCACGCCAAACATGGCGTGGGCCGGTTTGAAATACGGCTTGCGCCTGCCGCTTGCGCCTGTTTATCGACTGGCTGACATGGCCGCAGACGCGCTGGGCGTGCTGACGGCGCTCGGCATCGCGCGCGCCCACGTCTGCGGTGCCTCGCTGGGCGGCATGGTGGCGCAGCACCTGGCTGCTGGCCACCCGCAGCGTGTGAAGAGCTTGGCGCTGATGATGACGACCACGGGCGCTCGCAGCTTGCCGCAGCCTTCGCTGCGCGTACGCGGCGCCTTGTTGTCCCGGCCGCGAGGTAACAGCCCGCAGGCCGTGGTCGATCATCTGGAGCGGCTGATGCGCATCATCGGCAGCCCGGCCTTTCCGCCCGAGCCCGCGCTGCAGCGACAGCGTTTGCTCGCCATGGTCACTCGTGACTGGCGGCCGGCCGGCACGACGCGCCAGTTGTTGGCCGTGGCTGCCGACGGCGACCGCAGCAGCTGGGTCAAAGGTATTTCTGTGCCCACGACCGTGATCCACGGAGAGGCTGATCCGTTGATCCCCGTGGCCGCAGGCCGCGAACTGGCCAGGCGGATCAATGGTGCGCAATCCGACTTCATAGCGGGCATGGGCCATGACCTGCCCGATGCACTGCTGCCGCGATTTGCCGATGTCATCACGCGCAATGCGCGCCGGGGGCAGGGGGCTGCACCTGACTCTGGATCTAGGTCTGAGTCTGAATCTGGGTCTGGGTCTGGGTCTGGATCCTGAACCGGATCAACTTCCGTCAGTTCCTGACCAGCTCGTTGATCTCGATGGCCACGCCAGTGGCGTTGTTGGCGACAGCCGCTGATTCACCCAGCAGGTCGCCTGCCGTGGGCGTGGCCTGGCCGCTTTTGCTGATGCGCGCGCTGATGATGACCTTGGGGTGGAGCGACAAGCGCATCTCCGGCGCCATGGCCATGCTGTCGTCGAGCTTGAATACCAGCGGCAAATCTTTCACCGTGTGGCGCACGATAGCCAGCGGCATACGCGGGCCTTCTGCGGCGCGGGCAAAGATGAACAGCGTGTCTCCAGGTTGCGCTTGGGCGGCCAACGCGGCTGACAGGCGCACGCTGCCTTGCACGGCCGGGCCAGTTGCGGTGCCAGCAGGCGTTGCAGCCGCAGTCGGCATTCCCGCAGGCGCAGCGGCAAGCGGAAGCGCAGCCGGAACAGCGGCTGGCGGCATGCCAGCCTTTTGTCGCGCTTCGGCGATGCTGGCCTGCAGTTGCGGCAAAAACTCTGCATTCGGCGGCGTGTTATCGGCCAGGCGCTCCCAATGTCGAACTGCCGTACGGAAGTCGCCGGTCTCGAACGCGCCCGTGCCGGCCAACGCCAGCGCTTTGGGGTTGTTGGCGTCGATCTTCAGTGCTTTGTCTACCCACATCGCGGGTTCGCCAGCCAGGCTGCGGTTGTTCAGCACCGCCAGGGTGTCGGCGTAGTCGGCGATCAAGCGGGCATCGCTTTCCAGCAGCGCGCCTGTTTTCTTGAAAGCGGGTAAAGCCTTCTCATGTTGGCCCAGCCGTGCATAACTGCGCGCCAGCATGGCCCAGCCTTCAGTGTTGTCGGGCTCGTTTTGCAGGCGCTGCGCCAGTTGTTCGACAGCTGCTGCGAACTGCGCCTCTTCGCTGGCATTGCTGTCCACCCCCGGGGCCGCGGCCGCATCGCCCAACTGCGCCATCACCGTGGCGCCAGGCGCGCCGGTGTAGGCATAGCCCGCCACGGCCAGGCCGATGACGCTGACAGCCAAAACGGCAACCAGCCAGCCGCCTGGGCTGGGCATGCCGGCGGCAGCGCTCCCGGCTACATCTGCAGCAGGCTCCGGCGCCGACAGCACGCTGTCCAGCAGCTTGCGCTCCAGCGGCGCCTTGGCGGTCTCGAAAGCGGCAGTGCCCAGCGTACCGTCGGCGTGCAGGGCGTTGAGTTGCTGTATTTGTTGCCGCAGCGCGGCGATTTCAGAATTCATCAGCATCAAATTGGTCGGCCGGCAAGCGATTGCGCCGGCGCAGCATCCACCACAACCCCAACAGGCCGGCAGCCAGCAGCACGAAGGGGCCGAACCAGAGCAGCGCGGTGCTGCTCTTCAGTGGCGGGCGGTAAAGAACGAAGTCACCGTAGCGCGCCGTCATGTAGTCGAAGACGTAAGCTTCGCTCTTGCCCTCGCGCAGCATGTCGCGCACCTGATTGCGCAGGTCTACAGCCAGGTCGGCATGGGAAGCCGCGATGGTCTCGTTCTGACAAACCAGGCACCGCAATTCGGAAGACACGCTCATCACGCGGGCTTCCAGCACTGGGTCTGCAGAAGCCGGCGCAGCTTCTTTGGCCTGTGCTGCAGACGCAGCCAACAAAAACGCGCCAAGAAAAATACCCACAACAGCAGCCCACCAGCGATCAACCCGCACCTTGCAGCTCCTTTAAAAGTGGCTCAATGCGCGTGCGCAGCACTTCTGGCGTCAGCGGGCCGGTGTGCTTGAAGCGGATGATGCCCTCGCGATCGATGACAAACGTCTCCGGCACGCCGTAAACGCCGTAGTCGATGCCCACACGACCATCGGTGTCCACCAGCGTGGCACGGTAAGGGTTGCCCAGATTGGCCAGCCAGTTGCGCGCGGCCACGTCCTGGTCTTTGTAATTCAGGCCGTACACAGGTACCGGATTGCGTTTGGACAGATCAACCACCAGCGGATGCTCTTCGCGGCAGGGCGCGCACCAGCTGGCCCAGACGTTGAGCATCCACACCTGGCCCAGCAGTTCGTCACGGCTGATGCGCTGGCTGGGGTCTTCCAGCCGCGTGAGCTGAAAGGCCGGCGCAGGCTGGCCGATCAGCGGCGAGGGCACTTCGCGCGGGTTCAGACCCAGGCCGACGAACAGGAAACCCATGACGGTGGCGAACAGCGCCAGCGGCCACAGGAAGCGCAGGAACTTCATCAGGCTGCCGGCAGAGCGGCACCGCCCGCTCTCTCAGGCGTTTTATCCGGCGTCGTGTCTGACGTTGCCGCCTTCTCTTGCGCTGAATTGCGCGTCACGCGCATGCGGTATCTGCGGTCTGTGACGGCAAACATGCCACCCAGGCCCATGAACAGACAGCCAACCCAGATCCAGGCCACGAAGGGCTTGACCCAGATGCGCACCAGCCACTTTTCGCCCTCGATGGACTCGCCCAGCTGCACATACAGATCACCGCGAATACGGCTGTCGATGGCGGCTTCGGTCATCGGGTTGCGCTGTACCTTGTAGATGCGCTTTTCAGGGAACATTTCCGACACTGGCTGCCCGTCGCGGGTAACCACCAGATGCCCGCGCATCGCCTGGTAGTTGGGGCCGCGCACGGGCTGCGTGCCCTGGTAGGTGAAGGTATAGCCGCTGACCGTGGTGCTGTCGCCCGGCGACATGGCCACATCGCGTTCGACGTCGTAGGTGCCCACCATGGTGACGCCGAAGACGAAGACCGCCACGCCTACATGCGCCAGCATCATGCCGGCTGTTGCGCGCGGCACCTGCCCCAGACGCTGCAGCAAGCTGGTACGCATGCCGGGGGCAGGTCGCACGCGCTCCCACAGTTCGGCCAGGATGGAATACAGGATCCAGTAGGCCATCATCAGGCCCAGCACCGACAGGATGGTGATCTTGCCGCCGATCCAGGCCGTGAGCGCGGCGCTCACCACCGTGATGCCAGCGGCCCAGCGTAGCCTGGCTGCCAGGGCTGGCACCGTGTCGCCCTTCCAGCGCGCCAGCGGGCCCACGCCCATGAAGAACACCAGCACGGCCATGATGGGCACGAACACGGCGTCGAAGTAGGGCGCGCCGACGGAAATCTTGCCCATGCCCAGCGCGTCCAGGAACAGCGGGTACAGCGTGCCCAGCATCACCGCCGCCGTGGCCACCACGAGCAACACATTGTTGGACAGCAGCAGGCTTTCACGCGAAATCATCTCGAAGCGCGCGCCCAGGCCCACCTTCGGCGCGCGCCAGGCGTACAGCGCCAGGGCCGCAGTGACGGTGATGGCCAGCATCACCAGGATGAATGCGCCGCGCGTGGGGTCGGAAGCGAACGAATGGACCGACGTGATGACGCCAGAGCGCACCAAGAACGTCCCCAGCAGCGCCAGCGAATAACCCATGATCGCCAGCAGCACGGTCCAGCTCTTGAAGCTGCCGCGTTTTTCGGTCACAGCCAAGGAATGGATCAGCGCCGTCGCCACCAGCCAGGGCATGAAGGATGCGTTTTCAACCGCGTCCCAGAACCACCAGCCGCCCCAGCCCAGTTCGTAATAAGCCCACCAGCTGCCCAGTGCAATGCCGAAGGTCAGGAAGGCCCAGGCCACCGTCGTCCAGGGACGCGACCAGCGCGCCCACTGCGCGTCCAGGTTGCCGCCGATCAGGGCCGCCACCGCGAATGAGAACGCCACCGACATGCCTACGTAACCCATGTACAGCATGGGCGGGTGAAAGATCATGCCCGGGTCTTGCAACTGCGGGTTCAAGTCGCGGCCGTCCAGCGGCACCGGGAAGATGCGGTCGAAGGGGTTGGACGTGAACAGCACGAAGAGCAGGAAGCTCAGCGTCAGCAGCCCCATCACCGCCAAGATGCGCGCCAGTACCGGCAGCGGCAAGTTGCGGCTGAAGGTGGCTACCGCCCAGGCCCAGCCCGCCTGCATCAGCAGCCACAGCAGCAGCGAGCCCTCATGGCTGCCCCAGGAAGCCGCGATTCGGTACTGCAAGGGCAGCGCGCTGTTGGAGTGCGAAGCAACGTTGAGCAGCGAGAAGTCGTTGCGAATGAAGCTGGCAATCAGGCACCCGAAGGCGATGACGATCAGCGCCAGCAGCGCGTGCGTGGTCGGCCTCGCCAGCGCCATCCAGTCGGCCCGGCCTCGCTGCGCGCCCACCATGGGCATGATGCCCAGGATCAGGGACACACCCACGGCCAGCCACAGTGCGAAATGACCTGCTTCAGCAATCATGGCTGAGCCTGCGGCAGGGTTTGCTGAACCATCGTCTGGTCCAGCCGGCTCTGGCCCTTTTGGGCGCGCTGTATCGCGTCTGCGGCCTCAGGGGGCATGTAGTTCTCGTCGTGCTTGGCCAGAACCTCACGGGCGACGAACACACCATTTTTAAGCTGTCCTTGCGCCACCACGCCTTTGCCTTCCTGGAACAGGTCAGGCAGGATGCCTTCGTAGCTCACTGGCACGGTCTTGGCCGTGTCGGTGACGATGAAATTCACGCGCAAGCCGTCGCGCTGCACGGTGCCCTCTTGCACCAGGCCGCCGACGCGAAAGGTGCGGTTGGTGGGAGCTTCATGCGCAGCCACCTGGGTGGGCGAGAAGAAAAAGACCATGTTGCTCTGGAAGGCGCTGAGCACCAGCGCGACGGTGATGCCCGTGGCTGAGAGCAGGCCACCGATGATGGCCAACCGCTTCTGGCGTGGTTTCATGTCTCGTCCTCGGTTTGATCAGTCTGTAGCGCGGCATCGCGCAGCGCCTGTTGGTGGCGATGGCGGGTCAAAAGTGGTTCTAACAGCATCACGGCCAGGGCCACGATGTAGGAGCCCCAGACGTAGAAGCCGTAGCCCCCCATATGGAAAAACTCCTGCGCGCTGCCCCAGTTCATGCCTTGATTCTCCCGCGCACCAGGGCAGCCACCCAGCCCGCATGGGCTTCACGCTCGATGATCTCGGCCCGGGTCCGCATGAAAACCACAGCAAAGGCGTAAGCCCAGAATGCCACTGTCATCAAAAGCATCGCCATGAGCATGGTGGCCGCCATTTTCGGCGCTGTCGAGACGCTGATGGTGGCGCCCTGGTGCAGGGTATTCCACCACTGCACCGAGAAATAGATGATCGGCACGTTGACACTGCCCACCAGGGCCAGCAACGCGCCGGCTTTGTCAGCACGGCGGCGGTCGTCGATGGCATTCACCAGGGCGATATAGCCCAGGTACAGGAACAGCAGGATGAGTTCGCTCGTCAGCCGCGCGTCCCAAACCCAGTAGGTGCCCCAAGTGGGCCGGCCCCACAAGGCGCCCGTCCACAGCGCCAGAAACGTGAACATCGCACCCGTGGGGGCGATGGCGCGGGCCACCATCGAAGCCAGCCGGGCATTGAAGGCCCAGCCGATACCGGCCCAGAACGCCATCACCAGATACAGCAGCATCGACATCCAGGCCGCAGGCACGTGGATGAAGATGATGCGGTAGGAATCGCCCTGGGTCCGGTCGGTAGGGGCCACGAAAAAACCCATGTACAGGCCGACGACGGAAAACCCCAGTGCCACCACCCAGCACAACGGCACGAGCCAACGCGTCAGTGCGTAGAACCGAGAAGGTGCTGCAAAGCTGAAGAGGCGCAAGCTGCTCATGTGCTTATTCTGTCGAAATGCGTAAAGCCGCAGCGGTGGCCCAAGGTGCGCCCATGGCAGTGGCAATCAGCAGCGCGCCCAGCAGTGAAAAATGCCCCGATGCCGACATGCCGGCTTCGACTTGCCCTACCGCACCGGCGCCAAAGATCAGGGCCGGCGTAGCCAGCGGCAGCACCACCAGGATCAACAGCATGCCGCTGCTGCGCAGCCCCAACGTCAGCGCCGCACCCAACCCACCCAGCAAACTGAGGATGGGCGTGCCCAGCAGCAGACCGAAGAGCAGGGCGGCCAAAGCCGGCCCCGACAGGTCGAAAGCCAGTGCTGCCAGCGGTGTGGCCACGATCAAGGGCAGGCCCGTCAGCAACCAGTGCGCCGTGCACTTGGCTAAAGCGACGGCTATGGCTGAGGCCGGCGCCAGCAGCATCTGTTCGAGCGAACCATCGGCCATGTCGCCAGCGAAGAGCTGGCCCACCGAGAGCATGGACGCCAGCAAGGCACACACCCAGACGATGCCTGGCGCGATCTGGCGCAGGGTCTGTGGCTCGGGGCCCACGCCCAGCGGGAACAGGCTCAGCGCCACCAAGAAAAACGCCAGCGGCAGCAAGGCGTCGATGCGCCTGCGCGAGGCCAGTTTCAGGTCGCGCAGCAGCACGCTCATGAAGACCGATCTCATGGGCGGGCCGTGCTGCGGGGCATTGAACCAGATTCGGGTTCACTCTTAAGCTTCTGCTTTGGCTTCTGCTTCGGCGTCGGCTGGGGTGCATAGGGTTCCAGGTCCAGCAGCTGCGGCACGGGGTTTTGGATCGTCAGCGCCTGGTGGCTGGTGAGGAGCACGCATCCGCCGGCTGCTGCATGGGCTGAAATGATGCCATCGAGCACGGCAATGCCATCTATGTCCAGCGCGTCGTAGGGTTCATCGAGCAGCCAGATCGGCGCCGCGCCCGACAAGGCCAGCCTGGCCAGCGCCACGCGGCGCCGTTGACCCTGGCTGAGCGTGCGCACCATGGCATGCCTGCGGTGGCCGATGCCGAGTTGTCGCAGCGCGTGGATCAGCGTCTCGTCGTCGTGCGGCAGCCCATGCAGGCGGGCCAGAAAACTCAGGGCTTCAGTGGCGGTGAGGTCGTCCTTCAGGGCGTTCTGGTGGCCGATATAGACCCACTGCCGGCGCAGCTGCGCGTCGCCCGTTGTTTGCGCCTGACCGTGCACAGAAACGCTGCCATCTGCCGCAGGTGACAAGCCTGCCAGCACGCGCAGCAAACTGGTTTTGCCGCGACCGTTGCGCCCGCGCAGCCAGGTCACGCTGCCCGGCACCAGGGCCAGGTTCAGTCCTTCAAACAAGCGCCTGTCGCCGCGTTCACCGGCCAACGCCTGCGTTTGCAGGCACGGCGCGGCCGGGGAAGGTGCCAAGGGCAGCAGATCGACAGGGGCCAGGGGCAACGGCAAGACAGAGTGAACAGGACAGGCAGGAAGGCCGGGGATCAGTGTACGTTCAGCGCTGGACAAATTGCCCTTGGTGCCTGGCCAACCCTTGCAGCGACGCAAAACGCGTCAGACCCTTGGCGCGTGCTGCCGGCCACAGCCGCAGCAGCAGTTCAGCCGTGGCCAGTGTGTCGGCGGCTGCCTGGTGGCGTGCGGCGCAAGGGATGTCGAAGTGCGACAGCCAATCGTCTAAAGACCGCAAAGTCACGCCAACTTGGGGGTGCAGGCCCGCCGCCACAGGCGCCAGATCCAGCCATTGCCAGGCACCCTCGCGGCCCAGCGCCGCTTTCATGGCACGACTCAGCATGGCCTGGTCGAATGGCGCATGGAAGGCCAGAAGTGGCGCGCCGGCGACCCACTGCTCGAACGAATTCAAAGCGGTCTGGGCATCGGTGCCGCTGCGCTGCGCTGCTACGCCAATGCCGTGAAGCAGGATATTGGCCTTATTCGTGGCCGAGCCGGGCTGCGCGGGCTGCAGCACGCTCACCTCGAAGCTGTCGCGCGGGGCGATCTGCGGCGCGCCGCTGGCCGTATCGAAATGGACCGCCACGGCAGCGATGGCCAGGAGCGCGTCACGCCGGGTATCGAGGCCGCTGGTTTCCAGGTCCACGACCACCCAGCGCCGGGCGTCTGCTGCCGGCAGCGTGGCGCCGCCGAACATGTTTTGCCACCAGCTCACGGGTACTCGGTCTCGACGCGACGCTGCAGCCGCTGCGCCGCGCGCAGGCTTTCCTTGAGCAAGCGACGGTCGAAGTCGTTGAGCGCGGACACGTCGATCAGGTTCGGGTTGTCAGCGGCTTCGCCCCAGCGCTGAGGAGCAAGCTGAACGCGCAAGCGCAGCATCTGCAGGAACTCGAAGCCTTCGGACCAGGCCTGGGCCTGCCGCGCCGGCAAGTGCATCGCCGTGGCCGCAGCTTCGAAGCGTTCGCGTGTGCCTGTGCCCGGCACGTGGTGCGCCAAGGCCAGCAGCCGAGCCACGTCCACATAGATGGCCGTCCCGCGCGCTTTCAGATCGAGCATTTCATGGTCGCCCAGCTCCTGCGTGTCGATGCCGCCCGTCCAGGTCAATGCCGGCCTGCGGCGTAGCAGGTTCATCGCCAGTTGCTTGCGGAATCGGCTGTTGGCCGCAGCATGCTGGCCGATGAACGACACCAAAGGCTGCGCCAGCTCGACGGCGCCAGCCAGGGGCCGCAGATCGAAGAAGATGCTGGCCTTGAGCAGGTCTTCAGGGCTGCCCTGATCAATCCATTGATCGAAACGTTCCAGCCACTCACTGCTGCTGCGGCAGCAGTCGGGGTTGCTGGCCATGATGTTGCCCTGGCACAGCGGGTAGCCGCAGCGGTCCAGCGCGGTATTCACATCGCGGGCGAAAGCCAGCAGGGCGGGGCGGTCGGCATGGGCGTTTTTGCTTGCGAAAACGATGCCGTTGTCCTGGTCGGTGGAAATGGTCTGTTCGCTGCGGCCTTCGCTGCCGAAAGCCAGCCAGCACACGCGGCCCAGATCCACCTGGTGCTGTTCAGCGACCAGGGCCACCAGGCGCTGGCACAGCACGTCGTTCAGGTGGCTGATCAGTTGCGTGAGTTGCCGCGCCATCACGCCCTGGCCCAGCAGGCTGCGCGCCAGGCGGCGGATGTCGTGGGCGCGCAGCGCCAGTTCGTCTACATCCGCAGCACCGGCCAGCGCCGTGCTGATCTGCTTCAGCGACAAGCGCTGCAACGCGAACAGGTCGCGTTCAGAAATGATGCTGACGACACGGCCCTGCGCGTCGGCCACCGGCACATGGCGGATACCGTGGCGCGACATCAGCAAGGCAGCGTCTTGCGCCGTGGCTTGCAGCCCCAGTGTCTGCACCGGCTGGCTCATCACGGCGCTGATGGGCGTGTGCAGCGGCAGGCCGGGCAAGGTGACGCGGCCCAGCACGTCGTAGCGCGTGAGGATGCCCAGCGCTGCGCCAGAGGCTTCGTCGGTGACCAGCACCGAGCCGATGCGCTGGTCGTGCATGGTTTGCAAGGCCCGCTGCAGGGTCTGCGTGGGCGGCACGCCCACGATCGGGCGCAGTGGCTGTTGCAGCAATTGCGAAAGCGGCGTGGCCAGTGTTTGCTGGGCCAGGGCCTGCTCGCCGAAACTGCGTTGCAAGGCTTGGCGCGAATGACCTAGCAATTGCTGTACGCGGTTGTTCAGAAAGTCGGCGAATGGTGCACTCGTTTCCGCCAGCGCGTGCATCCGGGCCACAGGCAGCAGCAGGCAGAAGGTGTCTGCCAGCGCCGTGTAGACGGAAGTGACCGCGCGGCTACCCAGCGCCGCGCCGATGGGAAACAGGTCGCCGGCCTCGATCTCGAATCCGGCTTCGCCCGCCGCGCCGCCGGTCAGGCCGCCCGCCCGGCCGCCCGACCGGCCGCCCACGCGCCCACGGCGAATGAAGAACAGATGGGCCACCGTGCCGGAGCTGTGGTCCAGCAAGGTTTCGCCGGGTTCGAAGTAAGCCTGTGTGCAGTGCGCCAGAAACTGCTGCACATGCGCCTCAGTCATTTGAGCGAAGGGCGCAAACACCAGCAGTTCAGACTGCAGATGAGCCAGCAACTGGGGCGATGGGCTGGTGGACATCGGCGACATCCCGGGCATCGTGGAAATGCCTGCGAAGGTAGCACCGTTCGACGCGCTGGCTTCGGGTCGACTTCAGTTCAAGCGCTGGCGGCTGAATCTGCGGAAACCAAGTCGCCTTGCGGCAAATCGACCCGGCCCGCCACCAGCGAATCATCGAAGTCCTGGCTGGGCAAGGGCTTGGAGAACAAGTACCCCTGTTGCTGCTGGCAGCCATGGGCCACCAAGAAGGCCGACTGCGCCACAGTCTTCACCCCTTCGGCCACCACCCGCAGACCGAACTCGCCCCCAGTGCGATGACGGATGCGGCAATAGCCGAGTCACGCCCGCCGCGGTGCACACCGGTGATGAACGAGCGGTCGATCTTCAGCTTGTCCACACGAAAGCGCCTGAGGTTGAAGTCTGTCAGCGCAAGGATCAGGCCAGATTCCCCGGCCGGGGGAATGAATTCCAGCGGCGGCACCAGCCCGCGGACAGAGTGCAGCCACCGCACCAGCGCTTCGGCGCCAGTGACGAGGCCGCTGGCCGCATCGACCTTGGGCTGGTAGTGCAGGCGCAACTGGTCTTCGGCGATGGCGCGGTGCAGTTCGCTTTCCCGCACTGTGAGCATGTCGTAATTCGCCAGCCGATTGATGCGTTCCTCTGCGGCAGCGCGCTCAGTCAGGTCCTGGGTGATGCCTTCGATCCTGAGCATGCGGCCCGCAGCGCGCACGCCCCGCCGGTCTTCGACTCCGCACCCAGGAACTTGAGCGCTGGCCAGGCGTGCCCAGGGCGACAAAGTTACGATCGGCGCTCATGAATGAATTTTCTAATCCATGGCGCCTGAGCGTGGCGCCGATGATGGATTGGACCGACCGGCACTGCCGCGTCTTCCACCGCCTCATCACCCGTCGCACGCGGCTGTACACGGAAATGGTGACCACCGGCGCCTTGCTGCATGGCGATGTGCCTCGTCATCTGGACTACAGCGCCGCTGAACACCCGCTGGCCCTGCAACTGGGCGGCAGCGAACCTGCCGACCTGGCGGCTTGCGCCCGCCTGGCCGAGCAATGGGGCTACGCCGAAGTCAACCTGAACTGCGGCTGCCCCAGCCCGCGGGTGCAGCGTGGCGCTTTCGGTGCCTGTTTGATGAGCGAAGCGGCCTTGGTCGGCGACTGCGTGGCCGCCATGCGCGACAGCTGCGACCTGCCCGTGACCGTGAAGCACCGCATTGGCGTGGACCGGCATGACAGCTACGAATTCGTGCGCGACTTTGTCGGCACCGTGGCCCGGGGCAGTGGCTGCAGCGTCTTCATCGTGCACGCGCGCAGCGCCTGGCTCGAAGGCCTGAGCCCGAAAGAGAACCGCGAATTGCCACCGCTGCGGCCCGACTATGTGCAGCGACTGAAGGCCGACTTCGCTGATTGCAGTTTCGTCGTCAACGGCGGCATTGCCAGCGACGCGCAGATTGCTGCGCATCTGGAAAAGATCGACGGCGTGATGGTCGGCCGCCACGCTTACCACGAGCCCTGGGCCATGGCCGGGTGGGACGCCGCTTTTTTCGGTCAGCAGGGCCCAGCAGAGTCGCGAGAAGCCGTGGAAGGAGGCATGGTGGCCTACCTCGAGCAGCGCGCTGCGCAAGGCCAACCTTGGGCCAGCGGCGCGCGCCACATGCTGGGCTTGTGGAACGGCACGCCCGGTGCACGCCGCTGGCGCCAGGTTTGGTCAGACCACCGGCTGAAATCTCTGCTACCTGCCGAAGTGGCCCGCCTGGCTAGCGCTGCCCGGCTGGCCTCATTGAAAGAAACACGTTTGCCTGCTGGAGTTCTCGAATGACCCAACCTTTGCTCGCCATCCTGGGCGGCAGTGGCCTGTATGACCTGCCGGGCCTGACGCAGACCCGCTGGGAAACCGTGGACACGCCGTGGGGCCCGCCTTCAGATCAGATTTTTCGCGGCCAGCTGGCGCATGCCGGCGGCGTGGCCGAACTGGCTTTCCTGCCGCGCCATGGCCGCGGGCACCGCATTCCGCCCAGCGAAGTCAATTACCGCGCCAACATCGCAGCGCTGAAGATGCTGGGTGCCACCGACGTGCTGTCGCTGTCGGCCGTGGGCGGCTTGCGCGCAGACCTGCCGCCAGGCACCTTTGTCGTCGTAGACCAGTTCATCGACCGCACGCACGCCCGCGCCAAGAGCTTTTTCGGCACAGGCATGGTGGCGCATGTTTCCCTGGCCGACCCGGTGTGCTCGCGTCTGGGCGACCACCTGGAACAGGCGCTGAAGGCGCAGCGCGTGCCTCATGTGCGCGGGGGCTGCTACCTCACCATCGAAGGCCCGCAATTCAGCACCCGCGCTGAGAGCGAGCTTTATCGCAGCTGGAACTGCAGCGTCATCGGCATGACCAACATGCCCGAAGCCAAGCTGGCCCGCGAGGCCGAGCTGTGCTACGCCAGCGTGGGCATGGTCACCGACTTTGATTGCTGGCACCCGCAGCACGACGCCGTCACGGTAGACGCCATCATCCAGGTGCTGTTGGCCAATGCACAGGCCGCGCGCACGCTGGTGGCCGGGTTGGCAGGCAATATCACCGCCGACCCGCAGGCTGCTGCATGCGCCTGCCGCAGCGCCTTGCAGCACGCGCTGATCACCGCGCCTGAAGCACGCGACCCGGCCATGGTGGACAAGCTGCGCAGCATTGCCGGGCGCGTGCTGGGGCCGGCAGCATGAGCTTGCAGGCATTGCAGCCACTGCGGGCCTGCAACAGCCGCGACGCGGTGGAAGTCATCGACCAGCGCCTGTTGCCGCACGAACTGCGGCACGTGCTGCTGCGCGACGCGCCCGCCGTGGCCACCGCCATTCGCGACATGTGGGTGCGCGGCGCGCCGCTGATTGGCGCCACCGCTGCCTTTGGTGTGGCGCTGCAGGCGCGCGGGGATGCCAGCGATGCAGGTATGGCTTCAGCCACGGCGCTGTTGCAGGCCGCGCGGCCCACTGCGGTCAATCTGGCCTGGGCTTTGAATCGCATGCAGGCGGTATGGGCACCGCTGGCAACAGCTCAGCGCGCTGCTGCCACCTGGGCTGAAGCAGAAGCCATCGCGCAAGAAGACATCAGCGTGAACGCCGCCATCGGACGCCACGGCTTGCCACTCTTGCAAGCGCTGGCAACTCAGCGCATGGCAGCCGGGGGTGGCGTGCTGCAGGTGCTGACGCATTGCAACGCAGGCTGGCTGGCCACGGTGGGTTGGGGCACCGCTACGGCGCCCATCTATCAGGCCCATGCAGCGGGCATCTCACTGCATGTCTGGGTCGACGAAACGCGCCCGCGCAACCAGGGCGCTGGCCTGACGGCCTGGGAATTCGGGCAAGCCGGCGTGCCGCACACGGTGATCGCCGACAACGCTGGGGGCCACCTGATGCAGCACGGGCAGGTGAACTTGGTCATCGTGGGCTGCGACCGTGTGACCGCGCGTGGCGACGTGTGCAACAAGATCGGCACCTATCTGAAAGCGCTGGCGGCGTTTGACAACGGCGTGCCGTTTTACGTGGCCATGCCCACTTCGACCCTGGACCTGCGCCTGAGCGACGGCCTGGCCGAGATTCCGATCGAAGAACGCGCGGGGCGCGAGGTCACCCACATCAGCGGCCGTGCTGCTGACGGTCGCGTGCTGGAAGTTCAGGTCACGCCCGAAGGATCGCCAGCGGCCAACCCGGCCTTCGATGTGACGCCGGCTCGTTTGGTGACCGGCCTGATCACCGAGCGCGGCCTGGTGGCGGCAGAAGAAGGCGCGCTGCGGCAATGGATGAATGGCCATGGGTCATGACCGCACTGGGTGATACCGACCTGTCGCTGCGCACAGCCTTGGTGGCTGCCGCCCGCCGGCTGGACGCGCAGGGATTGAACCGTGGCAGCACGGGCAATTTGAGCGTGCGCGCTGGCGAAGGCTCAGGCAGCGGCTCAAGCAGCGGCTCAGGCAGCGGCTCAGGCACAGGCAACTTCTGGGTCACGCCCACCGGCATGCCCAGCGACGAACTGACGGCTGCCGATCTGGTGCTGATGAACATGGCTGGCGAGGTGTTGGCCGGCGACTGGGCGCCATCGACCGAATGGCCATTCCATCTGGCCGTGTACGCCGCGCGCGCCGACCTGCATGCCGTCGTGCACCTGCATTCGCCTCACGCCACGGCCTTGGCCTGCCTGCGCCGCAGCTTGCCGGCGTTTCACTACATGGTGGCAGTGGCTGGTGGCGACAGCGTGCCGTGTACGCCCTACCACCTGTTCGGCACCCAAGCGCTCTCGGAAGCCGTAGGCCAGGCTTTCGCCGACCGCCACGCCTGCCTGATGGCCAACCATGGGCTGGTGGCAGGCGGCACCACGCTGCCGCACGCGGCCAAGGTAGCGGTGGAAATCGAAGCTCTGTGCGGCATCTACCTCCAGGCGCTGGCGGTCGGCGAGCCGGT
>JBBQXN010000035.1:0-32201 GCA_038209585.1 Burkholderiales bacterium
GCGCGGCTTAGCATTCCGTGGCTCCCCCGCATTCCAAGCAACCACACGGCGGCCATGATCGAATGCAACGGCGTCGCCTGCAAACCGCACGATGCTGCCCCTCTGACTCTGGCGACAACGCCGGCGACGACCCGCCATCAGCGCAGCGCCAGTTCCTGCACCGCATCGCCCTGGAAACGCTGTCAGATGACGGCGAACACGGCAGGCCAACCATGAAAATTTTGCGCCAGCGTGTATCGGCAGCGCGCGGATGCTTGCTGCAAGACAGCAAGCATGATGGTCAGACCACGGTCGAAATAGAAATGAGCTGGGAGGCTGAGTGAGAAATCTGTCCACGGAAATTCAGAATGAAACGATTCGCGTCTTCGTGGTCGACGACCACCCGATGATTCGACACGGCCTGGCGGCCATGGTGAAGGCAGAACGCGAACTGGAATGGGTGGGAGACGCTGCGAATGGCGCAGACGCGCTGCGGCTGGCCCCGGCACTGAAACCCGATGTCGTGCTGATGGACCTGGTGATGCCGCAAATGGACGGCATCGCCACCATCGCTGCACTGCGCCCGCTGTTGCCAGCCACGCGCTTCATCGTGCTGACCAGTCAGCTTGAGCCCACTGAAGTCAAGCGCGCGCTGGACGCGGGGGCATCGAGCTTTCTGCTGAAGAACGCTTCGGCTCAGGAACTGATCACTGTGATCCGAGCTACGGCGTCAGGCCACCGGGTGCTGGCGCCAGAAGTCACCGACGCGCTGATCGCGGGCGAGCGCCGCCACACCCCTGGCACCGACCTGACGCAGCGTGAACGCGAATTGCTGGCCCTCATGTCGCGGGGTTTCAGCAACCAGGAAATCAGCGCCGCGTTGTCCATCGCCATGCCCACCGTGAAATTCCATGTCACCAACATCCTGGCCAAGCTGCATGCAGACAACCGTACCGAGGCCGTGTTGACAGCGTTGAAACACAAGCTGGTCATGCTGGACTGACGCCGCACCGACGTTGTATCGACGCTGCGTTTACGCTGATTGACGCTGACGGGAGCTGCATCGACGCAGTCGGCACAACCTCTTACAAATTCCCAGGGCAGAACCTAGCCGAAAGTCGGCGCGATCCCATACCCAAAGCCAGTGACAGGCGGGTCAAGCCGTCGCAGCATCGAGTCAACGATTGAACCCCAGGCGGAGATGGACATGACAGGCTACTTTCAATTGATCGAGGGCGATGACGGCGCGTTCATGTTCGCCTTGCGCGCCGGAAACCATGAGACCGTGCTGACCAGCCGCGTCTTCTGGTCGCGCCAGGCGGCGATGTCGGGTGTGGAAATGTTGCGCAAGCAATCTCAGCAACCGCAAGCTTATGTGCGACACGCCGACGTGGATGGCCGGCAGTGGTTCGAGGTGCTGGACGACGCGCAGCTGACCCTGGGGCGCAGCGAGCCTTATGCCAGCCGCTCGGGCCTGGCCGCAGGCATGGCCTCGGTCAAGCGCAACAGCATGGCCACCATCTTCCGCGGGCTGGTGCGGCGCGCCAGCGTCAGCCAGCTGGCCCACGGACTGCGCAGGCCGTTCCTGGCGCAGAACGCCACGCGCGCCCGGCCGATGCTCAGCGAAGGCTGACAGCCGCTGGCCGGCACAATGCCGGTCATGATCACTCTCCACCATCTGGAAAATTCCCGCTCGCAGCGCGTGCTGTGGCTGCTGGAAGAACTGGGCCTGCCCTACGAGGTCAAGCGCTACGCCCGCGACGCGCAGACGATGCTGGCGCCGCCCGAACTGACGCGGGTGCATCCACTGGGCAAATCGCCGGTGATCACCGACGACGCCGGTGGTGAAACCGAAACGGTGACGGTGGCCGAATCCGGCGCCGTCGTCGAGTACCTGCTGGAAACCCACGGCGGCGGCCGGCTACGGCCGGTAGCGGGCACGCCCGAGGCGCGGCGCTTCACCTACTGGCTGCACTTCGCCGAAGGCAGCGCGATGCCGCCGCTGTTGATGAAGCTGGTGTTCGACAAGGTGCGCAGCGCGCCCGTGCCCTTCTTCATCAAACCCGTAGTCAAGGGTGTGGCCGACAAGGTCACCAGCAGCTTTATCGCGCCCAACATCAAGCGCCAGCTGGATTTCATGGAAACCGAACTCGCCAGCCGGCCCTGGTTTGCCGGCAACGAATTCACGGGAGCCGACATCCAGATGAGCTTCCCGCTGGAAGCTGCCGCAGGGCGCGCCGGGCTCGACGGCAAGTGGCCCAGGCTGACGGACTGGCTGCAGCGCATTCATGCCCGGCCGGCCTACCAGCGAGCGCTGGCGGCAGGCGGGCCCTACACGATCATCGACTGAAGGCAAACGAGCGGAATGCAACCGCACCTCCGATCGCCGCTGTTCGTGGTGTTCAACGTGGGCTCGGGCCGTGGCCAGGCCAGAGAAATGCGGCAGGCCTTGCAGGCCGGTTGCGAAAAGGCTGGCCGCGGGCTGCATCTGCTGGAGGTTGACGACCCGCGCCAACTGCCCGCTACTGCGCGCCAGGCCGTCGCACAGGCACGGCGAGATCAGGGCGTGGTGGTGGCAGCCGGCGGCGACGGCACCATCAATGCCGTGGCACAGGCCACGCTGGGCAGCGGCTGCCTGTTCGGTGTGCTGCCGCAGGGCACCTTCAACTATTTCGGTCGCACGCACGGCATCCCTGAAGACACCGAGCCCGCCGTGCAGGTGCTGTTGGCTGGGCACCACCGGCCGGTGCAGGTGGGGCTGGTCGGTGAGCGCGTGTTTCTCGTCAATGCCAGCCTGGGCCTGTACCCGCAACTGCTGGAAGAGCGCGAAGGCTGGAAGCGCCAATTCGGCCGCAGCCGCTTCGTCGCCTTCGGCGCCGGCCTGGTGACGCTGATGCGCGGGCACCGCAGCCTGCGCCTGAGCATCGAGACATTCGGCGAAGGTCACAGCGAAGTTCGCCAGCTGCGCACGCCTACCTTGTTCGTGGGCAACAACGCCTTGCAGATGACTCAGGTAGGGCTGCCTGAAGCACCGGCTGTCGGCCAGGGTGCGCTCGCCGCCATTGCCTTGCGCCCGGTGGGCAGGCTGGGGCTGCTGGGCTTGCTGGTGCGCGGCGCGTTCGGCCGGCTGGGCGGCGCCGACGATCTCATCCACATCGCCACGAAAAAGCTGACAGTGGCGCCCGGGCGACGATTCACAGGCAGGCGCATCAAGGTGGCCACCGACGGCGAGATACAGCACATGCGCTTGCCGCTGACCTTTCAGGTGGCACCACTGACGCTGGAACTGCTGTGCCCGCCCAAGGATTCGCCATGACGGTGCTGCTGCAGGTGTCCGACCCGCATTTCGGCACCGAAAGGCCGGCCGTGGTCGAAGCCCTGACGCGCTTGGCGCATGCGCTGAAGCCCGACCTGCTGCTGATCTCGGGCGACATCACGCAGCGCGCCACTGCGGCGCAGTTCAGCGCCGCCCGCCGCTTCGTTGATGGCCTGGCCGTGCCGCGCTGGGTGGCCATACCGGGCAACCACGACATCCCGCTGTGGAACGTAGCGCTGCGTGTTTTGCGGCCGTATGCGCGCTACAGCGCAGCTTTCGGGCCGGCACTGGAAGCCACCGTAGAAACCCAAGACATGCTGCTGCTGGCGGTGAACACCACACGCTGGTGGCGGCACATCGACGGGCAGTTGTCCAGCACCCAGATCGAACGCGTGGCCGCGCGGCTGGCGCGTGCCCAGCCAGGGCAGCGCCGGCTGGTGATGGTGCACCAGCCGCTTTGGGTGCCGCGCCCTGAAGACCAGAAAAACCGGCTGCATGGGCATGCCCAGGCCTTGCGGCGCTGGGGCAAAGCTGGGGTGGACATGGTGCTGGGCGGCCACATTCACCTGCCTTTCGTGCAGCCGCTGCCGCAGGGCGGCTGGGCGGTGCAGGCCGGCACGGCGGTGAGCGACCGGGTACGCTTCGAGGCGGGCAATTCGGTGAACGTGATACGCATCGACAGCGCTGCATCTGACCGCGCTCAGGTCGAACGCTGGGACCATGAAGCTGCCGCTGGTGAATTCGTGCTGCAAAAGCAGCACCGCCTGGCGGCCGGTACCGCTGCTAACTGACCAGCGCGCGCATCCAGTCGGGCAAGGGCACCGATTTCTGCGCCGCGAAATCGGTCCACACCGTCTTGCTCCCACCTTCGGCACACACCACGCCTGGCGTGTCGCTGCGCTCCAGCGTGATGTAGGTGTCGAAGCTGCTGCGCCCGGGGTTGGCGACGTAATGCCTGGCCAGCACGTCGCCGGGAAATTCGAGCTGGCGGATGAAATTACAGAAGGCATTCACGATGACCGGGCCGGTGCCCAGCGGATCGGGCCGGCCGCCGACGCGGAACAACCAATCCAGCCGCGCCACTTCCATGTAGCGGAAGTAGACCGTGTTGTTGACATGGCCCATCGCGTCCATGTCGCCCCAGCGGATGGGGATGATCATTTCGTGCGTCAGCTTCTTCTCCGTCGGTACGAAGAAGCGCAGGCTGGGGGCTGGCGCAGGCTGGGCCGATTCATCGGTCAAGGCATCGGTCAAAGCATCGGACAAGGCGGCCACCACGACATCATCGAGAGCCGAAGCTTCGGCAGGCCCGCACAGCAGCTGCTCCCAGCGCTGCTCTCGCGCGCCTGGCGCGCGCGCCAGGCGCGTCACACGCGGCGGCTCTTTGGCCGTCAGCTCGTCCAGAAAACCCTCCACCGCCGAGATGTCGGCGAAGCGGTGCAGACGTTCAGTGTTCTGCCGCAGTTCAGCCGATGTCTGCGGCCCGCGCAGCATCAACACTGCCAGCAGCGCCACCGATTGGCCAGGCAGGCGCAAGGCGGCAGCCATGTTCTGTTCGTACTTGACGACGCGGCTGCCGGAGCCCTCGAACACCAGGCTCAAGGCGCGCAAGCCGTCTACAGCCTGCTGCACGTCGGCATCGCTGGCTTCGATGACGGGCCAGCGCGCGGTCTTCTGGTTGCAGCCGGCCACCAACGCGTTCAAAGACAGCGGGTAGGTGTCGGGCACTGTTGCCTGTTTTTCTACCAGCACGCCCAGCACGCGGGCTTCCAGTGGGCTCAGGGCACGCATTGGCGCGCCCTGCTAGATGCCGAACCCGTCATCGGCCGCAATCACTGCGCCGTTGACGAAATGGCTTTCCTTGGCGCACAGCATCATCAGCACCGCGTCCAGGTCTTCAGGCTTGCCAAGACGTTTGCGCGGCAGCATCTGCACCAGTCTTTGACCGGCTTCGGTTTGCCAGTGGTGGTGGTTGATCTCGGTGTCGATGTAGCCCGGGCACAGCGCATTCACATTGATGCCGTGACGGCCCCACTCCAGCGCCATGGCCTTGGTCATGTGGATCACGGCGGCCTTGCTCATGCTGTAGACGCCAATTTGCGACAACACGCGAATGCCGGCCATCGAGGCCACGTTGACGATGCGCCCGCCGGCATAGGTGCCTGGCAGTTCGCCCTTGCTGCGCGCAATCATGCGCCGCGCTACGGCTTGGGCGACAAAGAAAGCTCCGCGCGTGTTGGTGCCCATGACGAAGTCGTAATCGGCGGGTGTGACCTCAGTGAGCTTTTGCGTGGTGCTGACGCCGCTGTTGTTGACCAGGATGTCGATGGCGCCCATCTCTGTTTCTGCATGCGCCACCGCAGCCTGGATGCTGTGCGGATCGGTCACGTCCATGCCCACCACATGGGCGTCACCGCCAGCGGCTTCTATCTCTGCGCGCAACGTCTTCAAGCGTTCGACGCGGCGCGCGGCCAGTACCACGCCCGCGCCAGCGCGGGCCAG
Organism: Burkholderiales bacterium; assembly: GCA_038209585.1. Lineage (GTDB taxonomy): Bacteria > Pseudomonadota > Gammaproteobacteria > Burkholderiales > Burkholderiaceae_C > Rubrivivax. Next base: position 5,798 of record JBBQXN010000035.1, read on the forward strand.
CACTTTGGCGAACTGCTCACCCAGGCCGCTGGACGCACCGGTGATCAGGGCCACGCGGCCAGAAAGATCGATCTGATAGGACATTGTTATTCCCGCTGTCTCGCCTGAATAAGTTGAAATCTGCGCTGTTGAATTTCACGAAATTTACAAAATTCACGATAGCACGCAGTCTTCCCTACGCCAGCAGCGACCCAACGCCTGCGGCATCATCAGACGACCATGTTGAAACTTCACGCGCTGAGCAAGCGCTTCGCAGAGTCGCCCGTGTTCGAAGGCGTGTCGCTGAACCTGCGGGCCGGCGAGTTCGTCGCCCTGCTGGGCGAATCGGGGGTGGGCAAGAGCACGCTGTTGAACTGCATCGCCGGGCTCGAGCGGCCCGACAGCGGCAGCGTGTCCATCGCTGGAACCGACCTGGCCACGCTGTCTGACGACGGCTGCGCGCTCATGCGCCGCAGCCACATCGGCTTCGTGTTCCAGGCATTCCATGTGCTGCCGCATCTGACCGTGGCTGAAAACGTGGGCCTGCCGTTGCGCCTGCTGGGCCGGCCCGATGAGGCCCGTGTGCAGGCCATGCTGGCTGCAGTCGGCCTGCCCGGCCTGGGCGACCGGCTGCCGGCGCAGTTGTCGGGCGGTCAGCTGCAGCGCGTGGCCATTGCACGTGCCGTCGTGCATGCGCCTGGGCTGCTGCTGGCAGATGAGCCCACCGGCAACTTGGACCCCGTGACGGCAGAGCGCGTGTTGAGCGTGCTGCAAACGCAGGTGCGCCTGGCGGGTGCAGCTTGCTTGCTGGTGACGCATTCAGCCGCCGCCGCCGCCAGGGCCGACCGCGTGCTGCGGCTCACCCTCACCGGCATCCAGCCCGTCGAAGCTGTCACCGCCGCTTGATCAATACGTTCACGACCTTGATGTGGCCGCTGATGGTGCGTGAATGGCGCCATCACCCCTGGCGCCATGGCGTGGCCTTGCTGGCAGTGGCACTCGGCGTGGCGTTGGCGTATTCGGTGCATCTGATCAACACCTCGGCGCTGGCCGAATTTTCATCAGCCGTGCGTGCGGCCAACGGCGAGCCCGACCTCAGTCTGCGGGCCGGGCAGTCCGCCTTGAACGCCCGGCCAGGATTCGACGACGCATTGTTCGAACGCGTGGCCACCGACCCCGGCGTGCAGCTGGCCAGCCCGGTGCTGGAAGTCGACACCTACGCCCAGGACACCGAAGGCCGCCGCGTGGCAGTGCGCGTTCTGGGCATCGACGCATTGCGCGTGGCTGGCGTGGCACCTGACTTGTTCCCGCGCGCTGCAGACGGCGAAGCCAATCTGGTTTTCCTCGACCCGGAGGCCGCTTTCCCCAACCCCGCCGCGCGCCAGCGCCTGGGGCTGCGTGACGGGCAAGAAATGTCGCTGCAATCGGGTCCGGCCTGGCAAGCGCAGCGCGTGGCCGGCAGCGTGGCTGCCAGCGGCACGCCGCTGGTAGTGATGGACATCGCCGCAGCGCAGCAGCGCTTCGATAGGGCAGGCCGCCTGTCGCGCATCGACCTGCGTCTGGTGCCGGGCACCGATCGCGCGACCCTGATCGCCCGGCTGGCACTGCCTGCAGGCGTGCAGGTAGCGGCACCTGACGAAGCGCAGGCCCGTGTATCGAATCTGAGCCGCGCTTACCGCGTGAACCTGACGGTGCTGGCCCTGGTGGCATTGTTCGTCGGCGCATTCTTGGTGTTCTCGGTGGTGGCGCTTTCAGTGGCGCAGCGCACGCCCGGCTTCGCCTTGCTGGGCGTGCTGGGCATGACGGCGCGCCAGCGGCGCTGGCTGGTGCTGGGCGAATGCGCCGCCATGGGCCTGGCCGGCAGCGGGCTGGGCTTGCTGCTGGGCGCAGGCATGGCCTGGGGTGCCTTGCGCTTTTTGTCGGGCGACCTGGGGGGCGGCTATTTCCCGGGCATCGTGCCGCGCCTGCAGTGGGGTGTGGATTCGGCTGCGGTGTTTGCGCTGCTGGGCACTTTGTCGGCTGTCGTCGGCGGCTGGTGGCCGGCGCTGCAGGCCCAAGGCATTGCCCCTGCTCAGGCGCTGAAAGGACTGGGGCGTCTGGACGCACGCGCGCCACCGGCCTGGCCGGGTGTGTTGCTGCTGGCAGCAGGCACGGCGGCAGCTTTTGCGCCACCCATCGCCGGGCTGCCGCTGGCGGCTTACCTGGGCGTGGGGGCGCTGCTGCTGGGCGGTGTGGCGCTGGTGCCTACCGTCGTGCATGCCGTGTTGGCCCTGATGCCACTGCCCGGCAACGCACTGGCCTTGCTGGCGCTGCAGCGCGCGCGTTTTCAGCGCAGCACGGCCACGGCAGCGGTGGCCGGCGTGGTCGCCAGCCTGGCATTGAGCGTGGCCTTGACGATCATGGTGGCCAGCTTTCGCACAGGCGTGATCGACTGGCTGGACAGCGTGCTGCCCGCCGACCTGTATGCACGCAGCGCCGGCAGCAGCGCCGCTGGCGAGCAAGCCTGGCTGCCGCCGGATTTCGCCAACCGCGCTGCCGCCCTGCCCGGCGTGTTGCGCGTGCAGGCGGTGCGTACCCGCTCGCTGCAGTTCTCGAGTGAGCAGCCTGCGGTGACGCTGATCGCCCGGCCCTTTCCCGCTGACGGCGATGTGAACGCCACGTTGCCGATGATCGACCCGCCTTTGCCGCCCCGGCCGGGTGAGTTGGGTGTCTACGTCAGCGAAGCCATGGAAAGCCTGTACGGCGCGCGGCCCGGCACGATGCTGCTGCTGCCCCTGGCCGACCCGCCCGTGCCCGCGCGCGTGCTGGGCGTGTGGCGAGACTTCGCGCGCCAGTTCGGTGCTGTGGTCATGGAGGACAGCGACTACAGGAGGCTCACCGGCGACACCCGCGTCAACGACCTGGCGCTGTGGCTGGCACCGGGCGTTGCGGTCGTCAGCGTGCAGGACGGCCTGCGCGCCTTGCTGCCCGACCCGTCGATGCTGGAATTTGCCGCCAGCGCCGAACTGCGCCGCATGAGCCTGCGCATCTTCGACCGCAGTTTCGCCGTCACCTATTACCTGCAAGCCGTGGCCATCGCCATCGGCCTGGTGGGCGTGGCGGCCAGCCTGTCGGCCCAGGTGCTGGCGCGGCGCAAGGAATTCGGCCTGTTGGCGCACCTGGGGCTCACGCGTGGCCAGGTGGTGGCGGTGGTGGCCGGTGAGGGTGCGGCCTGGGTTGCAGCGGGTGTGCTCGTCGGCTTGCTGCTGGGGCTGGCGGTGAGCCTCGTGCTGGTCTTCGTCGTCAACCCGCAAAGCTTCCACTGGACGATGGATCTGGTGCTGCCTTGGGGTCGCTTGCTGGCGCTGTGCGCAGCCGTGTGGGTGGCAGGGGTGACGACTGCGGCATTCAGCGCGCGCCGGGCGGCCGGGCGTGCTGCGGTGCTGTCGGTGAAGGAGGACTGGTGAACCCCAAGCGCAGAAAGTGGTTGCTGCAGCTGGCTGGGCTGGCCGGGCTGGCATCGGCCGGTTCGGCGACTTCGGCACAAGCTGCCGACACCGTGCAGCGCGGCCGCCCGATCACGTTCCCGCGCGACCACGGCGCGCATCTGGGCGCACGCATTGAGTGGTGGTACGCCACCGGCTGGCTGTCGCCAGGCGACGACTCGGCACCGCGCGGTAAGGTCGCTGAGGTCGCTGAGGTCGATAAGGTCGATGAGGTCGGCATGGCCGGTTTGCAGGGCTTTCAGATCACCTTCTTTCGCAGCCGCACCGGCCTGGCTGCCGATGTGCCAGGGCGTTTTGCACCACGGCACATCTTGTTCGCGCACGCCGCCGTCACCGACTTGCGCACTGACGCCGCCACCGGCCGCCACCGCCACGACCAGCGGCTTTTGCGCTGGTCCGAAGACCCGACGGCGGCCACCGGCGCGGCCAGCGTCGCTGATGCCGCCGTGCACACGGGCAACTGGTGGCTGCGACGTCAAGGCGACCTGCCCGCCGGCCGCTGGCAAGCCAGCCTGCCAGCGCGCGATTTCGCCATCGAACTGCAATTGACGGAGACGCAACCACCGCTGCTGCAGGGCGACGCCGGCTTCTCGCGCAAGGGCCCGCAGGAACGGCAGGCCAGCCACTACTACAGCCTGCCGCAACTGCAGGCCAGGGGCAGGCTGCAAAGCCAGGGTGCGGCCTCGTCTGGGCGTGCCTGGCTGGACCATGAATGGAGCGATGAAATCCTGCACCCCGAAGCCGTGGGCTGGGACTGGATCGGCATGAACCTGTTCGACGGCAGTGCGCTCACCGCCTTCGTCTTGCGCCGGGCCGACGGCAGTGCGCTGTGGGCTGGTGGCAGCTTTCGCGCTGGCCAGCCCGGTGCCGCCAGCCGCAGCTTCGAGGCTGGCGAAGTGGTGTGGACCGCTGGACGCATCTGGCGCAGCCCGGACACCGGCGCGCGCTACCCGGTGGAGTGGCTGGTCAGCACGCCTGCGGGCAGCTTCAGCGTGCGCGCCCTGGCAGACGCGCAAGAGCTGGACAGCCGCGGCAGCACCGGTTCGGTTTATTGGGAAGGCTTGAGCGAACTGCTGGACGCCAGCGGCGATCGCATCGGCCTGGGCTACCTGGAAATGACGGGTTATGCCGGGCGGCTGCGAATGAGCTGAACCCGGTCCAGCCGGGTTCTTGGCGACCTACCGCCTCACTTGGGCCGTGCCCGGTGGTCGTCGCGCCAGGAACCCGCCAGCGGCGGCGCACCGGTGTCCACCGGAGCAGCCCGCACACAGTTGCCGCCCGCCAGCCGCGAGGCCGCCAGGGCGTCTTCAGCGTCGTGCAGCAGCGACTGCAGATTCAGGTGCGCGGGCCTGAGCGAGGCCACGCCCACACTCACCGTGGCACGCAGCGGGGTCGAACCTTCAGCTGCCGCAGCGGGCAAGGCCAGGCCCCAATCCAGACCTTCGGCGCGCTCGCGAATGCGTTCTGCCACGTCCAGTGCACCAGTGGGATCAGCCTGGGCCAGAAAAACGCCCAGCTGAGTGACCGATAGCCGCGTCAACAGGTCTGCCCCGCGTAGCGTGGGCGAGGTGTGGCGGGCCAGGTTGGCCAAGAACGCGTCGGCCGCAGCCGGTCCGTGGGTTTCGTTCAGCGCTGCTGCGCGGTCCAGGTCGACCACCAGCAAGCCGGCGCCGGTGCCATAGCGCCTGGCACGCGACCACTCGCGTTCTGCCAGCTCCATGAAAACATCGCGCCGGAAAGCGCCTGTGTCCTGGTCGCGCACGGGCTCGTTCACGGGCGCCACGCTGGTGGCGGGCGCATCGGAAGACAGACGGTTCAGTGCCACGGCCAGTGTGGGCAGTGCCGCAGCCAGCAGCGCCAGCGCAGCACCTGCTGCCGCTGCAATAGACGGGACCACACCGAACAGCGCCGTCAACAACCAGGCCACCGCAGCAGCCAGCGCAGCGCCACTGCCGGCCAACAGCGCCGAGATTGCGGGCAGCGGCCAGCGCACGGGCGATACCCCGCGAGGCGAACTGCCCGCGCCTGATGCGTCCGTTGGCAAAGCCGACTGGGGCGAGGCGCCTGGAATCGCAGCCGCAACAGCACGGTCGCTGCCCCGGCGTTGCTGCTCAGCATCAAGCCGTGGGCTGTCAGGCTGCACCGGGCGGGGGTTCGACGAAGGTGAGGGCGGCGAAGGCGGGGGGGTGGCAGAAGGGGGCTGGGGCATGGGCTGGCTCACAGTGGCTTTATTCGACCACAAGCACGCAGAACTGTAGGGCCGCACACCGTGTTCGTGGGGCCGCTTTCGTCGCTCTTTTGGCGTTCCTTCGACGTTCCTGTGGCCTTCTTGTGGCGTTCGCATGGCGCCCGGCGAGCAACTGGGCGCGCGTTCAAGCGCGCCGATAGACTCTTCCCATGTCCAAAACTCTCACGCGTCCGGCAGCCTCCACACCTCGTTCGCTGTCTGGTCTAACGCCGTTTCTGCGTCCTTACCGCTTGCGCATTGCTTTGGCAGGCGTATTTCTGCTGTTGGCTGCGTTGAGCACGCTGGCATTCCCGGTGGCGTTGAAAGTGCTGATCGACCAGGGCCTGATCGCCAGCGACCCCGGCGAGCGCATGGTGGCGCTGCGCGGCCACTTCCTTCAACTGTTTGCCGTGGGCGCGGCGCTGGGTATGTTTTCTGCAGCGCGTTTCTACATGGTCAGTTGGCTGGGTGAACGCATCACCGCCGACCTGCGCGATGCCGTTTACAGCCACGTGGTGCGCCAGAGCCCTGAGTTTTTCGAAAGCACGCAGACAGGTGAAGTCGTCAGCCGGCTGACCACCGACACCACCCTCGTGCAAACGGTGGTCGGCAGTTCGCTCAGCATGGGTTTGCGCAACGTCGTCATGGGCATCGGCGCGCTGATTGCGCTGGTCGTCACCAACCCCGTGGTGATGACGCAGGTGATGGGCATCCTGGTGCTGGTGGAGCTGCCGACCCTGATCTTTGGCCGCCGCGTGCGCAAGCTCAGCCGCGCCAGCCAGGACCGCGTGGCCGACAGCAGTGCCATTGCTGCAGAAGTGCTGAGCGCTATTCCCGTGGTGCAGAGTTATGTGCAGGAAAGCCGCGAGGCGCAGCGCTTCCATGTCTCCACTGAAGCCGCTTTCGACACCGCGCGCCGCCGCACCGTGGTGCGTGCCTATCTGGTGGGCTTCATCATCATCGCCACTTTCGGTGCGCTGCTGTGGGGGCTGTACCAGGGCACGCAGGCCGTCATCGCAGGCGAGGTCACTGCCGGGCACCTGGGGCAAACGGTGGTGCTGGTGGTCATCTTCGTCAGCGCCGTGGCCGTGCTTTCAGAGGTGTATGGCGACCTGCTGCGTGCGGCAGGCGCGACCGAACGCTTGATGGAACTGCTGGCCGCGAAATCGCCCGTGGAAGATCCGGCTGCACCGCAGCCGCTGCCGGCCACGGCCGGGGGCTCGGCGGTGTCGCTGTCGCATGTGAACTTTCACTACCCTTCGCGGCCGAAACAGCCTTCGCTGATCGACTTCTCGCTGCAGGTGAAACCCGGCGAGACCGTCGCCTTGGTCGGCCCCAGCGGTGCCGGCAAGAGCACGGTGTTCCAGCTGCTGCTGCGCTTCTATGACGCCCAGCAAGGTGAGGTACGCCTGGACGGCGTGCCGGTGCAGCAGGCTGCACTGGCTGAATTGCGCCAGCGCGTAGGCATCGTGCCGCAGGACAGCACCATCTTTTCCACCAGCGCTTTGGAAAACATCCGCTACGGCCGGCCAGAAGCCAGCGACGAAGAAGTGAAGCGCGCGGCCAGGGCCGCTTACGCCCACGACTTCATCACCGCCCTGCCCGAAGGCTATGCCACCTACCTGGGCGAACGCGGCGTGCGCTTGTCGGGCGGCCAGCGTCAGCGCATCAGCATTGCGCGCGCGATTTTGAAGAACCCGCCGCTGCTGTTGCTGGACGAAGCCACCAGCGCGCTGGACGCAGAGAGCGAACGCGTGGTGCAGGCTGCGCTCGAAGCGGCGATGCAGGACCGCACCACCGTCGTCATCGCCCACCGCCTGGCCACGGTGCTGCGCGCCGACCGCATCGTCGTGCTGGAAGCTGGGCGCATTGTCGACACCGGCACCCACGACGAACTGGTGGCGCGCGGTGGCTTGTACGCGCGGCTGGCTGCGATGCAGTTCGACCTCGACATAGATGATGTGCCTAATGAGCAGGTACCATCGATGCACTGAAGTTGGCAGCCAGGTAGCAAAGGACAGTCCCATGCGCAGCGTGCGCCTGGCACCCCAGCGCTCCGTCAATTTGAGCCTGAACTCCAAGATACTGGAAATGGCCCAGCCAAAACGGCGTGTGCTTTCGCTCGTCGGCATGGGCGTGGCGTACACATCAAAGCGCGCCATGGCGGACTCGGAAGCCGTTCCTTCGGCCGCGGCCGGCAGGCCGGCAGGCCGGCAGGCGGGCAGATCTTGTTGCTGCGCTCGACACATGTGTGATCGTGCCGCTGCGGCGGCCGGAAGCTGGCAGCACACCGTCCAGCGGCCCGAACCCGCTGTTCGATGTCGGCGGCACCACGGTCTATGCCGATATGGCCAAGCTGGCCAGCTTTCCGCAGGCTCTGATGCGCAAGGCGGTGGCCAATGTGCACGACGAGCGACTGGCCATCGAAGACGCACTCGACTTTCTCTTCACCGGCTTTTGAATGATGAACACTGCTTTTGAAGATCTGATGCGCCATGTCGCCACCCAAGGCGTGGCCAAGAGCGACCGCACCGGCACAGGCACCACCAGCGTGTTCGGCCATCAGATGCGGTTCGACCTGGCGCAGGGCTTTCCGCTGATCACCACGAAGAAGGTGCATTTCAAGAGCGTGGCACTGGAACTGCTGTGGTTTCTGCGGGGCGACAGCAACGTGCGTTGGCTGCAAGAGCGCGGCGTGACGATCTGGAACGAATGGGCGCGGGCTGATGGCGACCTGGGCCCCGTCTACGGTGTGCAGTGGCGCAACTGGCCCACGCCAGACGGCGGCTACATCGACCAGATCACCCAGATCGTCGAGCAATTGAAGGCCAACCCCGACAGCCGCCGCATCATCGTCAGCGCCTGGAACGTGGCCGAGCTCTCGAAGATGGCCTTGATGCCCTGCCATGCCTTCTTCCAGTTTTATGTGGCTGAAGGAAGGCTGAGCTGCCAGCTCTACCAGCGCAGCGCCGACATCTTCCTGGGCGTGCCGTTCAACATCGCCAGCTACGCCTTGCTCACGCACATGCTGGCGCAGCAATGCGACTTGGCGGTGGGCGACTTCATCTGGACCGGTGGTGACTGCCACATCTACAGCAACCACAGCGATCAGGTGGCGCTGCAGCTGTCGCGCGACGTGCGGCCGTTCCCGACACTGGCGATCAAGCGCCGGCCCGATTCGATCTTCGACTACGACTTCGGGGACTTCGAGATCGTTGGCTACGACCCGCACCCGGCCATCAAGGCGCCTGTGGCGGTGTAAGGAGAGGGGGATCTAGGGTTTACCTGAGCGGCCCACCCCTCGTTCGCGGGATCGTCAAGCGCTAGCGGCGAATTAGCGTCGAGGGATGCCGGTCCTGTATCGGTCAATTTGTTGATGCCGCCCCAAAAAGGCTGGCGGTCAGCCCCCGTTCGCTCAGGAGTCACCATGCCTTTTCTTCCCAGTCGAATTGCCTCGGCTGTTCTGTTGTGTCTGGTCAGCGCCGTTCCTGCGCATGCAAGCACCCTGATCGACTTCAACGGCCCGGCGTTGACCGGCCTGTACTTCCCGGGCGAGACGATCGCCAGCGGCGGCTACAACCTGACGGTGCGCAACGACTTCGGCCTTGTCGATGTCGCGGCAGCGCTGGGCCAGCAGGCACCCAGCGGCAACGCCTCGCAGTTCTACTTCGCGTCGAACGATGGCCAGCTTGAAGTCAGCAGCGCTGCGAACATCCCCTTCCGCCTGGGCAGTTTCTCTGCCGCCTTCGTGGCACTGGACACACCCTCAGCACAAGTCACCGCCATGGTCGCGGTGGGCAGCCTGCAAGGTGGCGGCAGCCGCACCGCCTGGTGGCCTTTCGCCACTGGCACCTTGAATAGTTCGCCTTTTGCCAGCTACACCTTGCCAGCCGACTTCGGTGACCTGGTGGGCCTGAGCTTTCGCGCCTGCTCCCTGGTGGGCAGTCAGATCTGCACCGAGCCGACGCTCAACAACGGTCAGTTCGCCATCGACGACATCTTTCTGACCCCCGTTCCCGAGCCGACCCCGGCCGCGCTGCTGGCACTGGGGGGCGCATTGCTGGCGCTGCACCTGCGCTCGCGCCGCCGCCCTGTCTGAGCCCCACGGCCCAGACCCACCCGTATCCATCAGGAAAGACATCGATGAACCACCCTAAGTTCGCTCTGAGCGCACTGGCTGCAGCCTGCGCTCTCATCCTCGCCGCGCCCGCCTCTGCCCAGCGCACCGCCCCCGCCCCCGCCCCCAGCGAAGGCAAAGTCTCCAGCACCTGGATCGTGCAGCTGGCAGACGCGCCGCTGGCCACCTATGACGGCAGCCGTGCTGGCCTGGCGGCCACGCGTGCGTCCAGCGGCGCGCGTCTGAACTTGCGCGCCCCTGCCAGCCGCGCTTACCAGAACCACCTGGATAACCAGCGCAATGCCGTGCTGGCGCGCCTGCCAGGCGTGCGCCCTGTCTACACCTACAGCGTCACCTTCAACGGTTTTGCCGCCAACCTGTCGCCCGAACAGGCCGCGCAACTGGCCACCCAGCCCGGCGTGCGCTCGGTCGTGCCTTCGGAAATTCGCCAGCTGGACACCACGCGCACAACAGAATTTCTGGGCCTGACCAATCCTGGCGGCGTCTACAGCATGCTCGACGCGCAGTCGCGGCCGTTGAAGGGTGAAGACGTCATCATCGGCGTCGTCGACAGCGGCATCTGGCCGGAAAGCCCGGCTTTCAGCGACAAGATCGGTGCCGGCGGCCTGCCCGTGCCTTTCCATGAAGCTGGCACCGTCGTCTACGGCCCGGCACCGGCTGGTTGGGCCGGCGCCTGCGTCGCTGGCGAGGGCTTCAACGCGTCGATGTGCAACAACAAGCTCATCGGTGCCCGCGTCTACGGGGCCGACTTCAACTCATCAGGCGCCATTCGCGCGACCCTGGAATACAACTCGCCACGCGAAGGTGCCACCAGCGGCCACGGCACGCACACGGCTTCCACCTCGGGCGGCAACGACATGGTGCCGGTGCGCGCCAGCAATGGCGTCATCACCGGCTTCATGTCGGGCGTGGCCCCGCGCGCGCGCATCGCCGCCTACAAGGTCTGCTGGACGGCCACCGTGGCCGCCCAGACCGGCTGCTACACCAGCGACATGATGGCGGCCATCGACCAGGCCGTGGCCGATGGCGTGAACGTCATCAACTTCTCCATCAGCGGCACCCAGCTCAATTTCCTGGACCCGATCGAGCAAGCTTTCCTGGCCGCTTCATCGGCCGGCGTCTTCGTCAGCGCCTCAGCCGGCAACAGCGGCCCGGGCAACACCGTGGCCCACATGAGCCCCTGGCTCATCACCGTGGGCAACAGCACCCACGACCGCCGCCAGGGCGGGCGCGTCACACTGGGCAGCGGCATCGCTTACGACGGTTCTTCCACCAACTTCATCGCCGCACCCAACGCCGCCCTGGTGCTGGCTTCCAGCGTGGCCATCGTCGGCCAGGAATCGGCCGCCAACCTGTGCGCCGCCAACAGCCTGGACCCAGCGCTGGCCAGCGGCAAGATCCTGGTCTGTGACCGTGGCACCAACAACGCCACGGCGCGCCTGGCGATGAGTGCCGAAGCCCTGCGCGCGGGCGCAGCCGGCCTCGTCATCACCAATGCCGACGCTTCGGCCACGGTCAACGACCCGCACACGATGCCCACCGTGCAACTGGCCAGTGCCGCGCGCACTGCCGTGCGCGACTACGCCGCAGGCGCGGGTGCCAGCGCCACGGTCAGCCTGAGCATCAACCTGCCTGGCGTAGTGGCACCGGTAATGGCCAACAGTTCGTCGCGCGGCCCCAACCGCGCCAGCCCCGACATCCTGAAGCCGGACATCACCGGCCCGGGCACTTCGGTGGTGGCCAGCGGCCGTCCGAGCCTGTCCACCGCGCAGCGCAACGAAGTCGCCGCCGGAACACTGATTCCCGGCTGGAGCTCGGCCACGCTGACGGGCACATCGATGTCCAGCCCGCATGTGGCAGGTTCTGCAGCGCTTTTGCGGCAGATGTTCCCGACCTGGTCGCCGGCGGCCATCAAGTCGGCCTTGACCACCAGCAACACCAGCGTGCGCGTGTCCAGCGGCAGCTTGGACGCCAACCGCTGGGGCTATGGCTCGGGCCATCTGCATCCCAACGGCGCCATCGTGCCCAGCCTGGTGTATGACGCGACCGCTGCCGACTACGGCCGTTTCCTGTGCGGCCTGGGCCTGGCCGCGCCGGCCGGCAGCGGCGGTTGCCAGACACTGGGTGCGATCAAGGCCTACGACCTGAACCAGCCTTCGCTGACCTCTTCCAGCGTGGTGGGCAAGCGCACGCTCACGCGCACGGTGACCAACGTCGGGCCATCCACAGCCACCTTCGTCAGCACGGCCAGCCTGCCTGGCTACGACGTCACCGTGACTCCAGCTTCGCTGACCCTGGCACCCAACCAGAGTGCCAGTTTCACGACGCAGATGCAGCGCACCACGGCGCCGCTGGAAAGCTGGGTGTTTGGCAGCCTGGCCTGGTCTGACGGTGTGCGCACCATCACCAGCCCGTTGTCTGCGCGTGCCGCCGCGTTTGGCGCGCCGCTGGAAGTCAGTGCCGCCAGCGGTGGCCGCAACGCGCGCATCTTCGGCATCGAGAGCAGCTTCTCGGGCACACTGGATTACGCCATTGCTGGCCTGATAGCAGCCGACACGCGCGCTGCCACCATCAGCACCGGGCAGTCGCAGTGCTATGCCTTCGCCATGCCGGCCGGGGCCATCTTTGCCCGCTTCCAGACCTTCAATGCCGACACCCAGGGTGGCGCAACGACCGACCTGGACATCGACGTGTTCGCGTCAGCCAACTGCACCGGCACCAACGTGGGCACGGCGGCTGCTGGAGGCAGCGACGAACAGGTGACGCTGGAGAACCCGCCCGCCAGCACCTATTCCGTGCGCGTGACCGGCTACGCCACGCCTGTTGGCGGCGCGGCCTACACGCTGTCGGTCTGGGGCGTGGGCCCTGGCAGTGCGAGCAACCTGCGCCTGAGCGGCCCCAGCGCCATGGCCGCAGGCGGTGCAGGTACCGTGGGCATGAGCTGGACGCTGGCGCCAGGTGCGCGCTACATGGGTTCGATCGCCTTCCTCACGGGTGGCAGCGAACTGGCGCGCACGAAGGTGCTGGTCGACACGCGCTGAAAGCCGCTGCGCTGCTGCAGCAACTCAGACCCAACCCGTCTGCGGCCAATCCAGCAGCTCAGCAAGCCGCGTGGTGACCCAGCGCGCTTCTGGCCCGTTCACGGGGCCAGAAGCGAGCTGCAGACCTTCATGGATACGCGTCAGCACATCGGTTTCCGCCACGCTCAGCTCAAACAGCTTCAAGGTGGCGGTTTCCGTCAACATCGTCGCCAGGTCTTCACAGAACTCATAGCGTGCCGCGATGTCAGCACGGCTGGCCGTGGGCTTGCTGCGTCCCGGCGGAACGAACAAGGCGATGAACGACGGCGGAATCTCGATCTGGTTGTCTTCTGTCATGGAGCTCATGGGTGAGTTTTGGGCGTCGATTGGCGGCAGGCCAGCCGCACCATCTCCACCAGACTTTCCAGCATGTTCTCTTTGGGCAGCACGCCGGCCAGGCCCAGCGTGCCAGCAGCTTCCTGTACCTCGTCGGTGAGCAAGCCGCTGATGATGATGACTGCCGGATGCAGCCCGCGATCATGCAGCGCCCGGGCCAGTTCCAGGCCGGTCATGCCAGGCATGTTGTAGTCGGTGACGATCACGTCCCAGCCACCGGGCTGCGCCAGCACCGCCTGCAGCGCCTGCAGACCACGGCTCATGCAGTCGACGCGAAAGCCGGCATGTTCCAGCAACGCCGCCGCCGTGAGCGCAACGACCTCATCGTCGTCTACATAAAGTACGCGCTGGCCTGCAGCCGGGGCAACCACTTCCAGCGGCATCACACCTGAAGAAGAGGCATCGGCAGAGATGCCACCCCCCTCGCCGTGGCCCGGGCCCTGGCCCTGGCCTTCAGCTTCGGCCACGAGATGGCGCGGCAACAGCACCGTGAAGCACGCACCCGCGCCAGGTGAGCTGTCCACCCTGATCGCGCCACCGCTCTCGCTGACCACGCCATGCACCACCGCCAAGCCCAGCCCCGTGCCCTCGCCCATGTCCTTGGTGGTGAAAAAGGGTTCGAACAGGCGCGCTTGTACGGTGCTGTCGAAGCCTGGCCCGTCGTCGGATACTGCCAGTGCCACATAGTCGCCCGCGGCCAGGCCCAGGGTTTGCGCCTGCGCGCTGTCCAAGGCCTGCGCCTGCACACTGACACGCACTTCCCCGGGCCGGTCGTGCAGGGCTTGCCACGCGTTGGTACACAGGTTCAGCACCACCTGCTGCAGCTGTGCGGCGTCCACGCACACGCCCAGCGGCGCTTCGGGCATGTCCAGCAGCAGATCCACGTTCTTTGGAACGGTAGAACCCAGCAATGCCACCGCTTCCTGCACCAGGGGCTGCAAGGGCTGCACCTGCTGCTGCTGCGGCAAGCGGCGGCCGAAAGTGAGAATCTGGCGCACCAGACTGCGGGCACGGTCTGCAGCCCGGCGCACCAGGCGCAAATGCGGCCTTGCGGGCGACTGCGCAGGCAGGCGTTCTTCTGCCAGCGCCACGTTGCCCAGAATGCCCGCCAGCATGTTGTTGAAGTCGTGGGCCACGCCCCCGGCCAGCGTACCTATCGATTCCAGACGCTGCTTTTCCTGCAGACGAAAGGCGATTCGCTGACGTTCGGTGACGTCGCGGATGATCATGCTGATGTTCTGCTGACCGTCCAGGTCGGAATACATGTTCGAAGCAATCTCGGCCTCGAAAGAACTGCCGTCTGCCCGCCGCATGCGCAGATGGCCCACGCTGCGACCGCCGCGGTCTCGCTCAGCCAGAAACGCCGGCAGGCGGTCGTCGCTGGGGTCGATCAATTCGGCACGCGACAGGCGTTGAAGTTCATCTTCGGTGGCGCCAAACAAAAGGCAGGCGGCACGGTTGGCGGCCAGCACCAGGCCACCACGGCGCACGCTGATGACGGCATCGAAACTGTGCTCAAACAGCAAGCTGAAGCGCGCCTCGGCCTGCACGTTGGCGCGTGCCAGGCTGCGCGTGATGGCAGCCAGCCCCAGCGACAAGCCGGCGCCGAAGACCAACAGGATCAGTGTGCCTTCCAGCCCCGCCAGCACGCCGCGCCGGTAGGTCTGTACCGTCCACTGCCGGTCGGCCACGGCCACCTGCCCTTGCCAGAGCAGCAGGGACGGATCCGCCTGTGGCCTGACTTCGCTTTCAAACAGCAAGGCGCCTGGGTCGTCGGGCGCCATCTGCGCGTCGAGCACGCGCACGGCGACGGATTTAAGGAAGCCCGGCTTGAAGACGCTCAGCATCAAGGGCTCGATGCGAAAGGCCACTCCTGCCACACCCAGCAGACGCGAGCGACGTTCCTCCACGCTGGCCGGTACGCGCCCGCCCAGGTAGATCGCCGTGCGCACGACCACGCTGGTGCGCGCGGTCGAGTCGGGTTTTTCACGGTCGCGTGCCAGGCGCAAGGGCGGCGTAGCAACGGCCTGTCCGCTGTCGATGGCCTGCTCCACGGGCCGGCGGTAGTTCTGTGATGGATCGAAGAGGTCGTAGCCAAAGGCCGGCGGGTCGGCAGGGTACACATGGCGCAACACCATGTAGTGGGGTCGCGCACCGGCAGGCTTGATGTGGAAATCGGGATGCCCTTCGGGTTCGAGGCTGCGGTCGCCCTGCACGCCAGCCTCGAAGAACTCCCGGCGGGCTTCTTCGACCCACTCGCCCATGAAGGTCAGCGCCAGTTCGGGAAAACGCTCCTGCAGCGATATGGATTCGATGTAGCTCAGGAACTCCGCATCGTTCGGCGTCTGGTAGAGCAAGCCAAAGACGCGCAGGCCAGGCAAGGTGTCGGTGTAAGCCTGAACCTGTCCCTGCAGGGCCTGCGTCAGCTCTCGCGCCTCACGGGCCATCTCCTCACGGCGCTGCGTGTTTTCGCGCTGGAACGACCAGGCGACAAGCGCCAAGGTCGCCAGCATGCCCACGCCCAGCACCCACCAGGGAAGCCAGCGCAGACGCGCAGCCGGATACAGCGCCGCGCTGCCGGTTGTGCCCCAGGGCTTGGACGACCACACCATGCCCCATTGTGGCGCCCTGGGCGAGGACGGATGTCGCGAGCCGTCAGTGACCGCAGCGAGCTGTCAATGGCCGGCGCAGAAAGCATGCGCGTCCAGCATGTGCTGCCAGCGCACATCAGCACCTTCGAAGAAGAAGTTGCTGCGCGGCCGGCTGCGCGACACCACTTCACTGAGGTCTTGCGCTTCAAACAGCCGGCCGTTCTGCATGACATGGCTGATGCGGTCGCTCTGGCGAATGTCGGTCAGCACATCGCCGTCGATGATCACCAGATCGGCCAGCTTGCCCACGTCCAGACTGCCCAGGTCGGCTTCCAGGCCGAAATGCCGCGCCGGATTCAGCGTGGCCGTGCGCAGGGCTTCCAGCGGTGTCATGCCGCCCAGGCCGAACATCCACATTTCCCAGTGCGCGCCCAAGCCTTCGCGCTGACCATGCGCGCCGATCATCGCCGGCACCCCGGCGCGCTGCAGCGCAGTAGCCGTGCGTGCCACGCGGATGACGTTGAAGTCTTCTTCAGGTGCCGTGGGCCGGCGCACGGCGCGCGGCTGCAGCACGCCCGGCGGCACATAACGCGACAAGAGTGGGTGCAACCAGACATCGGTGCGGGCATACCAGTAATGCTCGCCGTCCAGGCCGCCGTAAGCCACGTTCAGCGTCGGTGTGTAGCCCACACGCGTTTGCTGCCAGAGCTGGGTCACGTCGTCGTACACCTCGGCAATCGGCAACGCATGTTCCAGCCCGGTATGGCCGTCCACGATCATGCTCATGTTCTGCTGGAACATCGAGCCGCCTTCGGGCACCACCATCATGCCGGTCTGGCGCGCGGCCTCCAGCACCATCTGGCGCTGGTCGCGCCGCGGCTGGTTGTAGCTTTTCACGCTGATGGCGCCAGCCGCGCGCTGGCGCTTCAGGTGCGTCAATGCATCGTCCAGGTTATTGACGATGGCCGTGCTGCCGCCCTTGGCACCGTAAAGCACGGCGCCCGTGCCGTAGATGCGCGGGCCCAGCACCGTGCCGGCGCGTTGCAGTTCAGCCTGGCTGAAGATGTGGTCGTTGCGGTTGCTGGGGTCGTGAATGGTCGTCACGCCGAATGCCAGCGTGGCCAGGTTGACCCAGCTTTGCTGCGGCACGATGCCCTCGTCGCCCATGCTGCCGTGCCAATGCGCGTCGATGAAGCCCGGCACCACCGTCTTGCCGCGCCCGTCCACACGCTGGGCGTCGGCAGGAATCGCCACGCTGCCGGCTGCACCGATGGCCTGGATGCGGTTGCCTTCGATGACGATCACGGCGTCTTCGATCACCTCATCGGCTTTCTCGCCACGCATGGTGGCCACGCGTGCGCCGGTGATGGCGATGCGCCCGGTGGGCCGGTCGCTGCGCTGCATCAAGCCGATGTTCAGGCCGACTGCTGCCGGCGGCGTCTTGGCATCCAGCGCCACGCTGAAGAGCTGATCGCCCATCACGTAATGCGCCTGGCGGCTGTCGCCGCTGAAATGCAGCGCATCCCCTGCGTTCAGGCTGAGCTGGCGCACCGGCACGCCGTCCATCTTCGGGCCCACGCTCAGTGGCTTGCCGCTGAGCGCAAAGGGCGCCACATAGGCTTGTGAGCGTTCGACGAAGCCCAGCCAGCGGCCGTCTGGCGAGAGGCTGAACTTGCTGACGAATTCACCGCGCGCCACTTCGGTTTCGCTGCGGTCTTGCAGGTCAATGCGCCACAAGGACCGGCGTACTTCCACTTCGCTGGGCCGCGCCGTGCGCGTGACGAACAACGCGTCGTTGCGCGCGCCGAAGATCGGCGCGTCGCCCTCCTTGCTGATGCGCTGGGGCTCGCCCTGGCCGCTGCTGGGCGCGAGGTAGACCCCTGTTTCCAAACCGTTCCAAGGTGGGGTGAGATAGCCGCCGCGTGACTTGACATAGGCCACGCTGCGCCCGTCGGGCGACATCTGCGGGGCCAGGTACTTGCCGGGCGTGGGCGTGACCACCGCTTCCTTGCCACTGGCGACTTCGCGCACGCGCACCTGGCCCTGGCGCTGGTCGTGCCAGCTCACATAGACCAGCGATCTGCCGTCACGCGACCAGCTGGGGAAGAACTCGAAATGCTCGGTCTGCGTTGTCAGCCGGCGTGGTGCAGCTTGGCCAGTCAGGTCCTTGAGATACAGCACGCCCAGGGCCGAATAGACCAGCCGGCTGCCATCGGGCGAGACCTCGGCCCAGCGCAGTTGCCGCACCGGGAAGCTCTCGGGCGCAACCGCTTGCGGCACGCGCAACGCTTCGCGGATTTCGCGCGTGTGCTGCACATGGAAGGGAATCTCGACGGCTGTGGCCGCAGGACGGGCGAAAGGGTCAACGCGCCAGAGCTTGCCTTGTGCCCAGATGACGATCTGCTTCGAGTCGGGCGTCCAGGCGAAGCCCGGGTACACGCCGTAGACCGACCAGGCTTCCTGCAGATCGCGCTCGAGCTGGCCCCACACGGCGCGTTCGATGCCGGTGCGCAGGTCTTTCAAGAACAGCGTGCTCTGGTTGCGCACGCGGCGCACGAAGGCCAGTTGCTGCCCGTCGGGCGACGGCACCGGGCGCACGGCACCGCCAGGTCCTTCGACGAAGGGTTCGGTGCTGCCGTCCTGGGTGTCGATGCGGAAGATCTTGAAAATCTCTTTGTTCGAGTCCTTGTTGTATTCAAAGCTCGTGCCGGGGGTGCTGTCGCGTGAGTAATAGACATGGCGCCCATCAGGCGAAATGGCCGGCTCGCCCAGGTCTTTCTGCCAGTTCGGCTTCTCGTTCAGGGCCACGCCCTTGCCACCGTCCACATGAAAGCGCCAGATCTCGCCTGAGCCGGCAGAGCGTGTTCCGGTGAAGTGCTTGCGTGCCAGCACGTACTGGCCGCTGGGGTGCCACACGGGGTTGTTCAGCAGCCGGTAGTCCTCGTTTGTGAGGGCCCGGACATCAGTGCCATCGGTTTTCATCAGCCACACGTTGTCGCCGCCGCCTTGATCCGACACGAAAACGATTTGCTGGCCGTCGGGTGAGAAACGGGCCTGGTGGTCCCAGGCGATGCTGGTGGTGAGTGGCTTGGCCTGGCCGCCCGCCATGGGCAAGGTGTACAGGTCGCCCAGCAGGTCGAAGACCAGGGTCTGGCCGTCGGGGCTGACGTCCACGCTCATCCAGGTGCCGGTGCGCGTGTCGATGTTGACGGTGCGGGCGGCGCCGGGCGGCTTGTTCACGTCCCAGCTTGCGGGCTTGGCAGGCTGGGCAGAGGCTGTGGATGCAGCGGGCTTGGCGCAGAAGGCTGCACTCGCCAGCTCGAAGCCCAGGCCCTTGCCCTGCCAGATTTCGCCGAACTCGGTTTGCGCGGTGTTTCCAAAGACGATCAAGGCCGCGCCCATTTCAGGCGCCAGCAGGTTGCGCACCTGCACGCCGCCGATCTGCCCGCGCCGTTCGACCAGCGCCAGCGGCTTGTCGCAGCCTGCCAGCGTGGCCGGGAAGCTCCATGCGCCCAGCGCCACGTAGCCCAGTTTCGGGTCGCCCTGCCACAGCGTGCGGCGTGCGGTATCGCCCAGCAGCTTGCCCTGCATCAACGATTGATCGAAGCGCCACAAGGCGGCAGGCGTGCCCTGCAGCGCGCCACCGGCGCCGAAGCTGCGCAAGTTCAAGCCCGGCTCTTTGGTGGTGGCGTCCAGGTAACCAATCGGGGCGACTGCCAGGGCATCTACAGGCAGCGTGCCCGGTCGCACACGGGCCGGGGCCATGAACAGATCGGCAGGTTTCAGCCCCAGCGGCTGCACGATGCGCGCCTGCACCAGTTCGCCGTAGCGCTGACCGCTGAGCTTTTCCAGCACTGCCTGCAACACCAGCGTGTCGCAGTTGTTGTACGAAAAGCGGGCGCCGGGTTCGCCGGTGGGTGCGCCACTGCAGTAGCGCATGGCAGCCATGACGGGCCCGCGTTCGTCGCCGAACTGCTGCTCGTAGAAGCCGGGTTGGGCGTCGGGGTTGGGCAGGCCGCTGGTGTGCTGCAGCAACTGGCGCACGCTGATGTCCGCAGCGCGCGGCGCCTTGAAATCCGGTAACAAGCTGGCCAGCCTGTCGTCCAGGCTGAGCCGGCCTTTCTCGACGAATTGCATCGCCAGCACGGCTGCCACCTGCTTGCTCACCGAAGCCCAGCGCCAGACATCGCCCACCGCATGCGGGCGCTGGGTGGCCCGATCGGCCAGGCCGATGGCGCGCTGGTAGATAAGGGCCTCGCCCTGGCCGACCAGCACGACGCCGTCGAAGCGGCCGGCAGCATGCTCGCGCTCGATCGCGGCGTCCAGACGGGCGGCGTCTGTGGCAGCGAAGGCGGGCCAGGCACAGGCCAGCAGAAGAGAAATCGAAAGGAGGCGGTTGCGCACGGGGGTCTGTATCGGGTGGTCTGGGGTGGGCCGGATTCTGCCGGGCTTGGTCGCCAGAGCGTGGGCGAGAATCGCGGCTGCCATGCATCCAGACACTTCTTCCCCCTTCATCAGCCTGATTGCCGCCGTGGCGCGCAATGGCGTCATCGGCCGCGACGGCGGCCTGGCCTGGCACGAAAGTGCCGACCAGCGCCACTTTCGTCAAACCACGCAGGGCCACGCCGTGCTGATGGGCCGCAAGACCTGGCAGTCACTGCCTGAACGCTTTCGTCCGCTGCCCAACAGGCGCAACCTCGTCGTCAGCCGCCAGGCGGGCCTGCTGCTGACAGGCGCCGAGGTTTTCACGTCCATGCCAGCAGCGCTGGCCGCCCTGCAGGGTGCTGAACGCTTGTTCGTGATCGGCGGCGGCGAGCTGTATGCGCAAGCCCTGCCCCTGGCCGACGAACTGGTGCTGACCGAGATCGACGCCGACCTGCCCGGCGACACCTGTTTCCCGCCTTTCGAGCCGCGCGACTGGACAGAAGCGCAGCGCGAGCCGCATCAGTCCAGCGACGGCCCGGCCTTTGCCTTTGTCACCTACCGCCGCGCTTAAGCCCGTGTGCTTTGAGTACCAGAAAGTCAGTATGTCCACCCGTCGCTCGACGTCGTTACTCGCCATCTTCTGCGCAACTTGCTATCCGATGCAGGCGCTGGCACAAACAGCCGCAGTGCCCCCTGCTCCAGCCGCCTCGCAGCCTGTGGCGTTGACCCAAGTCATCATCACTGCCACCAAGCGCGCCCAACCCATCCAGCAGGTGGGCGTGGCCGTGACCAGCCTGGGCGGTGATGAGCTCGCCGCGCGCGGCGTGCGCAAGGTCAACCAGCTCGAAAACGAGGTGCCGAACCTGGAGATCGAGCCCGCTTTTGGCGGCAGCCAGGCCCAGTTCCGCCTGCGCGGCGTGGGCTTTCAGGACTACGCCACCAACAACGCTGGCGCTGTCACCGTTTATGTGGACGAAGTCGCCCTGCCCTTGCCGGTGCAAACGCAGGGCCTTCTTTTCGACCTGGACCGGGTGGACGTGTTGCGCGGCCCGCAGGGCACGCTGTTCGGCCGCAACACCACGGGCGGCGCCGTCAGTTTCTACACCCGCCAGCCCACGCGGCGCTTCGAGGCTTACGCCACGCTGGGCTTGGGCAGCTTCGGCTTGAAAGAAGCTGAAGGCGCCGTCTCCGGGCCGCTTTCGGAAACGCTGCGCGGCAGACTGTCGCTGGCTACCCAACGAGGCGGCGGCTGGCAGCGCCAGCGCGGCACGGGGGAAACGCTGGGCGACAAGGATGTGACGGGCTTGCGCGGGCAACTGCAGTGGGACTTGAGCCCGGCCGTGCGGATAGCCATCAGCGGACAGCTGGGCCGTGACCGCAGCGAAGGCCAGGGCCTCTACCTGTTCGTGGACCAACCTGCCGTACCCGACTACCCCGTGCCCAAAGCCGTCACACCAGCCGACACCAGCCGACGCGATACCGGCTGGGGCTTTGCGCCGGCCTTCCTGACGCGCATCGGCCAAGCAGCAGACGCCAAGCCCGGGCGCAACAACGACAGCGGCGGCGCCAGCGTGACTGTCAGTTGGGATTTAGGCCAACTGGCGCAGGGCATGAAGCTCACCAGCATCACCGCAGCAGACCGCTTCCACCGTCGCGAGTTGGCCGACTACGACGCGCAGACACTGCCGCTGGCTGAAACCTACTTCGACAGCGACAGCCGCAATGCATCGCAAGAACTGCGCTTGGCCGGCGGCCCGGCTGGGGCGACCACCTGGCTCATCGGCCTGTACGCAGCCGACGAAAAGCTCGACGAGGTCTACTGGTCCAGCTTTGCCAACAGCTTCGGCCTGGCCAATGTGCGCACCAGTTACCAGCAGGCGGTGCGCACCGCCAGCGTTTTCGGCCAGGTGGACTGGGCGCTGGCGCGCGGCCTGAAACTCATCACCGGTTTGCGCCAGGAACGAGAAACGCGTGAACGCAGCAATTTCGTGACAGAAAGCCTGGACCCGGACATCAACTTCAACGGCCCCAGCAGCGGCCGTTTCAGCAACAGCCAGACCAGCGGCAAGCTGGGGCTGGAATGGCAGGCGCGCACCAACTTGCTGGCCTACGGCAGCGTCAGCCGGGGCACCAAGAGCGGTGGCTTCACGGCCTACAACACGTTCAACACACTGGCACTGACACCGTTTGCACCCGAAGTGCTGGTGGCTTATGAGGCCGGCTTCAAGGCCGACCCCAGCTCTTCATTGCGCGTGAACGCCAACGTTTTCCACTACGACTACCGCGACCAGCAAGTCCTCGACGCGATCCGCGACCCGGCCACCGGTGCCACCGTGGGCCGCATCGTCAACGCGCCCCGATCCGTCATCGACGGCATGGAGCTGGAAGTGACGTGGAAGCCCATCGCCGGGCTCATGCTGTCGCAGTTCGTTGGCTACAAGGACGGCGAGTTCAGGGACTACACCGCACTCAGCCCAGCCGGCAACCTGGCCGGGCAACCGCTGTACTTTCCGCGCCTGAACTGGGGTGGCAGTGCTGCCTGGCGTTTTTCCACCGCTGGCTGGTCGTTCACAGCGCAGATGGACGCCAGCTACCGCAGCAAGGGCCGCAGCTTCCTCAATCGCATCAACCCCGCGTTCGACTTCGCGGTGCCGGGCTACGCGCTGGCCAATGCGCGGCTCGAGTTTGCGCCCAGCAACGCGCGCTGGGTGGGCACGCTGTACGTGCGCAATTTGCTCGACAAACGTTTTGACCTCACGCGCAACTTCTTCGATCTACCCCTGCCTGTGGCGGCAGCCGGTACGCCGCGCAGCCTGGGCGCCCAGGTTCGGTTCGACTTCTGAACGGCTGGCTGCGCCAGACGTGATCGGTCAGGGTGCGCTGGCCGGCTTCGCTGGCGCAACAGGAACGGAGTGGTCGTTGTTCTGCCCGGGCATGGGCATGGCCATGGACTCCTGCGTTGCAGACATGTTGTTGTTCGCCCGCGCACCCGATGACGCGGTCAGAGAGGGTGAAGCAGGCGTGAGGACAGAAGCCGCTTCCGGCACTGAAGACGGCACGGCCGGCGCAGCGTCGTTGTTGACCGTCGGTGTGGGCGTGGCAGGCGGCGTGTAAATGGGCGACTTGTCGCAGGCTTGCAAAGCGAAGGAGCCAACGATCAGGAGTGCCGCTGTGGTCAAGGATGTGCGCATGGTGTTCCTCAGTGAGTTGTCAAAGCTTGCGGAGCCGGCGCAGCACCGTGGGCAGCAGCCGGTTTTTCGCGCTGAATGAGCGCGTAGCCCACGGCGGCCAGCGCCAGGGGAATCAAGTAATAGACAGTGCGATAGGCCAGCAACGCCGCCAGCAACTGGCCGTTCGGCATTTGCCCGGCAAAGGCGGCCACGAAGACGGCCTCCAGCACGCCCAGGCCAGCCGGCACGTGCGTGATCACACCAGCCACGGCGGCGATCAGCAAAACGCCCAACACGTCGGTGTAGGGCAGTTTCTGTTGCAACAGCAGCCACACGATCAGTCCCATCAAGGCCCAGTTGGCTGAGGAAACGGCCAGCTGCCAGAGGGCCACGCGCACCGCGGGCAGCTCGAAGTCATGCCCGCGAAAACTGAAATGGCGGCGTTTGCTGCTGGCAGCACACCACAGCACATACGCCACCGCGGTCGAGGTCAGCAGCGCACCCGTGCCGCGCACGGCCAGATCGGGCAGCGGCACTTGTGGCGGGATGGGAGGCGGCGCCAGGGCCATCAGCAAACCGCCCAGGAACAGGAAGCCCAGCCAGTTGGTGGTCACGGTCAGGGCAATCACGCGACCGACCGTGCCCATCTTCAAACCTGCCGAGCCATACAACCGCAGCTTCAATGCCAAGGCGCCCACCAGAGAGCCGAAATTCAGGTTGAATGCATAACAGATGCTGGCGATGCGAACGCAGCGCCCTGCCGGCAGGCCGTGCTGGGTTTCATGGCGCCCGACCAGGTCGTAGCTGGCCACCAGCGCGTAGCTCAACAGCGCCAGACCCGCGCCTATGGCCATGCCTACTGGCGACTGTTGCAGCAGGGCCTGCCAAACCTCGGGCCAGTCGATCGTTTGTATCTGCCGGGCCAGCAAAGACAGCACCAGCAAGGCCAGGATCCAGGGCGCTGCCTGCTTCAGCCTGGGCCAGGCCCGACGAAACATGTCGTTGGCAGTCTTCATCCTGCGTCGGCCTGGACCAGCGTGATCTTCGGTTCCTGGCGTGGCAAGCGCAAAGCCACGATGGGAAAGCCGCGCAGAAAGTGAAAGACGAAAAAGCTGCGCACCTGCACCCAGAGTGAAGCCACCGGGCCGATTTTGGGCAACTGCACTTCTCGGCAGCTGGTGACCATCAAGTCGTCCAGACGTTCGCGCAGGTCGCGGGCAAAGACCGGGTCGCGCATGAAGACATTGGCTTCCAGGTTCAGGCCCAGGCTGGTGGGGTCCAGGTTGCTCGACCCCACGGTGGCCCATTCGTCGTCGATCACAGCCACCTTGCCGTGCAGCGGGCGTTGGCAGTATTCATGCACGCGAACGCCGGAGCGGATGAGGTGGGCGTGCAGCAGGGTGGCCACAGTCTTGACAATGGCCATGTCGGGCTCACCCTGCAGGATCAAGTCCACCTGCACACCGCGGCGCGCGGCGCGCCGCAAGTCCTTCAACAGCCGGTAGCCGGGAAAGAAGTACGCGTTGGCGATGACCACGCGCTGCTTCGCGCCGCGCAAGGCCATGCGGTACTGCACTTCGATGTCGGTGCGATGGTTAACGTTGTCTCGCGTGACGAATGCCGCCTCGGGCCGACCCTGCCGCCCCGCCGCGCTACTGCTGCGGTAATCAGAAACCTGGTGACGCCGCTCTTTCCAGCGCTGGCGCCAGCTCCGTCGCGCGTTGCGCGACTCGTCCAGGCTGGCGCGGCAGAAGTCGTGGATTTGCGCCACCAGCGGGCCGCTGATCTCGACCGCATAGTCCTGTTTGGCCAGCGGGCCATATTCGGCCAAGTGGTCGATGGAGAAGTTGATACCACCGACAAAGGCCCGCTGGCCGTCGACGACTACCAGTTTGCGGTGCATGCGTCGAAAAAGATTGACCCGTTTGCCCATGAGCTTGACCACCGGGTCAAAGACGCGGAACGAAACGCCTGCTTCGATCAAAGGAGCCATGAACGCTTCCGACAGATCAGGCGATCCCCAGCCATCCACCAGCACGTTCACATCAGCACCGCGCCGCGCGGCTTGCATCAGTGCTTCGCGCAGCCCACGGCCAACTTTGTCGTCGAAGAGGATGAAGGTTTCCAGCAGTACCTCGCGCTGGCCTGCTGCGATGACCTCGAAAACACGCGGGAAGAATGCCTCGCCGTTTTCGAGCAGCGTGAATTCGTTGCCGGGAAGCCAGCTGGATTTCATGGTGTGCGCATCGGATCGGCGGCCAGGCCAGGTCAGAAATGGATCTCAGCGGCCAAAGGCGCGTGATCGGACAAGCCGGCCCAGGGCTGGCGCGGCAAGGGAATGGGATGGGCCGCAGCCAAGCCGCGCACGTAGATGCGGTCAAGTCGCAACACGGGCCAGAGCGCGGGAAAACTGCGTGCGTGTTGACCAAAATGATGGCGAAAAACTTCGATCAAGCCACTGTCGCTCAAAGCTGCGTCGGCCTGCAAACGCCAATCGTTGAAGTCTCCAGCCACCACCAGCGGCATGCCTGCTGGCACTTCGCTGGCGATCAGTGCGCCCAATTTCGCCAGCTGCTGACGGCGATGTGACTGGCTCAGGCCCAGATGGACGCAAAACAAATGCAAGGGCTTGGGCCATGTCGCCGCATGCACCACGCAGTGCAGCAGCCCGCGCTGTTCGTCGCCAGGCAGCGAAATGTCGTGGTTGGTCCAGTCCACGAGCGGGAACCGTGACAACACGGCGTTGCCATGGTCGCCACCCTGGACCACGGCGTTGCGGCCGTACGCATGGTCCTGCCAGATGCGATCGGCCAGGTACTCGTAGTGGCTGCCAACGACGGTTGGCTGCCGCTCCGCAGGTGCATGCGCCGTACCGTTGACTTCTTGCAGGAAAACAAGGTCGCTGTCCTGCAGACGCACTGCATCGCGCAGTTCGCGCAGCATGAAACGGCGATTGAAGCTGGTGTAGCCCTT
>JBBQXN010000036.1:0-31890 GCA_038209585.1 Burkholderiales bacterium
GGCAGGACACGCGCCAATGGCTCAAGCGCGCAGACATGGCGCTGGCCCCATGGCGCTGTACCCATGGCGCTGTACCGCGCCAGGAACGCTGGGCGCGACCGCTTGTGGGCCGCTTGTGTACCGCTTGAGAGCCCGCTTTTCAGTCCAGAACTCTCAGTCCTAAAGTCCAGATCCGCCGAGCCGATAGTTCAAGGCATGGACGGTTTGCGCGGCATTTTCAGAAGACTCTGGGTCGAAGACGCTTTGGCCGTTTTCCGCGACCGCATCGCGCAGCAACTCAGCTGGTTTTCCGCCTTCCTGCTGCTGCCCTTCACCGTCAATCACCTGCTTTTGGGCCGCTATGCGCTGGGCTGCTCGATCCTGCTGGCGCAAATCGTTTTTCTCATCAACGGCCATTTCCTGCGTCAGGGGCGCCAGACGCCTGTGCCGATGTGGATCATGGTCTCGGCCTTCGGCTGTGCTGTCGTGACTGCCGTCATCGTGCAGGGTGTGAACAGCGTCTTCTGGGCTTTCCCGGCCCTGTTCATCGGCTACTTCCTGATGCCGCGCTGGCAGGCGCAGCTCTTCAGTCTGTGCTTGCTCGTCGCCGTGCCCAGTGTGGCGCTGTTCATCGTCGGGTCCGAAGCAGCGGTGCGCGCTCTGGCTTCGATGGTGCTGACCCTGGTGATGATCAATGTGGTGCTGGGGGTGATCGCCGGGCTGCAGCATGCGCTGGTGCATCAGGCCATCACCGACCCGCTGACAGGGGCCTGGAACCGCCGCCATTTCGAAACCCAGCTGGCGCAGATGCAGACCCCGCCCGATGCCGGCCGCACGCCCAATGTGCTGCTGGCGCTGGACATCGACCATTTCAAGCGTGTGAATGACGAGCACGGGCATGCGGTGGGCGATGTGGTGCTGCAGCGCCTGGTGCAACTGGTGCAATTGCGCAAGCGCGACGCCGACCAGTTGTTTCGTACGGGCGGCGAAGAGTTTGTGCTTTTGCTGCCGCGCACGGCCGTGGAAGACGCGCGCTGCGTGGCCGAAGACTTGCGCCACCGGATCGAATGCACCGAGCTGGCGCCCGGCCTGAAGGTGACGGTGAGCATTGGCGTCAGTGCCCAGGCGACCAGCCAGGTCGCTACGCCCTGGCTGGCTGCGGCCGACAAGGCCCTTTATGAAGCCAAGCGCAGCGGGCGCAACCGCGTGGTCATGGCTTCGTTGCCAGCCTGACAGGCGCTGCCCAGGCCTGTCTGCCCGCCCAGGCGGCGCCGCGCACGCCTGAATCGTCGCCATGCTGTGCAGCCATCAGCCGAGTACGCACTGGCGCAGCACCCCCTGCAGCACCGTCTGCAGCAAAGACCCATTCGCCCCAAAGTTCCGGTACCTGCTGTGTCAGATGCGGCAGCTTCGACAGGCCGCCGCCCA
Organism: Burkholderiales bacterium; assembly: GCA_038209585.1. GTDB lineage: Bacteria > Pseudomonadota > Gammaproteobacteria > Burkholderiales > Burkholderiaceae_C > Rubrivivax. The sequence goes on from JBBQXN010000036.1 coordinate 1,408, forward strand.
GCACGATGACGTCGGGGTCCAGCAGGTTGATGACGGCGGCCAGCGCGCGCGCCAGGCGGTGCGTATGGCGCAGCAGCACTGCTGTGGCTTGTGGTTCCCCTCCCTGCGCGGTCTGCACGATGTCTTCGGCCCGGCTGGCCAGGCCCGTGGCGCGGGCGTAGTCGGCCGCCAGACCCGGGCCTGAAACATAGGTTTCCACGCAGCCCGCCCGTCCGCAGTAGCACGGCGGCAGCGGCAGGTCGCTGTCTTGCAGCCAGGGCAGCGGGTTGTGTCCCCACTCGCCGGCCAGACCATTCGGGCCTGTCAGCACCTGGCCGCGCACGGCGATGCCGGCGCCCGCGCCGGTGCCCAGGATGGCGGCGAACATCACATCGGCGCCTGCGCCGGCGCCATCGGTGGCTTCAGACCAGGCCAGGCAATTGGCGTCGTTGGCCAGTGCCACGGCCTGACCCAGCAAGCGCTGCAGGTCGGCGCGCAGGGGTTGGCCGTTGAGGCAGGTGGAATTGCAGTTCTTCATGCGGCCGTCAGCCGCGCCAGGGTCGTCGGTGCCCGGGCTTCCCACGCCAATGCTGGGTGGCTGCAGACCCAAAGTGCGGGCCACATCGCGCCCTTGCTGCACCAAAGCTGCCACGGCGCGCAGCGTGGCGCCGTAGTCGCTGGCAGGGGTGGGCTGGCGGGCCTGCCAAAGCCGCGTGCCATCAGCGGCCAGCAGCACGGCCGAGGTCTTGGTGCCGCCCAGGTCGATGCTCAGCGCAGGCGGGCCGATCGTGCCGATCGTGCCGGGCGTCAGAATGCCTCGGTGCGGTCCATCAGCCATTCCAGCGCCGGGCCTTCGACCAAGGGGGAAAGTCTCTCGCGCACCGAGGCGTGGTACGCGTTGAGCCAGGCGATCTCGTCGGTGCGCATCAGCGCGCGGTCGATCAGGCGCGTGTCGATGGGACACAGCGTCAGCGTTTCGAATTCCAGAAACTCGCCGAACTCGCTGTCCAGCGCTGCTGGCACGTTGAGTACCAGGTTTTCGATGCGCACACCCCACTTGCCAGGGCGGTACACGCCGGGTTCGATGCTGGTGATCATCCCGGGCTCCATCGCCATGTGCGCGTCGGGCAGGGTCTTGCTGATGCTTTGCGGGCCTTCATGCACGTTGAGGAAGTAGCCCACGCCGTGACCGGTGCCATGGCCGAATTCGATGCCATGCGCCCACAAGGGCGCGCGCGCCAGGCTGTCCAGCATGGGGCTCAGGGTGCCGCGCGGGAAGCGGGCGCGAGACAGGTTCATCGTGCCTTTGAGCACCAAGGTGTAGTCGCGCTTCATCTCGGCGCTGATGGTGCCGATCGGCCACACGCGGGTGATGTCGGTGGTGCCGCCCAGGTACTGGCCGCCACTGTCGATGAGCAGCAGGCTGCCTGCGTCTTTCTTCACCTGGATCACCGCATGTGATTCAGGCGTGGCCCGGTAGTGCGGCATGGCGCCGTTGGCAGCAAAGCCGGCAATCACCGGGAAGCTCAGGCCCATGAAGTTCTTGCGCCTGGCGCGCGCTGCGCTCAGGTGTTCGTCCACCGACAGCTCGGTCAACGCATCACCCCTGGCCAGCGCAGCCTCGAACCAGGCGTAGAACTCGCACATCGCCGCGCCGTCCTCCGTCATGGCTTCGCGGACGAAGGCGGCTTCTTCAGCCGTCTTGCGGCTCTTCTGCAGCGTGCTGGGGTTGATGGCTTCGACGACGGTGCAGCCAGCGCCCACCTGCTGGCGGAAGGCCAACGTCACGCGCTTGGGGTCCAGCAGCAGGGTGTCGCTGGTAGTCAACTTGGCCAATTCGGCTGCAGCATGGTCGTAGGGGGCCAGCAACAGGCCATCGTGTTTCAGCTGGGCTGCCACGTCAGCGGGCACCTTGCCAGCGCCGACGAACAAGGTGCCACCGGTTTGCGTCAGCAGCAGGTGGGCCAGAAACACGGGGTTGTAGGAAACATCGCTGCCGCGCAGGTTGGTGATCCAAGCGATGTCGTCCACCGTGGAGGCGAAGTGATGCGTGGCGCCCTGTTGGGCCATCGCCTGGCGCACGGCAGCCAGCTTCTCAGCGCGGGCCAGCGGTGCTTGCGGTGCCACATGTTCATAGATGGGTGCTGCGGGCAGGGCCGGGCGATCGGGCCAGATGGCTTCCAGCAGATCGATGTCGGTGCGCAGCTTGACGCCGGCTTTGTCCAGCGCGCTCTGCAACAGTTGCGCTGCACCCAGGCCCAGCACCTGGCCGTCTGCGGCCACTGTGCCGCCGCGCGGCACCTGCGCTGCCAGCCAGTCCACATGCGCAGGCGAAGTGCCACTGGCAATCTTCATCAGCGTCACACCCGTGCCTTCCAGCTCGGCTTGCGCTTGTACCCAGTAGCGGCTGTCGGCAAAGACCATGGCTTCGCCGGCGGTAACCACCAGCGTGCCCATCGAGCCCGTGAAGCCCGACAACCACTGCCGCCCCTGCCAGCGGCCCGGCAGGTATTCGCTGATGTGCGGGTCGCTGGAAGGCACCAGGAGCGCGTTGACGCCTTCTTGGGCCATCACGTCGCGCAGTTGCGAAATGCGCAGGCGAATGGGCGAGGTGCGTGTGTCCATGGGGTGCGCTCCGGTGATACGTATGAAACGCTTGATTCTAGGTTCCGCTGCCAGCCTGCGCACGGGCACGGGCACGGGCGGGGGACGCAGTTGGTCACCGCCGGCCAGGCAGATGCCGCGACAGCGCAGGCCTGATAAGCTGTGGCCAGCCCTTTTGTTGCCACTCCTCGGAGCCTGCCATGCCCGGACTTCTGCCCCACGTCGACCCCGACGGCCTGCTCGAATACTCCGTCGTTTACACCGACCGCGCGCTCAACCACATGGCCAAGCGCTTTCATGGCGTGATGCAGGATGTCTCGCGCACGCTCAAGCATGTGTATGCCGCGCAGTCGGCCATCGTCGTGCCGGGCAGCGGCACCTTCGGCATGGAAGCCGTGGCGCGGCAGTTCGCCGGCGGCAAGAAGGTGCTGGTGGTACGCAATGGCTGGTTCAGCTACCGCTGGAGTCAGATCTTCGAGATGTCCGGTGTCGCTTCCGAAGTGGCCGTGCTGAAAGCGCGCCGCGCCGAGCCCGGGGTCAAGTCGCCTTTCTCGCCTGCGCCCATCGAAGAAGTGGTGGCCGCCATCCAGGCGAACCAACCCGATGTGGTGTTCGCCCCGCATGTGGAAACGTCGGCCGGGATGATGTTGCCCGACAGTTATCTGTCGGCTGTCGCCGCAGCCGTGCATGCCTATGGCGGCTTGTTCGTGCTGGACTGCGTGGCCAGCGGCGCCATCTGGGTCGACATGGCAGCCACGGGTGTGGACGTGATCGTCAGCGCGCCGCAAAAGGGCTGGAGCAGCACGCCTTGCGCTGGTCTGGTGATGTTGAGCCCGCATGCGCGTTCACGCCTGGACAGCACCACCAGCAGCAGCTTCAGCCTGGACCTGCGCAAGTGGCTGGCCATCATGGAAAGCCACGAGCAGGGCACGAACGCCTACCACGCCACCCTGCCCACCGACGGCTTGGCGCAACTGCGCGACGTGATGAAGGAAACCGAGGCTTTCGGCTTCGATAACGCGCGCGCTGCACAGCAACAGCTGGGCGACCGAATCCGTGCGTTGCTCACATCCAAAGGCATCAAGAGCGTAGCCGCCGCTGGCTTTCAGGCGCCGGGCGTGGTGGTCAGCTACACCGACCATGCGGACTGGGCCAACACCCAGGCTTTCGCCAAGCAAGGGCTGCAGATCGCCGCCGGCGTGTCGCTGGCTTGTGACGAGGGCCCTGACTACCGCGCTTTCCGCGTCGGCCTGTTCGGGCTGGACAAGCTGAAGAACATGGACCGCACGGTGGCCAGCTTCGAGCATGCGCTGAACGCGCTGCTCTGAGGCCTGACGCGGCCTTTCCCTAGAGCTCGGTCCGCAAGCGCCAGATCTCCGGGAACAGCACCACATCCAGCATCTTGCGCAGGTAGCTCACGCCGCCTGTGCCGCCGGTGCCGCGCTTGAAACCGATCACGCGTTCCACGGTGGTGACATGGCGAAAGCGCCACAGCCGGAAAGCGTCTTCCAGGTCGGTGAGTTCCTCGCCCAGCTGGTACAGGTCCCAGTAGGTTTCTGGCGCTCTGTAAACGGTCAGCCAGGCGGCCTCGACGCCATCGTCTGCAACGTAGGGCTGCGTCCAGTCGCGTTCGACATGGCTGGCTGGCACCGCCAGGCCGCGCCGGGCCAGAAGGCGCAGCGCTTCGTCGTACAGCGACGGCGCGTGGAAAGCCGTTTCCACGATGGCCAGCAGATCAGGCCGGTGCGCATGCGGCTTGAGCATCAACGCGTTCTTGTTGCCCAGGCTGAATTCGATGCAGCGGTACTGCCAGCTCTGAAAGCCGCTGCTGTTGGCCAGATGGGTGCGCACGGCGCTGTATTCGGGTGGCGTCATGGTGGCCAGCACGTCCCAGGCATGGACGAGCTGCTCCATGATCTTGGACACGCGCGCCAGCATCTTAAAAGCGGGCTGCAGCCGGTCGGCGGCCACCGCCACTGTCGCCGCGCGCAGCTCGTGCAGCAGCAGCTTCATCCACAGCTCGCTGGTCTGATGCTGCACGATGAACAGCATCTCGTCGTGCGCCGGGCTCAGCGGCTTTTGCGCGTTCAGCACAGCGTCGAGCTGCAGGTAGTCGCTGTAGCTCATGGCGGCACTGAAGTCGAGCTGCGCGCCTTCCGGGTGCGCTGGATGAACAGGGCAGCCACTCATCGCCAGCGCGCTCAAGTCACCGCATGGCGGCGGTTGAATTCAGGCCGCTGCCATTCGCCGCTGTCCAGCACGGCGCGCAAATGTTCAGCCGCGTCGAAGGCATCGACAAAGCGCACATACAGCGGCGTGAAGCCAAAACGCAGCACGTCGGGCGCGCGGAAATCGCCGATCACCCCGCGTGCGATCAGCGCCTGCATCACCGGGTAGCCGCGTTCTCCGTCTTCGTCGTGGGTGAGGCACACCTGGCTGCCGCGCGCAGCATCCTCGCTGGGCGACACCAGGCGCAAGACCGGGCAGGTGGCAGCCACGCGTTCAGCAAACAGCCGGGTCAGCGCCAGCGACTTGGCGCGCAATGCCGCCATGCCACCCAGCGGTTCGGCGGCCAGCACCGTGTCCACGCCGCATTCCAGGGCGGCCATCGACAGTACCGGCGGCGTGCCGCACAGATAGCGCGAAATGCCTTCAGCCGGCCGGTAGCCAGGCGTGAACTCGAAAGGTGCGGCATGGCCCATCCAGCCGGCCAGCGGTTGCCAGAAGCGGTCCGCGTGTTGCGGATGCGCCCAGACGAAAGCGGGCGCGCCCGGGCCGCCGTTCAGGTATTTGTAGCCGCAGCCCACGGCGAAGTCGGCGCCGTCGCGCTTCAGGTCCACGGGCAAGGCGCCGGCGCTGTGCGCCAGATCCCAGATGGTCAGCGCGCCTGCGGCGTGGGCGGTTTTGGAGAGTGCCGACATGTCGTGCAGATGGCCGGTGCGGTAGTTCACCTGCGTCAGCATCAACACCGCGCAGTCGTCGTCCAGCAGGCCCGGCAGTTCTTCGGCTTCGGCCAGCACCAGGCTGAAGCCCTGCTCTTCGGCCAGGGCCTGCGCGATGTACAGGTCGGTGGGGAAGTTGCTGCGCTCGCTGACGATGCGGCGTCGTTGCGGGGCGTCGGTGCGCGCGATGCGCAGCGCAGCACTCAGCACCTTGAACAGGTTGACGCTGGTGGAATCGGCCACCACCAGCTCACCCGCAGCCGCGCCCACCAGGCGGGCGATCTTGTCGCCCAGGCGCTGCGGCAGGTCGATCCAGCCAGCGTTGTTCCAGCTGCGGATCAGGCCCACGCCCCATTCCTGCTGCACCACCTGCTGCACGCGCGCTGCCGTGGTGTGCGGCAGCACGCCCAGCGAATTGCCGTCCAGGTAGATCAGGTCGTCAGGCAGGACGAACTGCGCGCGCAGCGACGCCAGAGGGTCGTCCGCATCCAGGGCCAGGGCTTGTTCGCGTGTCATCGGTTCATCTTTCATGGGCGGGTGCCAAGCGACCGCAACACCGCGCGCACCGGTGAGGCGCAGGCGGTGGTCAGCTTAAGGGGCAGGGCGATGAGTTCGTAGTCGCCTTCCGGGACGTCGTCGAGCAGCAGATTTTCCAGCACGCGCAAACCGCGCTTGCGGATGACCTGGTGGCTGTCCAGCATCTTGCTGCTGGCAGGGTCGATGCTGGCGGTGTCGATGCCCACCAGCAGCACGCCCAGGTCGGCCAGCTGTTCGATCGTTTCGGGTGCATACGCGCTCAGGTCGGCGTCCCAGCGGTTGATGGGCGCTTGCCGATAAGTACGCAGCAGCACGCGCGGCGGCACATCGCGCAGCGCATGCGCGATGTGCTGCGGCTGCACCAGCGGCCCGCAACCGATGGCGTGCACCACGCGGCAGGGGCCCAGGTAGGGCAGCAGGTCGACCAGGCCGATCGCGGCACCTGCGTCGTCGTAATGCAGCGGGGCGTCGGCATGCGCGCCGGTGTGCGGGCTCAAGGTAAGCGTGCTGACATTCACCGGGTTGCCTGGTCCGATGCGTGCAGCCCATTGCAGCTGAAACGGCGCGTCGCCGGGGAAAACGGCCGATGCCGCATGCACCGGGGGTGAGATGTCCCACAGACGGGGCCGCGTACTCATTGCAACGCAGTCACTGCAGCCCGAACAGTTCGGCCAGGGCCTGGCGGTACATCGGCTGCCCGATGCTGTTGGTGCTGTGGTGCGAGCCGCCGGCCACGAGCATGAAGCGCTTGGGTTCGGCCGCGCGGTCGAACAAGCGCTGGCCGAGTTCAGGCCGGATCAGGCTGTCGCGGTCGCCATGCACCACTAGCACGGGCGAGCCCACATGCGCGATGCGCGACCCGGCATCCAGCTTTTGCGTGATCAGTGGCCCCAGCGGCAGCCAGCCCCATTTGAAGGTGGCCACCACATCGGGAATCGACGGGAACGTGCCTTCGACGATGAGACCGGCTTCGTCAGTCACATCGGCCGCCAGTTGTACGGCGATGACGCCGCCCAGCGAATGGCCGAAGATGAAGCGCCGCGCCTGCGGGTGGTTCTGAGCCAGCCAGTCCCAGGCGGCGCGAGCGTCTTCGCCGGCCAGGGTTTCAGACGGCAAGGCGGGTGAACTGCGGCCGAAACCGCGGTAATCCACGCCCAGCACCGCGAAACCCAACTCGTGCATGCGGCGCATGCGCGGTGCGCTGCCGCGCACGTCCCAGCGCGCGCCATGCAGGTACAGCAGCACGGGTGCATCCGCGCGGGCTTGAGGCAGCCACAGCGCATGCAGCTTGGCAGGCCCGGGCGCGTCGCTGGCAGTGCGTGGCTGGAAATCGATCCAGACATCTTCCATGCCTTCAGCCGCCGCTGCGCCGCCCCACCAAGTGCGGTCGCCGGGCTGGAAGATCCAGGTGCGTTGCTGCCGGTCCAGCGCTGCGCAGCCGACCAAGCCGGCGCCGCAGACCACCAGGGCCAGGAGGACCAACAGGACATGGCGCCAGGCGGATGCGGGGGCAGATCGCTTGGACATGGCCGGCATGGTCGCACGACTGCGCTCGGGCCGGTCGAACCCGGGGCAAAGCCCGGCTTGTGGCTGCGACCGGACAGTGCGATGCTTCACGGCACTGGAGGTAATGGCATGAAACCTGTTTCCGAGCTCATGGCGCGTCAGCCGAATGGCACCTTGTGGCTCATCAACCCGCAAGACACCGTTTTTGACGCGCTGCAAGTTCTGGCCGACCACGAAGCCGGCGCCCTGATGGTGATGGACGCTGGCAAGCTCGTGGGCGTGCTGAGCGAACGCGATTACACGCGCAAGGTGGCGCTGCGTGGCCGCGATTCACGTACCACCAAGGTGTCGGAGATCATGTCCACCGAGGTCTTCACCGTCAGCCCGCAAACCGACACGCTGAAGTGCATTGCCCTGATGAAAGCCCGCCGCGTGCGGCATTTGCCGGTGACCGAAGGCAGCACGGTGCTGGGCATGATCTCGGTGCGCGACCTGCTCGACGACATCATTGCCGAACATGAAACCACCATCGCGCAGCTCGAGACCTACATCAACACCTGAGGCCGCGCAGGGCCTGTTGATTAGCGCTGGCGATTGGCCTGCATCAGCAACAGGCCTTCGAAGATCAAGGTGTCGACGGCCTCGAAGGTGAGGTCGGTGATGGTCTGCAACTTGGCCGCTGCGCCCCCCGACATCAGCAGCATCGGCTTCGCGCCCGTTCGCTCCAGCAAGCGCCGGTACTGGCGTTCGATGGCGCCGGCCATGGCGTTGGCGCCGCCGCTCATCAGCGCGTCGCTGGTGTTGGTGGGGAAGTCCACCACCTCGCCCGTGGGCACGCGCAGGCTGCTGGTGCCGATTTCCAGCGCTCTTTGCATCAGGCCGAAGCCGGGCAGGATCAGCCCGCCCAGAAAGCGGCCGCTGGCGTCCAGCGCGTCCACGGTGACGGCGGTGCCTACCATCACCACCAGGGCCGGGCGCGGCAGCTCACCCGGCGCAGTGGCGGCGAGCACGCGTGAACGCGCACCGGCCAGTGCCACCCAGCGATCGGCGCCCAGACGGCTGGGGTGGTCGTAGCCATTGATCAAGCCGGAGTCCTGCGCGGTGGGCACCACCCAATGCGGTTCGATCTCCCACAGTTCCAGTTGCTGTTCCACCCGCCTGCGGATGCCGTCGCCGGCCACCGCGCAGCCCAGCATGGTCAGCGGCGCGGGCAAGCGGCTCCACTGGCCTTCGGCGAGTTCGTCGATGGTTTCCAGGAACACGCCGCCTTGATGCAGCAAGGCGGCACCCGGATACGCAGCGCTGTACAGCGCCCATTTCAGGCGCGTGTTGCCGATGTCGATGGCGAGAAAGCTCATGTCGGCGCCGATGTTAATCGGGGCTCGCCGCACATCCGGATGCGAATGGCATGATTCCAGCCTGTTTCTGCCCTGTTTCTGCCCTGTTTCCACCCTGTTCCCACCAAGGCGCCGCCATGACCGACCTGTCCGCTGAATTCAAGGCCCTGGCCAACTACAGGCCCGCGAACAAGGTGCGCTTTGTCACCGCGGCCAGCCTGTTCGACGGCCACGACGCCGCCATCAACATCATGCGGCGCATCCTGCAAGGCATGGGTGCAGAAGTGATTCACCTGGGCCACAACCGCAGCGTCGACGAAGTGGTGACGGCGGCCCTGCAGGAAGACGTGCAGGGCATCGCCATCAGCAGCTACCAGGGCGGGCATGTCGAGTACTTCAAGTACATGGTCGACCTGCTGCGCCAGCGCGGCGGCGCGCACATCCAGGTCTTCGGCGGCGGCGGCGGCGTCATCGTGCCGACCGAGATTCGCGAGCTGCAGGACTACGGCGTGACGCGCATCTACAGCCCCGAAGACGGCCAGCGCATGGGGCTGCAGGGAATGATCGGCGAGATGGTGATGCGCTGCGACACCGACCTGTCTGCGCATGCGCCCGCCGATGCTTCGGCGCTGCAGGGCCACAGCGACGCCGCCTGGCGCGCCTTGTCGCAAGCCATCACGGCGCTGGAAAACGGCACGGCAACGCCGGCGCTCACAGCGGGCATCGCAGCCGCAGCGAAGGCGGCCCAGACCCCCGTGCTGGGCATCACCGGCACGGGCGGTGCGGGCAAGAGCAGCCTGACCGACGAGCTCATCCGCCGCATCCGGCTGGACCAGAACGACACGCTGCGCATCGCCGTCATCAGCATCGACCCGTCGCGCCGCAAGAGCGGTGGCGCGTTGCTGGGCGACCGTATCCGCATGAACGCCATCAGCCCGTGGCAGAACGGCGCGCGCGTCTTCATGCGCAGCCTGGCCACGCGCGACTTCGGCAGCGAAGTGAGCCAGGCACTGCCCGCTGCGCTGAATGCCTGCAAGGCCGCAGGCTTCGACCTCATCGTCGTGGAAACCTCGGGTATCGGCCAGGGTGACGCGGCCATCGTGCCGCTGGTGGATGTGGCGATGTATGTCATGACGCCGGAATTCGGCGCTGCCAGCCAGTTGGAGAAGATCGACATGCTCGACTTCGCCGAATTCGTGGCCATCAACAAGTTCGACCGCAAGGGTGCGGCCGATGCGCTGCGCGATGTCGCAAAGCAGGTGCAGCGCAACCGCGAGGCCTGGGGCACGAAGACCGAAGACATGCCTGTCTTCGGCACCATGGCCAGCCGTTTCAACGACGACGGCGTGACCGCCTTGGCGCAAGCCTTGCTGCCGCGGTTGCAGGAAAAGGGCCTGCGCCTGCAGCCGGGCCGGCTGCCCAGAGTGTCCACGCGCAGCAGCACGCAGCAGCACGCCGTCGTACCTGGCGCCCGCGTTCGTTACCTGGCTGATATCGCCGACAGCGTGCGCGGCTACAAGCGGCGCGCGGTCGATCAATCGCGCGTGGCACGTGCCGTGCAACAACTGCGCGCCACGGCAGCGATGCTGCAGACCGACAAGCCCGACCGCCATCGCGCCATGGAAGCCGTGAACGATTTGGCCGAACAGCGCGAGGCCCGGCTCGACCCGCAATCGCGGCAACTGCTGGCCGCCTGGCCGGCGCTGCAGCAGGCCTATGCCGGCGACGAATTCGTCACCGAGGTGCGTGGCAAGGAGCTGCGCAGCCAGCTCACGCACACCACGTTGTCGGGCAACCGCATCCGCAAGGTGTCGCTGCCGAAATACGAAGACCACGGCGAGATCCTGAAGTGGCTGCTGCTGGACAACCTGCCCGGCCACTTTCCTTTTACGGCTGGCGTGTTTCCTTTCAAGCGCGAGAACGAAGACCCCACACGCATGTTCGCCGGTGAAGGGGACGCATTTCGTACCAACAGGCGTTTCAAGCTGCTGAGCGAGGGCATGCCGGCCAAGCGGCTGTCCACCGCGTTCGACAGCGTCACGCTGTACGGCAACAACCCCGATCTGCGGCCCGACATCTACGGCAAGGTGGGCAACAGCGGTGTCTCCATCGCCACGCTGGACGACCTGAAAGTGCTTTATGGCGGCTTCGATCTGACGCACCCGGCCACCAGCGTGAGCATGACCATCAACGGGCCCGCACCCACGATTCTGGCGATGTTCATGAACACCGCCATCGACCAGAACCTGGCGAAGTTCAAGGCAGAGAAAGGCCGTGAACCGGACGAAAAGGAAGCCCAGGAGCTTCGCGCCTGGACGCTGACCAACGTGCGTGGCACGGTGCAGGCCGACATCCTGAAAGAAGACCAGGGCCAGAACACCTGCATCTTCAGCACCGAGTTCTCGTTGAAGGTGATGGGCGATATCGCCGAGTACTTCGTGCAGCACCAGGTGCGCAATTTCTACAGCGTCTCGATCAGCGGTTATCACATCGCCGAAGCCGGCGCCAACCCGATCAGCCAATTGGCCTTCACGCTGAGCAATGGCTTCACTTTCGTCGAGGCGTACCTGGCGCGCGGCATGTCCATCGACGACTTCGCGCCCAACCTGAGCTTCTTCTTCAGCAACGGCATGGACCCGGAATACACCGTGCTCGGCCGGGTGGCGCGACGCATCTGGGCCGTGGCCATGCGTGAACGCTATGGCGCCAGTGAACGCAGTCAGAAATTGAAATACCACGTTCAAACATCGGGCCGGAGCCTGCATGCGCAAGAGATCCAGTTCAACGACATCCGCACCACGCTGCAAGCGCTGATTGCCGTCTACGACAACTGCAACAGCCTGCACACGAATGCGTTTGACGAGGCCATCACCACGCCCACCGAGGACAGCGTGCGCCGGGCCGTGGCCATTCAGATGATCATCAACCGGGAATGGGGCCTGGCGAAAAACGAGAATCCGAACCAGGGCGCTTTCGTTATCGACGAGTTGACCGAACTGGTCGAAGAAGCGGTGCTCTCGGAATTCGAGAAGATCGCCGAACGCGGCGGCGTGCTGGGCGCGATGGAAACTGGCTACCAGCGCGGCAAGATTCAAGAAGAGAGCATGCATTACGAAATGCTCAAGCACACCGGCGAGTACCCGATCATCGGTGTCAATACCTTCCGTAGCCCGCAGGGCGACGAGGTGCCGCAAACGATCGAACTGGCACGCAGCACAGACGCCGAGAAGCAGTCGCAATTGCAGCGCCTGACTGATTTTCATGCGCGGCATGCCGATGCTGCACCGGCGATGTTGCAGCGTTTGCAGCAGGCGGTGATTGCCGATGAGAACGTGTTCGATGTGCTGATGCAAGCCGTGCGCTGCTGCAGCCTGGGGCAAATCACGAACGCATTGTTCGAGGTGGGTGGGCAGTACCGGCGCAGCATGTAGCGGTGCGGGTACCGGTAACGTCTCGAAGCTGAGAATCAGGTCGACGTCGTTCGTCTGCGGGGCGAGCGAGAGGACATTGCCGCAATACGCAGCGCCGGCCCGGATTAAACGGCTGCTGCTGGTTCTACCGCCCCGTTCATACCCATGCCGACCCCTGGCATCAACGGATCCGATACCCGCACCAAGCTCATCGACCCGGCCTTGCATGCGGCACACTGGCTGGAGAGCTTGACCGATGCCGAACGCCAAACCCACGGCGAAATCAGGCGCGAACAGCCAAGGCACTGCGCAAGGCAGGCGATCTGGTTCAGGCGGACAAGTCGTTGCTGGCCAGCGCAGATGCAGAACGGGCTGCGCGCGAAGCTGCAGCGAAGGCGCAAGCGATCGACGATGCGGTGTTCGACTTGAAAACAGTGAATCCGCGGGAAAAGAGGAGCTAAGACGAACGCACCCCGCTGCAATTGCTGTCGGCGATTGAATTGAAGGGGCGCGAGGTGGATGAGGCGCTGGCGCGGCTGCGGCAATTGCTCACGATTTATGGCGTTGTGTCAGTCGCGGCTGCGATGTCGCAAAGTTTGTAACCAGCCGTGACTGCCGCGGTGGCGGGATGTTGCTGAAGATGGAAGAGAAAAGTGCATCTCTGCCCCTGGCGAAGCCTGCGAACGCGCCGCATGCAGTCAGTGCGCATTACCACCACAGCCAGTCATCAGCCGACACCGTCCTGAACTTTCGGCCTGCCTGACAGGCTGCTTGGCCTGGCGACAATCCAGGTGCTGGAAGATGCTCTAAAAAGGTTGCGCGGTGATGGGCTGGGAAACTCAAAGGGGCCGGGAAATTCAGAGCGGGGTGGCATCACGGCTGTGGACATTCGCTGTCGCCGGTATCGGCGCCTTGATGGCTTCGGTCTCGTTGCCAGCCTGCGCCCAAATGGCACCCGTGCTGGCGGGCATGTGGGAGGTGCGGACACTCACTTCGTATTTGCCAGCAGGCACGCAGGCGCAGGCGCAGGCGCGACGCTACCGTGTGTGCATCGGCCCCGAGCGCACGCGTTCGCCCATGCTGCCCCGCAGCATGGGGCCGGCCACCGAACTGGTGTTTGACCGTCAGGGCTATACCGGGTATGCCGACCAGCCGGCGGCGGCCGATGCGCCGTCCCGAAAACTCGAGTTCAGTTACCGCCGCCTGTCGCCCCGCGCCTTCGAGGGCACGCATGACGTCAACAGTGGGGAACGCGCGGCCTGGCTGCAGTATCACGCCCAGTACCTGGGGCCGGATTGCGGCAAGGCGCCCGTGAGCGGGCCGCAGGACAGCGGCGAGCCTTGATCGCAGGGGCAGGTTCCGAGCCAGGGGCGCGAGCGGCCTCGCTCCTACAATTCATGGGATGAATCCGAACTCGCTGGCTGGGCCTGTCTCGGCTGCCCCGAAGGAAACGCGTCGCATCCAGGAGTTGCCCGATGCGCTGATCAGTCAGATCGCTGCGGGTGAAGTGGTGGACCGGCCCGCTGCCGCCATTCGCGAACTCGTGGACAACGCGCTGGACGCGGGCGCCAGCCAGATCACCGTGCGTTTGCTGGCCGGCGGCGTGCGCAGCATCGTGGTGGAAGACGATGGTGCGGGCATCGACATTGCAGACCTGCCGCTGGCGGTGAAGCGCCACGCCACGAGCAAGATCGCCAGCCTGGCCGATCTGGAATCGGTGACCACGATGGGCTTTCGCGGCGAGGCGCTGGCCGCGATCAGTGCCGTGTCAGAGCTGTCCATCACCAGCCGCACGGCGGCAGCGCCCCATGCGTGGCGGCTGAATGCGCACAGCGGCGAGATCAGCGCCGCAGCGCGCGCCGTGGGCACCACGGTGGAAGTGCAGGAGCTGTTCTTCAGCACGCCAGCGCGGCGCAAGTTCTTGAAGACCGACGCCACTGAATTCGCCCATGGTCTGGAAGCCGTGCGCCGCCATGCGCTGGCGCGGCCCGATGTGGGTTTCGCCGTGTGGCACGAAGGCCGGCTGATCAAGCAATGGCGGGCCCAGCCGGCAGCACAGCGCCGCGCCGAGGTGTTGGGCGCAGAGTTTCAAGCCGCCAGCCGCGAAGTGCAGGCTGAACGCGGGCCCTTGAATGTGCAGGGCCGCGTCGGCCAGCCCGAAGCCGCGCGTGCGCGGGCCGACCTGCAGTACCTGTTTGTCAACGGCCGCTTCGTGCGCGACCGTTTGCTGTCGCATGCCGTGCGCTCAGCGTTTGAAGACCAGTTGCACGGCAGCCGGCAGCCGGCCTATGCGCTGTTCCTGAACATCGCGCCTGAGCTGGTGGATGTGAATGTGCACCCGGCCAAGATCGAGGTGCGCTTTCGTGACGGGCGTGCCGTGCACCAGGCGCTGCGGCATGCGGTGGAAGATGCCTTGGCGCTGACCCGCGCCGTGGACGTGGCGCCGGCCGCAGAGGCCGTGACCTCTGCCCCGCCTTCGCCACAGGCCGCTTGGCAAAGCACTCTGGAACTGGCTGAACCCGCGCCGTTGCAGGCTCAAGAGCCCGCGCCCCGGTGGGCCGCTGAAGGCCCCTGGCGCACGCCGCAGGGCAGCGGTGGCCTGTCCACCTGGACGCAGTTGCGTGAATCGGCGTACTCGCCGGCGCCCTCGCCAGCACTCTCGCCAATCGCAGCCCAGCCTGCGCCCGCTTGGCCATTGGGCCGCGCGATTGCCCAGATCGGCGCCTACGTGCTGGCCGAGAACGCCCAGGGCCTGGTGGTGGTGGACATGCACGCCGCGCACGAGCGCATCGTGTACGAACGCCTGAAGCGCGCGGCCGCTGCAGATGGCGACCTGCCCGCGCAGCCCCTGTTGCTGCCAGTGAGCTTTGCCGCCACTGCGGCTGAAGTGGCCACAGCTGAGGCCGAAAGTGCCACGCTGCAAGCACTGGGCCTGGACATCAGCCCGCTGTCGGCGCAGACACTGGCTGTGCGCAGTCGCCCGGCGGCCCTGCCTGATGCCGACGTGGCAGAACTGGCGCGCGCCGTGCTGGCTGAACTGGGCCAGGCCGAATCAGGCGGTGCCAGCCGCGTTGTGCAGCGCGCCCGCGACGACATCCTGGCCAGCATGGCTTGTCATGGCGCCGTGCGCGCCAACCGCAGACTGACAGTCGAGGAAATGAACGCCCTGCTGCGCGAGATGGAAACCACCGAGCGCGCCGACACCTGTAACCACGGACGGCCCACCTGGCGCCAGGTGACGATGAAGGAGCTGGACGCGCTGTTCCTGCGCGGGCGCTGAAGGCAGGTTTTCGGTCGTTCAGGCCAACCAGCGAGAGAGTTGCTGCGCCACGGTGGGGCTGCTCAGCAAATCCAGGTGGCCAGTGGCGGGTACCAGCAGGCAGTCGGCTTCAGCAAAATGCGGTTCACGCGCCGGGTCGCTGGCCAGTGCGCTGGCCACCGGCACGATGCCGTCGCCCAGCCCGCGCGTCGCCAGCTTGCCTGCCACGGCCCGGCAGCGTACACCTTGGGGTAGCGCGGTATCCAGCCCATGCCGCAGATCGGTGATGCCGGCGCTGCGCAGCCTGGTCAGCCGCGTGAACGGTGCGCTGTAGCGCGACAAACCTGGCGTTTGCGCCAGCAGCCGGTCCAGCCCATGGCCGGCGCGCTCCAGCGGCGCGCCATGGTGTGGCGTGCCCAGGCACACCAGGTCGGTCACGCCGGGCAATCCAGCAGCGATGGCGCTGCGCGCGACGAGCCCGCCCATGCTGTGGCCCAGCAAGGCCAGGCGTTCGATGGGAACAGGCCAGGTTGCCGCCAGCACTTGAAGCTGCGCGGCCAGCTCGCGGCCGTTGCGGGCGATCGGCAGGCCGGTGTTGTAGCGAAGATAGACAGGCGTCCAGCCACTTTGCCGCGCCAACCAGGCGCCGTGGCTGTGTCCCTGCCCTTGGAATTCACGCAGCCACTGCCCGTCATGCATGCACAGGCCGTGCAGCAGCACCAGCACACGTGGCGTGGCGGCGCCCACTTGCCGCAGCGTCATGGGTGTGGCCAGTGCGCTGCCGGTGGCGGCCAGGCGGTCGCCCAGCACGCCGTTCAGTGCCGCCAGCACCGCTTCGCGTTCTGGCGTGGGCAGCGTCGGCACGGCCCCAGTGGTTGGCTGCAGCCAGCCCAGCAAGGCGTCCATCCCGCCACCCACGCCGCGTGTGACCCCGCGCACCGTGTTGTAGACCAGGCCGGTGAGGCCGCGTGTACGCTCTACCTGCCCGCCCGAAGGATTGTCAAAGGGCAAGCTGACGATGCGCGCATGCACCGCCTCGACCAGGTCAACCATGCCGGCCGCACCCGCGCTGGCCAACTGCGCAGCAGCACGCAGGTCGCTGGCATGCAGGTGCCGCGGTGGCGTTGCAGCTGGACGCTCTGCTGCTGAACGCTTCGCCGCCAAATGCTCAAGCCGCCAGCAACTGCCGCAGCACGAAGGGCAGGATGCCGCCGTGCACGTAGTAGTCCACCTCGATCGGCGTGTCGATGCGCAGGGTGACAGGCTCACGCACGACAGTGCCGTCAGCGCGGGTGACCACGAGCATGGCGTCCGAGAGTGGCTTCACTTCGTCAGCCAGCAGCACGTCGATCATCTCGTCGCCCACCAGGCCCAGCGTGTCCCAGCCGCGCCCGGGCTTGAACTGCAGCGGCAGCACGCCCATGCCGATGAGGTTGCTGCGGTGGATGCGCTCGAAGCTCTTGGCCACCACCGCCTTGATGCCCAGCAGAGCCGTGCCCTTGGCGGCCCAGTCGCGGCTGCTGCCGGTGCCGTATTCCTCTCCTGCCAGCACCACGGTGGGCACGCCGGCGGCCACGTACTTCATGGCGGCGTCGTAGATGGCCATTTGTTGCGGAACCTGTCCAGCAGCCTGGCCGGCCGCTGGGGGCTGATACAGGGTGTATCCCCCCTCGACACGGCTGCCGTCTGCCGTGGCCGGGATCATCAGATTCTTCACGCGCACGTTGGCGAAGGTGCCGCGCATCATCACCTCGTGGTTGCCGCGGCGCGCGCCATAGCTGTTGAAGTCGGCCTTGAGCACGCCGTTTTCCAGAAGGTACTTGCCCGCTGGCGTGGTTTCCGTGAAGCTGCCAGCCGGGCTGATGTGGTCGGTGGTGATGCTGTCGCCGAACAGGCCCATCACGCGCGCGCCCTGCACGCCGGAAACCAGTGCTTTCGGCGCCATGCCGAAGTCGCTGAAGAATGGCGGCTCTGCGATGTAGGTGCTGTTGGGCCAGGTGTAGACACGGCTGTCTGTGCCCGTGCTGACATTCTTGATCTGCTGCCACAGCTTGCCGGGGTCGGTTGCCACCTTGTCGTAGTTCTTGCGAAAGGCCCGGCCATTCATCGCGAACTTCATCAGCTTGTCGATCTCTTCGCTGGTGGGCCAGATGTCGCCCAGGAAGATGTCCTTGGGCTGGCCGTTTTTGTCCTTGCCGCGGCCCACGGGTTCGGTCATCAGGTCTTTGGTGACGTTGCCGGCAATGGCGTAGGCCACCACCAGGGGCGGGCTGGCCAGGAAGTTGGCTTTCAGGTTCGGGTGGATGCGCGCTTCGAAATTGCGGTTGCCCGACAGCACGGCCGCGCACACCAGGTCGTTCTGGGCGATGGTCTCGTTGATCTCGGCGGTCAGGTCGCCTGAATTGCCGATGCAGGTGGTGCAGCCGTAGCCCACCACGTCGAAGCCCAGCTCTTCCAGGTAGGGCAGCAAGCCGGCTTTTTCCAGATATTCGGTGACGATGCGCGAGCCCGGCGCCAGCGAAGTCTTCACATGGCGCTTGACCTTCAGGCCCGCCTTCACGGCCTTCTTCGCCAGCAGGCCGGCAGCCAGCAGCACGCTGGGGTTGCTGGTGTTGGTGCAGCTGGTGATGGCGGCAATGAGCACATCGCCGTTTTTCAGTGGCAGCCCGCTGGCGGTCTTGAAGCCCTGCGCCAGTTTTTCGGCTGGCTGGTTGAAGCCGCTGTCAGCGGGCGCGGCGCTGTAAAGCTCGCTGAACCTGGTGCCCACGTTGCCCAGTTCGATGCGGTCTTGCGGGCGTTTGGGTCCGGCCAGACTGGGTGCCACGGTGGACAGGTCCAGCTGCACCAGCTGGCTGTAGTCGATGTCTTTGGCGCGCGGGATGCCGAACATCTTCTGCGCGCGGAAATAAGCCTCGAAGGCTTCGATTTCTGGCTTCGTGCGGCCAGTGCCCTCGAAATAGCTGATCGTCTTTTCATCCACCGGGAAGAAGCCCATCGTGGCGCCATATTCAGGCGCCATGTTGGCGATGGTGGCGCGGTCGGGCAGGCTCAGCGTGCGCGTGCCCTCGCCGCAGAACTCGACGAACTTGCCCACCACCTTGTGCTGGCGCAGGATCTCGGTCACGGTCAGCACCAGGTCGGTGGCGGTGACCCCTTCGCGCAGGCGGCCCGTCAACTCGAAACCGACCACATCGGGCATGAGCATGTAGACCGGCTGGCCGAGCATGCCGGCTTCCGCCTCGATGCCGCCAACGCCCCAGCCCACCACGCCGATGCCGTTGATCATGGTGGTGTGGCTGTCGGTGCCCACAAGCGTGTCCGGGTAGTACACCGTGTCGGTGCCCTCCTTCTTCTTGTGCACGCCACGCGCCAGGTACTCCAGGTTGACCTGGTGGACGATGCCGATGCCCGGTGGCACGACCTTGAAAGTATCAAAGGCCTGCATGCCCCACTTCATGAACTGGTAGCGCTCCTTGTTGCGCAGGAACTCCAGCTTCATATTCAGGTCCAGCGAATCCTTGGTGCCGTAGTGATCGATCATCACCGAGTGGTCCACCACCAGGTCGACCGGCACGAGGGGCTCGATCCGCTTGGGGTCCTTGCCGAGCTTGTCAGCCACGGAACGCATGGCGGCCAGGTCCGCCAGCAATGGCACCCCGGTGAAATCCTGAAGCACGACGCGCGCAACGATGAACGGAATTTCATCCGTGCGTTTGGCATTGGGTTGCCAGTTGGCCAATTGGCTGATGTGCTCCTCGGTGATCTTCTTGCCATCGCAGTTGCGCAGCACCGCTTCCAGCACGATCCGGATCGACACCGGCAACCGGGACACGTTGGGAAATTTCTTGGCAAGCGCCGGCAGCGAGTAGAACGAGCCGGTTTTGCCGGAGGCAAGTGTGAACTGCTTAAGGGTTTTGAATGTGTTGTGTGCCATTTTCCTATCTCTGTTCTGGTATCAATCTTGTTGGTTCTGATATCGGCTTTCGGATGCTTGCCAGGTGCTTGTCTCAGGGTGTCAGCGGGTCACGTATCAGCGTTTAGGCGCTTGCCGCAGGGTACCGTCGCCCATGTTGAGCACCCCCATTCCCGGCACGATCAGGTCGCCGGGGCGCTGCCCTTCCTTGCAGCCGCCGAGGTAGCGGGCGACCACCGCTTCCTTGTCCTCACGCTTGTTGTTGGCCAGGGGCGGCGAGTAGAAGACCAGCGTGTCGATCCGGTACTGCGTCTGGAAATCACCCGACGCGATCGATTGGCTGACAACGACGCTGCGCGATTCCTTGCAGACCGATTCGGCCACCCAGGAAATGCCGACCCGCTTGAATGCGCCGATCGAGCATGAGCCCTTTTCTCCGGCGACGCGGTCGAGATGGTGTTCCGCGGTGTCGGTCTGCTCGCCCACGCAGTAGCTGGTGGGGGGCATGCCAAGGGATTCGCTGGCTGCATTGCGGATCTCCCACAGTCCCGGCTTGCGGCGTGGGTAGTCCAGCGAGAAGCCCGGCGGGCGGTTCAGGTCCGGGATGATGGTCGTGCTTTCGAGGTTCTGCGCCAGTTGCGCCACCGGCTGCGCCATCGAAACCCGGGAAGTCCGCAGCGCCGCTGCACCCGGCGCGGCGCCCAGAAGGATTGCCGCACCGAGGGCTGCCGCACCGGCGTAAACAGGCAACCGCACAGGCAACCGCACAGGCAACCGCACGATCATCCCGCTTCCCCTGTCAAATGACGTACAGGTCCACGTATTCCTGTACCGGCATCGCCTCCAGCGCGCTCTGGTCCAGCGACACCGCCAGGATCGCGTCCTGCTGCTTCCTGGGGAAGCGGCGGGCAAGGTTGGTGCGGAATTTGTCCTCCAGCAACGGGATGCCATCCTTGCGACGCCGCTTGTGCCCGATCGGATATTCGCAAACCACCTCCTTGAGCTTCTTGCCGTCGTTGAATTCCACCGTCAGGGCGTTGGCGATCGAGCGCAGCTTGGGATCATGGTAGTCCGCGGTGAAGGCCTTGTCCTCGGCGCAGACGATTTTCTCGCGCAGCTTGTCGATGCGCGAGTCCGCCGCCACCGAGTCCTCGTAGTCCGACGCAGTCAGTCGGCCGAAGATGAGGGGCACCGCTACCATGTACTGGATGCAATGGTCGCGATCCGCCGGATTGGCCAGCGGTCCCTTCTTGTCGATGATGCGGATGCAGGCCTCGTGCGTGCGGATGGTGACCTTGCGGATGTCCGCCGCGGTCTTGCCGAGCTTGTTCATCTGCTGATGGAGCTGCATCGCGCACTCCACCGCCGTCTGAGAGTGGAACTCAGCCGGGAAGGAGATCTTGAAGAGCACGTTCTCCATGACGTAGCTGCCGTACGGGCGCTGGAACTCGAATTCCCTGCCTTTGAAGAGCACGTCGTAGAAGCCCCAGGTCTTTGCCGTCAGCACCGACGGATAGCCCATCTCACCGGTCTTGGCGATCAGTGCCAGACGCACGGCGCGGGACGTGGCGTCACCCGCTGCCCAGGACTTGCGGGATCCGGTGTTGGGCGTGTGGCGATAGGTGCGCAACGATTGGCCGTCGACCCAGGCAAGGGAAACCGCATTGATGATTTCGTCACGGCTGAGGCCGAGCATCTGGGCCACTACGGCGGTGGAGGCGACCTTGACCAGCACCACGTGATCGAGGCCGACGCGGTTGAAGGAGTTCTCGAGCGCGATGCAGCCTTGGATCTCATGGGCCTTGATCATCCCGGTGAGCACGTCGCGCATCAACAGTGGCTTCTTGCCGGTGGCCACCGCATTGCGGCTGAGCCAGTCCGCGGTGGCGAGGATGCCACCGAGATTGTCCGAGGGATGTCCCCATTCCGCGGCCAGCCAGGTGTCGTTGAAGTCCAGCCAGCGGATCATGGTGCCGATGTTGAAGGCAGCTTGGATCGGATCGAGTTGAAACTGCGTTCCGGGCACCTTGGCGCCGTTAGGCACCACCGTACCGGGAACGACCGGACCAAGCAGCTTGGTGCAGGCGGGATATTCGAGTGCCTCGAGGCCGCAGCCCAGCGTGTCGATCAGGCAATTGCGCGCCGTCTCATAGGCGATCTTGCTGGAAATCTTGTACTTGAGCACATAGTCGACGATGTCGACCAGTACTTTGTCCGGGGCCGGTCGGACGTTGGATACGGGGCTGGACATGCGGTTCAATCTCCACTGGGCTGGGCTGATCAAAATGCGTCGCGGCGTCGACCGTTGTCAGGTCCCGCCGCGATCGTTGGTCTTCTTCAGGTGCGCGAAACGCTGCCGCGCTCCCTGCGCACCTTTCAGGAAACGGGCGAGTGCCTACTTGCCTACTTCATCAACACCTGGGTGGTGTCCGCCGTCACGTTCGCCTGGTTGGGGTGGATGCAGTTGTCCACCAGGCGCTGGCCGGTTTTCTGGTTCATCACCATGGTCTTGGTGGGAATCTGGATCATCAGCGTTTCGCTGCGGACATCTTCCAGCCGCAGCGCGCCGGTGGGTGACATCACCGGCTTCATCGTGTACTTCTTCTTGTTGAAGCTCATGTCGACGTAGCCGGGATGCTTGCTGTTGGCATCCAGCTGGATCTTCTGGTCGAACTCGCAGCCGCTCTCGCCCAGGTGGACTTCCCTGGCAGCGAGAAGCTGGGTTTCATCCGCGTCCACCACCGCGACTTCCGGTTCTTCCTGAGGCTCCACGACTTTTTCCTTCTTCCTGGAAGAGGTCTTGGCGGCTTTGGCGGTCGGAGTCTTGGTGGCAACACTGGCCTGCTTGGCGGGCAGCGTGGCAGCCTTGGCGGCGGCGCCGGCCTTGGCAGCATCCTGCGCTTCGGCGGGCGCCGGTGTTGTCAGGCTTACCAGCGCCAGTAGAGCACCGCCGAGCAGCGAGGCGGGCAGGGACCGGACCATGGAAAAATCGAGGGTGGTCAGGGAAGTAAGAGAGGGGAAAACGAACATGATGGATACTCCTTGGGTGTTCCAGGCTGCCCTGACATCCTTCCAGCTATGCCTGGGTACGGCAATGCCACGTGAACCGGAGGAGCATCCGACATGCTCATCAACGGTCCTTGATCGGCACAAACTTGAGATTTTCCGGGCCGACATAGTTGGCGCTCGGACGAATGATCTTGGTGTCGACCCGCTGCTCCATCACATGGGCAGCCCATCCGGCAGTGCGAGCAATGACGAACAGCGGGGTGAACATCGCGGTGGGCACGCCCATCGCGTAGTAGCTGACAGCGGAGAACCAGTCGAGGTTCGGGAACATCTTCTTGGCGTCCCACATCACCTGCTCGAGGCGCTCGGCAACGTTGAACATCTGCATGTCGCTCGCAGACTTCGACAGCTTCTTGGCCACGCCTTTGATCACCTCGTTGCGGGGATCGCTGATGGTGTAGACCGGATGCCCGAAGCCGATGATCACTTCCTTGTTTTCGACCCGCCGGCGGATGTCTGCTTCGGCATCGTCCGGATTGCTGTAGCGCTGCTGGATTTCGAAGGCCACCTCATTGGCGCCGCCGTGCTTGGGTCCGCGCAGCGCGCCGATGCCGCCGGTGATGGCCGAATACATGTCCGAGCCGGTACCGGCAATGACCCGGGCGGCAAACGTCGAGGCATTGAACTCATGCTCGGCGTAAAGGTTCAGCGACGTGTGCATCGCGCGCGTCCAGGCCTCGGCGGGCTTGCGTCCGTGCAGCAGGTGCAGGAAATGGCCGGCGATGGTCTCCTCGTCGGACTCGACTTCGATGCGCCTGCCGTTGGTGCTGTAGTGGTACCAGTAGAGCAGCATCGGGCCGAGGCTGGCCATCAGGCGGTCGGCAATGTCGCGCGCGCCGGCCGCGTTGTGGTCAGCGCTCTCCGGCAGGTGGCAGCCCAAGGCGGAAACGCCGGTGCGCATCACGTCCATCGGATGCGTGTTTGCCGGGAGCAGCTCGAGCGCTCCCTTGACCGCGGCCGGCAGGCCTCGAAGGGCGCGCAGCTTGTTGCGGTAGCCGGTCAATTCCGCACGATTGGGCAGCTTGCCGTACACCAGCAGATAGGCGACTTCCTCGAAGTCGGCGCGTTCGGCCAGATCCAGGATGTCGTAGCCGCGATAGTGCAGGTCGTTGCCGCTGCGCCCAACGGTGCAGAGGGCAGTGTTGCCGGCGGCAATACCCGACAGCGCAACTGATTTTTTGTGTTTGAACCCGGCGCCCGACGCGGTTTGCGTGGCAGGATCGTCGGCGGAAACGCCGCCGGATGAAGCGACGACGGAGGGTGTCGCGGTCAAGGATTCCTTCTTTTCCGACCTGCCGGTTGCTGACTTGCGGGATGATGCCATGCGTGATTCTCCTCGTGCTGTCGGTGGCGCGCTACTTCTGTTGTGAAAACAGCGCGTCGAGATGGCGTTCGTAGTCCCAGTAGCCGATCGCGTCGTACAGTTCGGCGCGGGTCTGCATCGTCGCAACGACGTCAGCCTGCGTGCCTTTCTGACGCAGCGATTGATAAACAGTCTGGGCAGCCTTGTTCATGGCGCGAAACGCCGACAGCGGATAGAGAGCCATCGCGACACCGACACTCCTCAGTTCTTCCACCGTGAACAGAGGCGTCTGTCCGAACTCGGTGATGTTGGCCAGAATCGGTACTTTGACCGCTTCGGCAAACTTCCGGTACATGTCCAAGTCGGTGATCGCTTCGGGAAATATCATATCGGCCCCTGCCTCGACGCAGGCCATGGCACGATCGACGGCGCAATCGAGTCCTTCAACGGCCAGCGAATCCGTGCGCGCCATGATCACAAAACCACGATCCGTCCGGGCGTCGGCCGCGGCCTTGATGCGGTCGGTCATCTCTGCCTTGGAAACGATCTCCTTGTTTGGCCGGTGACCGCAGCGCTTGGCGCCGACCTGATCCTCGATATGCATGGCGGCCGCCCCGGCCTTGATCAGGCTGCGGGTGGTCCGCGCCACATTGAAGGCCGACGCGCCGAAGCCGGTGTCCACATCCACCAGCAGGGGAAGGTCGCAGACGTCGGTGATGCGGCGCACATCCGTCAGCACGTCATCGAGGTTGCTGATGCCGAGGTCAGGCAGCCCCAGAGAACCGGCTGCAACGCCACCGCCCGAGAGGTAGATGGCGCGAAAGCCGGCCTGCTTGGCCAGGAGCGCATGATTTGCATTGATCGTGCCAGGAATCTGCAGCGGCACTTCCTCTTCCAAAGCCTTTCTGAAAAGCATTCCGGCACTCATTGGCGTTCCTTGTGGTGTATGTCGGCGCGGGCTCGGAGGCCGCTGGCGCCAGTCCGGCGCGAGCGGGAGGAGGGCGTCACTTGAGCAGATGCTTGATGCCGTCCTGCTCAGCCATCAGCTCATCCAGGGTCGCGGTCATGCGCTCGCGGCTGAACGCGTCGATTTCCAGGCCTTCGACCAGGCGATACTCGCCTTTCTCACAGGTGACCGGAAAGCCATAGATCACGTCCTGAGGGATCCCGTAGTCGCCGTTGGAAGCAATGCCCATCGTGACCCACTTGCCGTTGGTGCCCAGGGCCCAGTCGTGCATGTGATCGATGGCGGCGTTGGCGGCCGATGCGGCCGAGGACAGCCCACGGGCTTCGATGATCGCGGCGCCGCGTTTGCCGACCGTCGGAATGAAGGTGTCCTTGTTCCAGGCCGCATCATCGATCATGGCCTTGAGCGGCTGACCGCCTGCGGTAGCGCAGCGGAAGTCGGGGTACATCGTCGGCGAGTGGTTGCCCCAGACGATCAGTTTCTCGAGGGACTCGACCGGCTTGCCGGCCTTGGCCGCCAATTGCGACAAGGCACGGTTGTGGTCAAGACGCAGCATCGCGGTGAAATTCTTCTTCGGCAGGTCCGGCGCCGACTTCATCGCTATGAAGGCGTTGGTGTTCGCCGGGTTGCCGACGACCAGGATCTTGCAGTCGCGGCTGGCATGGTCGTTCAACGCCTTGCCTTGAACGGTGAAGATGGCGCCGTTGGCCTCGAGGAGGTCCTTGCGTTCCATGCCCTTGCTGCGCGGACGCGCACCGACCAGCAGTGCATAGTCGGCATCCTTGAAGGCGACTGTCGGGTCATCAGTCACCACCACGCCGGCGAGCAGCGGGAAGGCGCAATCGTCCAGCTCCATGACCACGCCATTGACGGCAGCCATCGCGGGGGTAATGTCCAGCAACTGGAGGATGACAGGCTGATCCTTGCCGAGCATGTCGCCGTTGGCGATGCGAAACAACAGGGAGTAGGCGATCTGGCCGGCCGCGCCGGTCACTGCTACACGCTTGGGAGAATTCATGGCTTTCGTCCTGGACGAGTGCGTTGGGGGGCCGCTCTGGCTGGTGAGGATGGCTGGTGAGGATGGCTGGTAAAGAGGATGGTCAGGATGTTAGGCCCAGGCTTGCGCGCCGTCAAACTGGTAAGCTATCTTATATAAGACATCTTTATCAGCTTTCTGGCTCCGTAGGCCCGGCCCGCCCGGCTTGACCGGGATCTCTGGATTACCGAATCGAAACGCTCATCAGCAGTCATCTGGCGGAGTCCACTATGAGAACACATCCTGATGCGGCGCCGCAGGGCGCAGACGCGCCCCGTTTCCAGCCGCTCTACCAGCAGATCAAGACGGCCATCCTGCAGGGCATCGAGTCGGGCGAGTGGGCAGCCGGCCAGATGATTCCCAGCGAAATGGACCTGGCGCGGCGCTTCGAAGTCAGCCAGGGCACCGTGCGCAAGGCCGTGGAAGCGCTTGCAGCGGAGAACCTGCTGGCGCGACGTCAAGGCAAGGGCACATACGTGAGCTCCCACCACGAGGCGCGCGCCCAGTTCCGCTTTCTGCGGCTCAGACCGGACACGGGGCCCGCGACCCAGCCCGAGAGCCGGATCGTCGACTGCCGACGGGTTCGCGCACCGGCTGACGTTGCGCGGGCGCTTGCCATTCGGGCAAGCGAATCGGTGCTCTTCATTCGCCGTCTGCTGGCCTTCGAGGAAGAGCCGGTGGTGCTGGACGACATCTGGCTGGCAGGCGAAGAGTTCCGCCAACTTACCGGCGAGCGGCTCGCCAACCATTCCGGCCAGCTCTATGCCGTCATCGAGAGCGAGCTTGGCACCAAGGTGCTCCACGCCAGCGAAAAACTGCGAGCCGTCTGCGCCGATCCGGCCCAGGCCGAAAAGCTCGCGGTCGCCACCGGCTGCCCGCTGCTGCTGGTGGAGAGGGTGACCTCGACATTCAATGGCCGGCCGGTGGAACTGCGCCGCGGCCTGTGCCGCACCGACCGTCACCACTACGTCAACGAACTCTGATCAGCCGGCCGCGCAACGTCACCTGCGGCTTGCGGCGCAGAAGGGTCTCGCGTTGTTGCACCGTCTAGAATGCGTAACAATACTTCCTGCAACTACTTGTCTTGACCTGCTTGTCTTGACCTGCTTGGCTCGACCTGCTTGGCTCGATTAATCCCCGGCTGGCGCAGGGTCTGGCGAGCCGATCTGCAATGTGAGAATCGGAATTCATGGCTGAAACCAAAGAGGTACTCCGGGCTGCCCGGCCCGTCTATCGGAATCTGGGCATTGGCGAGATCCTGCGCTACCGGATGCCGCCGCCTGCCGTGGTGTCGATCCTGCATCGCATCAGCGGGGTGCTGCTGTTCCTCGTCGGCATTCCCTTCATTCTCTATCTGTTCCAGAACAGTCTCAGGTCGGAGTTGAGTTTCGAGGTCTACCGCACCACTGCGTCTTCCGTGCCAGGCAAGCTGGTGCTGCTGGTGCTCATCTGGTCTTTCATCCACCACCTCCTGGCCGGCATCCGGTTCCTCCTGCTGGACCTGCACATCGCCGGCGAGCGCGAGCAGGGGGCCATGACCGCGCGCGTCGTGCTCTGGCTGGGCCTGTTCCTCACCCTGGTGTGCGCCTTGTTCCTGTTCGGCCTCATCTGATTTCGCGCCGCGCATTCCCCCAACCGGTGGTTTTCACCAATTCCGTCACACCCGCAAAGGCTGTCGCATGACCACCCAGCGAATCGTTACGGGCGCCCATTACGGCTTGCGCGACTGGCTCGGCCAGCGCATCACGGCCATCGCCCTTGTCCTCTATACCCTCTACCTGGCGTTCGCCGTGCTGTCCGTGCCGGCGCTCACTTACGAAAGCTGGTATCACCTGTTCCTGAGCCCCTTCATGCGGGTGGCCACGCTGCTGGCGATGCTGGCGCTGATCTACCACGCGTGGGTCGGCCTTCGCGACGTGCTGATGGACTACATCCAGAAGACGTGGATGCGCCTGTCGCTCCAGGTCATTACCCTCGCCCTCCTGGTCGGCTATGCCTGCTGGACCGTGATCATCCTCTGGAGCGTCTGATGGGGCTCCCCTCGAAGCGCCTTCGGCGCCTCCCCCCTGGGGGCGCCGCCAGCGGCCCGGCGAAGCCGGATCCGCGGCGGCAGCTGGCCTGGACGTGTCTCTTTCAAGCTTTGAGTGTGGTGGGAAACTGAAATGGCTGACGTGCTGAATCATCTGACCAACAACCTGCCGCGACGCAAGTTCGATGCGATCATCGTCGGGGCCGGCGGCTCCGGCATGCGTTGCTCGCTCCAGCTTGCCCAGGCCGGCTATTCGGTGGCAGTTCTCTCCAAAGTCTTTCCGACTCGCTCGCACACCGTCGCGGCTCAGGGCGGTATCGGCGCTTCGCTCGGCAACATGAGCGAAGACAACTGGTACTGGCATATGTTCGATACCGTCAAAGGTTCCGACTATCTGGGCGACCAGGATGCCATCGAGTACATGTGTCGATTGGCGCCCCAGGTCGTCTACGAGCTGGAGCATTTCGGGATGCCGTTCGACCGCAACGCCGACGGCACGATCTATCAGCGTCCTTTCGGCGGTCATACCGCCAACCTGGGCGAAAAGCCGGTCCAGCGCGCCTGCGCGGCGGCCGACCGCACCGGGCATGCGATGCTGCACACGCTCTACCAGCGCAATGTCCAGGCACGGACCCAATTCTTCGTGGAGTGGATGGCGCTCGACCTGATCCGCGATGCCGATGGCGACGTGGTCGGCGTGGTGGCATTGGAGATGGAGACCGGCGAGGTCATGGTGCTGGAAGCGAAGGTGACCGTGCTGGCCACCGGCGGCGCCGGGCGCATCTTTGCGGCCTCGACCAACGCTTATATCAATACCGGAGACGGTCTCGGAATGGCGGCGCGCGCCGGCGTTCCCCTGGAAGACATGGAGTTCTGGCAGTTCCACCCGACTGGGGTGGCCAATGCCGGCGTGCTGATCACCGAGGGCGTGCGCGGCGAAGGCGGCATCCTGCTCAACAAGGATGGAGAACGCTTCATGGAGCGTTACGCTCCCACCCTCAAGGATCTGGCGCCGCGGGACTTCATTTCGCGCTCGATGGACCAGGAGATCAAGGAAGGCCGTGGCTGCGGCCCAGACGGCGACTACATTCTGTTGAAATTGGACCACCTCGGCGCCGACAAGATCATCAACAAGCTGCCGTCGATCCGCGAGATCGCCATCAAATTCGCCAATGTCGATCCGGTGCGCGACCCGATCCCCGTAGTACCGACCATCCACTACCAGATGGGCGGTATTCCAACCAACTACCACGGCCAAGTGGTCGTGCCCAGCGGCGACAATCCCAATACGGTCGTCAACGGTCTCTACGCCATCGGCGAGTGCGCCTGCGTATCGGTGCACGGCGCAAACCGCCTCGGCACCAACTCGTTGCTGGACCTGCTGGTCTTCGGCCGTTCTGCGGGAGATCACATCATCGCCGCCAACTTCTCCAAGGCGGCGCACAAGCCCGTCCCCAAGGACTCCGGCGACGTCTCGTTGGCGCGGCTGGCTCGTCTCGATGCCTCGGCGGCCGGCGAGCGCACGCAGGATGTCGCCAACGGCATCCGCCGGGAAATGCAGACGCACTGCGGCGTCTTCCGGACGTCGGAGTTGCTTGCGGAGGGTGTCACCAAGATCACGGCGCTGGCAGAACGCGCCAAGTCGATCCACCTGAAGGACAAGTCGCAGGTATTCAACACCGCGCGGGTGGAGGCGCTCGAACTCGACAACCTGGTGGAAGTCGCCAAGGCCACGATCATTTCCGCCGATGCCCGCAAGGAAAGTCGTGGGGCTCATGCTCACCGGGATTATCCGGAGCGCGACGACGTCAACTGGATGCAGCACAGCCTGTGGTACTCCGAGGGCAGCCGTCTGGCCTACAAGCCGGTCAACCTCAAGCCGCTCACCGTCGAGTCCTTCAAGCCGAAACCACGGACGTTCTGAGCAGGCACAAAGCGTGCCGCCCGCCGGCACTATAGATCAATCGGCCCGCAGCGATGCGCGGCGAGGAAGCAAGGTAACGTAATGACTGACAGACGACGGATGAAGTTCTCGATCTATCGCTACGACCCGGACCGGGACGCGAAGCCGTACATGCAGGACATCGAGGTGGAACTGCTGCCTACCGACAAGATGCTGCTGGACGCGCTGATGCGCATCAAATTGGACAGCGACGACTCGGTTTCCTACCGCCGCTCCTGCCGCGAAGGCGTCTGCGGCTCGGATGCGATGAACATCAACGGCAAGAACGGACTGGCCTGCATCACCAACCTGCTGGAGTTGAAAGAGCCGGTGGTCCTCAAGCCGCTCCCAGGATTGCCGGTGATCCGCGACCTGATCGTCGACATGCCCCAGTTCTTCAAGCAGTACGATTCGATCAAGCCCTTCCTGATCAACGACACCCCGCCGCCCGAGAAGGAGCGCTTGCAGTCACCGGAAGAGCGCGATGAGCTGAACGGTCTCTACGAGTGCATTCTGTGCGCCTGCTGCTCTACCGCCTGCCCCTCGTTCTGGTGGAACCCGGACAAGTTCGTAGGTCCGGCGGGTCTCCTGAATGCCTACCGGTTCATCGCCGATACGCGCGACCAAGCGACCAACGACCGCCTCGACAA
>JBBQXN010000037.1:0-31055 GCA_038209585.1 Burkholderiales bacterium
TCAATCTGCGTCTTTGAACGCTTCCTCGCGCCTGTTCTTGATCGCCGGCAGCAACACCACCACGATCATCAGCAAGGCTGCCAGCAAAAGCGCGCCAGACAAAGGCCGGGTGACAAAGGCGCTCCAGTCGCCGCGCGAGAGCAGCAAGGCACGGCGAAGGTTTTCTTCCATCATCGGCCCGAGGATGAAACCCAGCAGCAGCGGTGCCGGCTCGCAGCCCAGCTTGTAGAACAGGTAGCCCACGACAGCGAAGATCGCGCCCATGTAGACGTCGAAATTGTTGTTGTTCAGCGTATAAAGGCCGATGCAGCAGAACGTCATGATGGCCGGGAACAAGAAGCGGTAGGGCACCGTGAGCAGCTTGATCCAGATGCCGATAAGCGGCAGGTTCAGCACGATGAGCATGGCGTTGCCCACCCACATCGAAGCGATCAGGCCCCAGAACAGCTCGGGGTTGCTCGTCATCACTTGTGGGCCGGGCTGGATGCCCTTGATCGTCATGGCGCCCACCATCAGCGCCATCACGGCATTGGGCGGGATGCCCAGGGTCAGCATAGGGATGAAGCTGGTTTGCGCGCCGGCGTTGTTGGCACTTTCCGGCCCCGCCACGCCGCGGATGTTGCCCTGGCCGAAGGGCACCTCGCCCGGCTTCATCTTCGTCTTCTTCTCGACCGTATAAGCGGCGAACGAGGCCAGCAAGGCGCCGCCGCCGGGCAAGATGCCCAGCATCGAACCCAGAGCCGTGCCGCGCAATACCGCAGGCCAGGCCAGCTTGAAATCGTCTCGCGTGGGCCACAGGCCTTTCACGTCCTTGGTGAAGACTTCGCGCTTCTCGGCCGGCTGCCCCAGGTTGGCGATGATCTCGCCGAAACCGAACACGCCCATGGCAATGGTGACGAAGCCAATGCCGTCGGTGAGCTCTGCAATGTCGAAGCTGTAGCGCGGCACGCCCGAGATGACGTCGGTGTTGATCTGCCCCAGAAGCAGGCCCAGCACGATCATGCCGATGGCCTTGACCAGCGAACCCGACGCCAGCACCACGGCGCCGATCAAGCCCAGCACCATGAGGCTGAAGTATTCAGCCGGGCCGAACTTGAAGGCCACTTCGGTCAGTGGCGGGGCGAAGGCGGCAATGATGATCGTGCCCACGCAGCCGGCGAAAAAGCTGCCCAGTCCGGCGGCGGCCAAGGCAGAGCCTGCCCGGCCCTTGCGCGCCATCTGATAGCCGTCAATGGCGGTCACCACCGAGCTGGATTCGCCAGGCACGTTGATGAGGATGGCGGTGGTGGAGCCGCCGTATTGCGCGCCGTAGTAGATGCCGGCCAGCATGATGAGTGCCGGCGTGGCGTCCAGCGCATAGATGCTGGGCAGCAGCATGGCGATGGTGGCCACAGGCCCCAGGCCGGGCAGCACGCCGATCAACGTACCCAGCAGGGCGCCGCCGAAGGCATACGCCAGGTTCTGCATCGTGAAGGCGACACCGAAGCCGAGCGCCAGGTTGTTGAGCAATTCCATGTGCAGTTCCCGATCAGCGGAATTCAGGCCAGAGGGGAATGGTCAGGCTCAATCCGTAGATGAAGATGAACCAGCAAAACCCTGTCAGGACGACGGCGTTGATGAGCGCTTCACGCCACCGAAATTGGTCGCCCGCCATGGCCGAGACCAGTACCAGCAAGGGCAGCGCGATGAACATGCCCAGGTGCGGGAGCGCCCAGCCAAACACAGCCACCGAGCCGACGATGACCGACAAAGGCCGCCAGGCCCAACGGCCGATGCGGTCGCCGCCTTCCACCTCGAAGGTGAGCGCCTTGAACAGCACCAAGGCGCCCATCAAGGCCAGCAACACGCCCAGACCGAAGGGGAAATAGGCGGGCCCGGGTCGGGCTGAAGAGCCGAAGTTGTATTCCAGGGCACCAACGGCAAAACCTGTGCCGACGACGATGAACATCAAACCGGACCAGAAGTCCTTCTCGCTCTTGATTTGCACCCGCTGTCTCCTCGCATGCGCTCGCCGTTGCAGCCCTTGAATGGCCATGACGTGCGAGCGGATTCTAGAGACGCGCCCCCCGCCGCCGGCTGTGGTTTCCACGTAAGGCGGTGCGCGTCAGTGCGTCCGCCAGGCTCCATGCTTTACAGCCCAGGGGTGGAGCGCAGCACTTCCTCGATCGTCGTCACGCCCTCGGCCACGCGCATGGCGCCGGCCAGGCGCAAAGGCCGCATGCCGTCCTTGATGGCTTGCTGGCGCAGCGCCGTGGCGTCGGTGTGCGGGTGAACTGACGTGCGCGCAGCGTCGCTCAGCGTCATCAGCTCATACAAACCAGCGCGCCCGCGAAAGCCGGTGTGCCTGCATTCCAGACAGCCCACAGGTTTGTACGGTCTTACGCCGCCCGACAAGCGCCAGGGCTTGGCCATGTCGTGCAAGGCTTCCAGCACCGGCCCGTCATCAGGCTGTTTGCAGGCCACGCACAGGGTGCGTACCAGGCGCTGCGCCAGCACGCCCACGACCGTGGCGCCGATGAGATACGGCGGCACGCCCAGATCAACCAGCCGTGTGACGCAGCCCACGGCATCGTTGGTGTGCAGGGTGCTGAAAACCAGATGCCCGGTGAGTGCGGCCTGAATGGCCATCTCGGCGGTGGCCAGGTCGCGAATCTCGCCCACCATGATGATGTCCGGGTCTTGCCGCATCAGCGCGCGCAGGCCTTCGGCGAAACCCATGTCCAGCGCCGGCTGCACCTGAGTCTGGTTGAAGGCCGGCTCGATCATCTCGATCGGGTCCTCGATGGTGCAGACGTTGACTTCATCGGTGGCCAGGCTTTTCAGCGTGGCATAAAGCGTCGTTGTCTTGCCGCTGCCCGTAGGCCCGGTGACGAGGATGATGCCGTGCGGCCGCGCGATCAGCTCGGCCCAGGCCCTGGATTCGTGCGCGCCGAAGCCCAGCGCCTGCACGCCTTTCACGGCGTTGTCGGGGTCGAAGATGCGCATCACCATCTTTTCGCCGAAAGCCGTGGGCAGGGTGGACAAGCGCATCTCCACCTCGCCGCCGCTTTCCGGGCTGTCGCCGGCCGCGGCGGGGCGGCGTGTCTTGATGCGCCCGTCCAGGGGACGGCGCTTCTCCACCACGTCCATGCGACCCAGCAGCTTGATGCGCGCGGTCATCGCGCTCATCACCGACATCGGCACCTGATACACCGTGTGCAGCACGCCGTCGATGCGAAAGCGGATGGCGCCCATGTCGCGGCGCGGCTCCAGGTGGATGTCGCTGGCGCGCTGATCGAAGGCGTATTGCCACAGCCAGTCCACCACCTGCACCACGCCTTGGTCGTTGGCGTCGAGCTGCTTGTTGGTGCGACCCAGCTCGACGAGTTGCTCGAAGCTGCTGGTGGAGCTGTTCTCGCCGTTCTTGGCCGCCGCGCGCACGCTCTTGGCCAGCGCATAGAACTCGGTGGTGTAGCGGCGCACTTCGTCCGGGTCGGCCACGGACAGGCGCACGCGGCGACGCGTGTGGGCTTCGATCTCGGGCACCCAGGCCACGTCGAACGGCTCGGCGGTGGCGATCATCACTTCAGTGGCCGTGACCTGCACCGGCAATGCCCGCCGCGTTTCTGCGTACTGCACGCTCATCACGTCGGCCACGCGGCCCACATCGGCACGCAGCGGGTCGATGCGCAAGTAAGGCAGACCCGCGCGCTTGGCCAGCCATTCGGTGAGCGTGGGCGTGTCGATGGGCCGCTGCGTGCCCATGCGCACCAGGCCGGCACCGCCCAGGCGCACAAGAGCGTGCAGGCTGCTGGTGCCGGCGCCGAAACGACGCGCCACGCGCTCCACGTCTTCAGCGCCGATCCAGCCGTCGGCCTGCAGCCAGGCCAGCATCAAGCGCCAGTCCAGCGGGCCAGTGGGCCGGCGCCCGGTGCGTGTGGGGGCGGGAGCAGCCGCAGGACCGGACGGGTCGGGGAAAACGGTTTTCATGCGATGGCCATGGTGGGCGGTGAAACAGCTGGCGCGACATACGGCCGCACCATGCGCAGCCACTTGCGCGCGGGCAAACCCAGCGCGCCGAAGCGTTCTTCCAGGACGGCCGCACGAGCGCTCAGTTCTTCGCGCCCAGGCACCACCACGCCGCGCCCGGCCACGACCACCGTATTGCCTTCGCGCGTGGGGCGCAGGCTCCACACCTGGTCGCTGCCGAAAGCTGCGGCGATGCGGGCCACGCTGGCTTCAAAACTGGCATCGCGGCCGAAAAGGTTGACGCTCATCACGCCGCCGTTGGCCAGCGTGGCGCGGCAGGCGCTGTAGAAATCTTCGCTGTCCAGCACCGGGGCTGCGGCTTCTTGGTCGTACAGGTCTACATGCAGCAGGTCCACGGTGCCAGGTTCGGCCTGTGCCAGCCAGTCGGCAGCGTCGCCGCGCACCACTTCAACGGCCGCGGGCAGCGCAAACCAGCTCATGCCGATGTCGATGACCGCGGGGTTGATCTCGACCACCGTGGTGGCCATGCCCAGTTGTTGGCAAGTGAAGCGGGTGATGGCGCCGGCGCCCAGACCGAGCTGCACCGCATGGCCCTGGTCAAGCAGCTCGCTGGGCCGCCACAGCAGGCTGGCCAGCATGCGCTGGATGTAGTCGAGCTCGATCTTTTGCGGCTGGCGCAAGCGCATCGCGCCTTGCACCCAGATCGACCCCAGGTGCAGATAACGCACGCCTTCGTGCTCGGAAACGGTCACGGGCGGAAGGCGAACAACGGGCTTCATGACAGTGACGATAACCGGCGCCGGCGCTTGCTAAAGCGCGAACTGGGCGCCATAGGTTGTCTTAGAGAACCTGGGTGCTGGCGAAGACCAGCCGCCAGGCAGCCAGCTTGCGCTCGAACGACCAACTGGCATGGGCCGGGCTGGTGGAAGGCAGGCGGTACACGGCCAGACCCAGCGCTTCGGTGTGGCGGCGTGCGCGGGCGGATTCGCCGCCGTTGTGCGCCACCGCGCGCAAGTTCGGCGCTAGCTGGGTCAAAGAAGAAAGCTCGTTCAGTTCAGCGGCATGAATAGCCTGATCCAGGCTGCCGACGCGGCGGCAATGGGCATAAACATCCCACAGCCCCACGCCGCGGATCAGCATGCACTGCAGGCGCTGCGCATAGGGCTGCGCCATCAGGTCCACGCCCCACAGCATGCCCAGCAGCGGCCAGAACTGGTTGCGCGGGTGGCCGTAATACTGCTGTGCCTGCAGCGAAGCCACGCCCGGAAAGCTGCCCAGCACGACCAGACGTGTCCGCGTGTCGACTACAGGCGCAAAACCATCGAGCAAGGGCAGCTTGCTCAAACTTTGTCCAGCGCGGCGAGCCGGGGCAACGCCTGATGCGCGTTGGCGCGCGTGATGGCCGCCGTTTCGATCAACGTCCAGCCACGCAGCGTCGCGAGCGATTGCGCGATGCGCGGTAGTTCAGCGGGTTCGTTGCGCCCCTGCGCGCCGCCCTTCGCTTCGCGCTGCGCGGCGGTGCGATAGATCCAGTGTGGCGGGATGTCGGGCGAGTCGGTTTCCAGCACCACGGCGCCGGCAGGCAGCTGCGCGGCCAGTTGGCGGATCTGCAAGCTACGCTCGAAAGTCATCGTGCCGCCGAAGCCGAGCCTGAAGCCCATGGCCACGAACTGCGCCGCTTGCTGCGCGCTGCCGTTGAAGGCGTGGGCGATACCACCCGGAACTGCAATGCGCCGCAGCCCTTTGAGCAAGGCATCGGCAGAGCGCCGAACATGCAGCAGGACCGGTAACCCGGCATCGCGTGCCAGCTTCAGCTGTGCGATGTAGAAGATTTCCTGCCGCGCCCGGTCCAGCCCGGGCACGAAGTGGTCCAGCCCAATTTCGCCCACCGCTACCAGACGCGGGTCCTGTCGCTGGGCCTGCAGGGCCTGCTGCAGCAAGTCGAGGTCGCTGAACTCGGAGCGGGCGGTGAACAGCGGATGAATACCCAAGGCATACGCCGCGTCGAATTCATGCGCCATGGCGCGTACCACGGCCAGGTTGCTGCGTTCTACGGCGGGCAGGACCAGCCGAGCCACGCCCTGAGCCCGGGCACGCGCCACCACAGCGGCTCGATCGGCGTCGAACTCGGCGGCATCCAGGTGGCAGTGGGTGTCGATCCACATGCGTTGATGATGAACCAGGCCTGCAAATAGTTTCCCGGCTCTGTCCTCAGCCACGGGAGGTTGCTCAGCCGCCCGGCATGCAGCGCCGGATGCAACGTGATACTGTCATTGCGGTCTTGACTCCCACCCCTGCGGCCCGCGCGGCCCCCAGCGAGGACGCATGAAGAAGCCACCGCTCTACAGCCGCTCGCCGCGCCAGCGCGAAACAGCCACTGCAGCGCCCGTGACGCCGGTGGCTGCAGGGCAGCCCGGCGAAGCCAGCGTCAGCCCGGTGCCTGCGGCTGCCGTGCCGAAAGATCGCCGTGCACCGCTGTGGGCCATGGCCGGCGCCTTGCTGGCAGTCGCAGGCATGTTGGCCGTGCAGCAATGGCAACCCAGCCAGCGCGTCATCACGCAGGCCGACATCGACACCGCAGTTCGCGAGTCGCTGGAAAAAGAACCCCTGCCCTCGGCTGCGGCCAAGGCTTACGAGGCCATCATTCCTTCGGTGGTGCGGGTCACAGGCTACAGCCGGCTCGACGACGTGGATGAAGAATCAGAAACCGATACGGACCCCGGCGCCAGTCCCGACCGCAGCGAAGGCCGGAGCGTGGGCACGGGCGTGGTCATCGTCGACAACGGCACCATCCTCACCAACCTGCATGTGGTGCTGGGCGCAAAAAAACTGCGCGTGCGTTTCGCCAACGGCCTGGTCAGCGACGCGCAGATGGTCGGCGCCCAGCCTGAAAACGACTTGGCCGTGCTACGCGCCAGCAACCTGCCCGACGACCTGCAAGCTGCCACCATGCGCTCCACCAGCGATCTGCGCCCGGGCGAGCAGGTGATTGCCGTGGGCAACCCCTTTGGCATCGGCCCTTCGGTCAGCTCTGGGGTGGTCTCGGGCCTGAAACGCGAATTCCGCTCGCCAGAAGGTGAAAAGACGCTGACCAACCTGATCCAGTTCGACGCGGCGGCCAACCCGGGCAACTCAGGCGGCCCCCTGGTCACCATGGACGGCAACGTGGTCGGCATCGTCACCGCCATTTTGAACCCGTCAGAGCAGCGCACTTTCATCGGCATCGGTTTTGCAGTGCCCATTGAAAGCGCTGCTGCTGCTGCCGGCATGCCGCCGTTCTGACATCCCTTTTTCAGCCCGCAGGAAAACCCATGCAAAACAAAGACGCCGAAACCACCGCCACGCTGATGGAACAGCTGCTTTATGAAGTCAAGCGTGTGGTTGTGGGTCAGGACCGTTTCCTGGAACGCGTGTTGGTGGCCATGCTGGCGCAGGGCCACCTGCTGGTGGAAGGCGTGCCCGGCCTGGCCAAGACGTTGACCGTGAAAACCCTGGCGCGCACCGTGCGCGGCAGCTTCAAGCGCATTCAGTTCACGCCCGACCTGGTTCCGGCCGATTTGGTGGGCACGCGCATCTACAACCAGAAGACGGGCGAATTCGGCACCAGCTTGGGCCCGGTGTTCGCCAACCTGGTGCTGGCCGACGAGATCAACCGCGCGCCGGCCAAAGTGCAAAGCGCCTTGCTCGAGGTGATGCAGGAACGCCAGGTCACGATTGCCGGCGAAAGCCACAAGGTGCCTGAGCCCTTCGTCGTCATGGCCACGCAGAACCCGATCGAAACCGAAGGCACCTACCCCCTGCCCGAAGCGCAGGTGGACCGTTTCATGATGAAAGTGCTGGTGGATTACCCCACCGAAGAAGAAGAGTTCGTCATCGCCGAACGCGTCACCGGCCCGGCGGTAGAAATCAATGCCGTGGCCGACACCTATGCGCTGGCCGCGCTGCAGCGCGAGTGCCGCGCCGTTTTCGTTGACCCGGCATTGATGCAGTACGCCGTGAAACTGGTGGGCGCCACGCGCCGGCCCGACAAATACGGCATGGCGGAAACAGCCAAGTTCATCACCTATGGCGCCAGCCCGCGCGCCACCATCGGCCTCATCGAAGGCGCGCGTGCCCTCGCCATGCTGCGGGGCCGCAGATACGTGCTGCCAGAAGACATGGCCGACCTGGTGCCCGATGTGTTGCGGCACCGCATCTGCCTGAGCTACGAGGCGCTGGCCGAGAACATCAGCGCTGAGGACATCGTCGCGCGCGTGCTCAAGGCCGTGCCCATGCCCGACAAGCCGCTGGCACATCCCCGCGACCATGCCCGCGATGGCCGCGAGTAAATCACCCATGTCTGACACGCTGGCCGCGCCCCAGGTGCCCGAGCAACTGCTGCGGCGCCTGGAATGGACCGTGATCCGCCGCCTGGACGGTCTGCTACAGGGCGATTACCGCACGCTGTTTCGCGGTGCCGGCGTGGACCTGGCCGACCTGCGCGAATACCAGCACCACGACGACGTGCGCCACATCGACTGGAACGTCACCGCCCGTCTGCAGCAACCTTATGTGCGGCAGTTCGTCGAAGACCGCGAACTCACCGCCTGGTTTCTGCTGGACCTCTCGGGCAGCGTGGATTTCGGCAGCGGCGACACCACCAAACTGAATATCTCCACCGGCTTCGTCGCCACGCTGGCGCGCGTCATCACACGGCATGGCAACCGCGTGGGTGCCCTGCTCTTCGGCCGTCAGGTTGACGCTGTGCTGCAGCCAGGCGCCGGCCGCGGCCATGTGCTGAACCTGCTGCAGCGCATGCTGGCACCCCGACCCAAGGCCGGTGGTGAAGGCACCAAGCTGGCCGACCTGCTGACCACGGCAGAAGTGGCGATGAAGCGCCGCAGCCTGGTCTTCGTCGTCAGCGACTTCATCAGCGCGCCCGGCTGGGAAAAACCGCTCGCGCGGTTGGCGCAGCGGCACGAAGTCGTCGCTGTGCGCCTGTTCGACCCGTTGGAGATGAACTTGCCCGACGTGGGGCTGGTCACGGTGGAAGACGCGGAAACAGGCGAACAACTCTTCATCGACGCCGCCGACCCCGACTTCCGCGAGCGCTATGCGGCTATCGCGCAGGAGAAGGAGACCGAGCTCATCGACGCTCTCTCAGCCAGCGGCGCCGACATCCTGGAACTGGCGACCGGCGACGACCTGCTCGATGCCTTGCTGCGCTATGCCGACATGCGCCGCCAGCGCGCACGCTTGCGCAGCGGGCGTCGCTTTCCGGCCCACTTGCGACGCGCCAGCGCTGCGGTCAACAAATCAAACCTGGAGGCAGCAACATGACTTTCATCTGGCCCACCATGCTTTGGCTGCTTCTGGCATTGCCACTGCTTGTGCTGCTTTACAGCTGGATATTGAAGCGCAAGCGCCGCACCACCGTGCGCCTGGCCAACATCGGCGTGGCCAAGGCCGCTCTCGGTCGCGGGCCTGGCTGGCGCCGGCATGTGCCGCCGCTGTTGCTGCTGCTGGCACTGGCTGCCTTGCTGGTGGCCACGGCGCGGCCCACGGCCCTGGTCACCCTGCCCTTGTCTGAGCGCACCATCATCCTGGCCATGGATGTGTCGGGCAGCATGCGTGCTGAAGACGTGAAGCCGAACCGCCTGGTGGCTTCGCAGGCAGCGGCCAAGGCTTTCGTCGAGAACCTGCCGCGTGAAGTGAGAGTAGGCGTGGTTTCCTTTGCCGGAACCGCCGCTGTGGTTCAGGCGCCCACCACCAGCCGTGAAGACGTGCTGGCTGCCATCGACCGTTTCCAGTTGCAGCGCGGCACGGCCACGGGCAGCGGCATCATCCTGAGCCTGGCCACGCTGTTTCCTGACCATGGCATCGAGATCCAGAACATCACCGGCCAGCGCAACTTCCCCGGCAAGGAAATCGGCAAGAAGGAAGACAAGGTCTTCACGCCCGTGCCAGCCGGCAGCTACAACAGTGCCGCCGTGATCATGCTCACCGACGGCCAGCGCACCACCGGCCCCGACCCGCTGGATGCCGCCAAGATGGCAGCCGAGCGCGGCATCCGCGTCTACACCGTGGGCATAGGCACCACCAGCGGCGAGATCATCGGCTTCGAGGGCTGGAGCATGCGGGTGAAGCTGGACGACGAAACGCTGAAAAACGTTTCAGCCCTCACCCAGGGCGAATACTTCTACGCCGGCACGGCAGAAGACCTGAAGAAGGTCTACGAATCGCTGTCTTCGCGCATGGTGGTCGAGCGCAAGGAGACCGAAGTGACTGCCGTGTTCGCCGCACTCGGCGCCTTGCTGTCAGTGCTGGCTGCTGGCCTGTCTTTGTGGTGGTTCGGTCGGGTCGCATGATGCGACCCGGTTTTCAACGCTCCAGTCGCAGCACCCGGCCGTCGTCGCCGTCGGTGACGATATAGAGCCAACCGTCTGGCCCCTGCCGCACATCGCGGATGCGCTGGCCCAGGTCGGCCAGCAGCCGCTCTTCGCCCGTCACCGCGTTGCCTTGCAGG
The DNA here is from genome assembly GCA_038209585.1 of Burkholderiales bacterium. Classification (GTDB taxonomy): domain Bacteria; phylum Pseudomonadota; class Gammaproteobacteria; order Burkholderiales; family Burkholderiaceae_C; genus Rubrivivax. The sequence continues at coordinate 10,475 of JBBQXN010000037.1, forward strand.
CTCAGGCGCACCAGTGCCTGCCCACGCAAGGTGCCCATGAAGGCGCTGCCCTGCCAGCCGGGGTAGCGGGTGCTGGTTAAGAAGACCAAGCCGCTGGGTGCGACTGACGTGGGTAGCCAATGCCGCAACGGCTGCTCATAGCCAGGTTTGGGGCCTTCTTCGCCAATGCGCGTGCCCAGGCCGTAGTTGCGACCATAGGTGACGACAGGCCAGCCGTAGTTCAGACCGGCCTGCACGCGGTTGATTTCGTCGCCGCCCTGCGGACCATGTTCCACGGCCCAGAAATCACCGGTTTGCGGATGCAGCGCCGCGCCCTGAATGTTGCGGTGGCCCAGGCTCCACAGCTCGGGGGCTGCACCCGCCTTGCCGGCAAACGGGTTGTCTGGCAGCGCCTTGCCATCGGCGTCGATGCGGATGACCTTGCCGATGTGGTTGGCCGGGTTCTGCGCTTCATCCTTGCCGCTGAACCGGTCGCCCAGGCCCACCATCAAGGCGCCACTGCGGTCGAACACGATGCGGCTGCCGCAGTGGTTGCGGCTGTTGATCTTGGGCTTCTGGCTGAAGATGGTCTGCACGTCTTCCAGCTTGGCCGACAGGCCCGCGCCTACCAGGCGGGCCCGGCCCACGGCCGTGCTGTTGCCGCGCTCACCCGCAGCCGCAGGCTCGGCGAAAGTGAAGAAGATGCGCTGGTTCTGCGCAAACTGCGGGTCGGCCACCACATCGAGCAAACCGCATTGGCCGCCGGCGGAGACGGCCGGCAAGCCGGCCAGCGGTGGCGACAAACTGCCGTCGGCGAGGGCCACGCGCATGCGGCCGGGCTTTTCAGTCACCAGCATGCGACCGTCGGGCAGGAAGGCCAGAGCCCAGGGGTTGTCCAGGCCGCGCAGCACGGGCACCGGCTTGAGCGGCGTGTTGGATGCGGTTTGCGCGTGGGCCGACAGACCGGTTGCCGCCGCCACGCAGGCCCCCAAGATCGAGAGTGAAAGAATTTTCATGACCCGGATGTTGACATCCTGGCCACTGCCCGCACACGAGTCAGGGTTGCGGAGCGGCCTGGGTTGCCTCTTCAAACGCGGGCGCATCAGGGGCGCCTTCGATCAACATTTGCACCCGCTGGCGCCCATTCCATTCGTCCAGGCCCAGGCGGTAGGCCAGCTGCACCCGTTCAGGCAAGAGCTGGTCGTGACCGAACCAGATGGCATCGCGTTCCACGCCGGCATGGCGCAGGCGCAGCTTCAAGTGCTTTTCGCCCAGCAGGCGCTGCTGCAGCACCTGCACTTCATCGCAGAACACCGGTGCCTCGAAGCCCTGGCCCCAGACCTGTGCGTCCAGCAGCGCCACGGTTTGCGCGTTGAACCACTCCAAGGCGAGCGGGCCGTCGGTGCGCAAGGTGCGCTGCAGTGCGGCAGCGTCCAGCCATTCGGCGGCCACTGCCGACAACGCCACCTCGAAAGCCGGCACGCCGCCTTCGGCCAATGTGCAGCCTGCGGCCATGGCATGCCCGCCGAAGCGCAGCAGCAAACCCGGGCAGCGCTTGGCCACCAGGTCCAGCGCATCGCGCAAATGAAATCCCGGGATCGAACGGCCCGAGCCCTTGAGCTGCCCACTGGCACCGCGCGCAAAAGCGAAGGTGGGCCGATGGGCGCGGTCTTTCACGCGCCCGGCAACGATGCCGACCACGCCTTCGTGAAAGCTTTCGTCGAACAGCACCACGGCCGGTGGTACCACGGCGTTCTCGGCGCCATGCCACCAGGCCGCCAGCAAGGCTTCGGCCTGTTCGCGCATGCCGGCTTCGACATCGCGGCGCGCTCGGTTGATGGCATCGAGCTGCGCGGCGAGTTCGGTGGCGCGTGCCATGTCGTCGGTGCACAGGCATTCGATCCCCAGCGTCATGTCGGCCAGCCTCCCTGCGGCATTGATGCGCGGGCCCAGCGCGAAGCCGAAGTCGAAACCCGCAGCGCGCGCCGGGTCGCGGCCGGCCACGCGAAACAGCGCCAGCACGCCAGGCTGCATGCGCCCGCTGCGGATGCGTTTCAAGCCCTGTGCCACCAGGCGCCGGTTGTTGGCGTCCAGCTTCACCACGTCGGCCACGGTGCCCAGAGCCACCAGATCCAGCAGGGTGTCCAGCCGGGGCTGCTGCGCGGCCTCGAAAACGCCGCGCTGGCGCATCTCGGCCCGCGTGGCCAGCAGCACATAGAACATCACGCCGACACCGGCGATGGACTTGCTGACGAACGGGCAATCGGGCTGGTTGGGGTTGACGATGACATCGGCAGCCGGCAGCGGCTGGTGGGCGGCAGGCAGGTGATGGTCGGTGACCAGCACGGCCAGGCCCAGGCTGCGCGCATGGGCCACGCCTTCGTGGCTGGCGATGCCGTTGTCCACGGTGACGAGCAGGTCGGGCACATCGACCTGGGAGCGCGCGAGGTCCACGATGGCCGGTGTCAGGCCATAGCCATGCACGGCGCGATCAGGCACGACGTAGTTCAGCGTGCCGGCGCGTGCGCCCAGCAAGGCCAGGCCGCGCAGGGCGACGGTGCAGGCGGTGGCGCCGTCGCAGTCGTAGTCGGCGACGATGCAGATGCGCTGGCCCGCCGCAAGGGCGTCTGCCAGCAGGCGGCCGGCTTCGCGCGCACCCAGCAGCGTGTCGGGCGGCAGCAGGCGCGCCAGGCCGTCGTCCAGCTCGTCCGCGCTGCGCACGCCGCGTGCGGCCAGCAGTTGCGCCAGCAGCGGGTGCACGCCCGCCTGTTCGAGGCTGAAGCGCACGCGGGGCGGTATGTCTCTGGCTTGCAGCTTCACAGACTTTCCAGCATGACGAGGGGCGACTCGCCAGGGCGCAGGCGACGCAGCATGGTGCCAAAGAAGCCGGCGGCAGAAGGCTCGAAACGCGCGGCGCTGCGGTCGCCGCACAGTGTCAGCGCACCAGCGTTTCCTGCTGCCATGGCCTGCAATGGGCCGTCGTCCAGCGTTTCCCAGGCCTTCCACCAAGCGGCCCAGTCGCCCGCCAGTGCGGGCGCGCGCAGCCGCTCGTCCACCACGGGCGCCGCGCCCACCGCAGGCTGCGACAAACCACAGCCGCTGAGCCAGAACGAATTCACCGGCAGCAGTCCACGGGCTTCTCGCGCTTCGTTCAAGGGGTGGCCGTAAAGCAGCATCTGCACTTCGCTTTGCAGCCTTCGCAGGCCAGACAGGCGCGCGTCGTGACCCAGCCAGCGGTCGACATTGCGGCCGCTGACGCGGTCCAGCGCCGCACAAGACAGGCCTGCCAGGCTTTCATGGGCGGCATACCAGCGCAGCGGCGCGCCCCAGCTCAAAAGCCAGCCTTGCGAGGTGAACAGTTCCTGCACCACGTCCAGCAGCTCGCGAGACGCGGCTTCGTCCAGCATCAGCACAGCAGGGTCGATCATGCTCACCTGGTCGGTGCCCAGATGCCAGTGCGCCGGTGTCAGCAGGCCCCAGGCCAGATCGCCGGGCGGCAGGCCGTCGGCAGCGGCTGCGCGCGCGGCGAAGGGCAGGCAGCCGTCGGCGCCTTGCCAGCCCAGCGCCTGCGCCAGCGCACGTTCGTGCGGGGGCGAGAAGCTGAATTCATCGCCTTCATCGCGCCCGGCTGCCTGCCAGCGCGACAGCAAGTTCTGCAAGTGCGGCAGCCGCAGCCCCGTCAGTTCGCCCCAGGGCGCGGCGCGCGGGGCGGCAAAGGGAATGAGCAACTGCATCGGCTGCATTATCCCGGCCGCCACGAATGCGCCGGGCCGTCCGGTAGCATTCAAAGCTTATGAATATGCCTTACGAGTGGCAGATCGGCTGGCGCTATACGCGCGCCGGACGCGCCGGCCGCCGCAACGGCTTCATCAGTTTCATCAGTCTGGTCTCGGTGCTGGGCATTTCGCTGGGTGTGGCCGCGCTCATCATCGTGCTGAGCGTGATGAACGGCTTCCAGCAGGAAGTGCGCGACCGCATGCTCAGCGTCATCGCCCATGTCGAGATCTTCGATGCTGCGCGCGGCGCCCTGCCCGATTGGCGCGCCACGGCCGAAGTCGCACGCGCCTATCCTGCGGTGATCGGCGCCGCGCCGTTCATCGCCGCGCAGGCGCTGGTGGGCCGCGGTGAGGAACTGCGCGGCGCCGTGGTGCGCGGCATCGAACCCACGCTGGAAGCCAGCGTCACCGACCTCGCACGCACCCAGCAGCCGCTGCTGGCGAAATTGCAGCCGGGCCAATGGAACATCGTGCTGGGCTATGAACTGGCGCGGCTGCTCGATGCCCGCGTGGGTGACAAGGTGGCCATCGTCGCCCCCGGCGGGCAGACCACACCGGCCGGCGTCACGCCGCGCATCAAGCAGTTCACCCTGGTCGGCACCTTCGAGGCCGGGCACTATGAATACGACAGCGCCCTGGCCCTGATCCACATGGAAGACGCCGCCCGCTTCTTCCAGTTCGAGGGCCCGACAGGCGTGCAATTGCGGCTGGATAACGCGCAATCGGCACGCAGTGTGGGCTTCGAGCTGCAGCAGCGCCTGGGCCTGGACGTGGATGTGCGCGACTGGACGCGCACGAACCGGAACTGGTTCGATGCCGTGCAGATCGAAAAAAGGCTGATGTTCATCATCCTCACCCTCATCGTCGCCGTGGCCGCTTTCAACCTCGTCAGCACCCTGGTGATGACGGTGACCGACAAGCGCGCCGACATCGCCATCCTGCGCACCCTGGGCGCCAGCCCGCGCTCGATCATGGGCATCTTCATCGTGCAGGGGGCCACCGCCGGCATCATCGGCACGGTCACGGGCGTCGCGCTCGGCTTGCTGGTCGCCTACAACGTCGACGTCATCGTGCCGGCCATCGAACGCCTGCTGGGCGTGGCCTTTCTGCCTGGCAGCATCTACGTCATCAGCCGCATGCCCAGCGAGCCGCTGGCCAGCGACATCGTGCCGATCGCGCTGATCTCGCTCGTGTTGAGCCTGCTCGCCACGCTGTACCCCAGCTGGCGTGCCAGCCGCACCAACCCCGCCCAGGCGCTGCGCTATGACTGAGGTGCTGGTGGCTGAAAACCTGACCAAGCGCTTCACCGAAGGCGGTCTGGACGTGCACGTGCTGCGCGACGTGAGCCTGCGCGTGCAAAGCGGCCAGACGCTGGCCGTGGTGGGCGCATCGGGTTCGGGCAAGAGCACCTTGCTGCATCTGCTGGGTGGCCTGGAAGCGCCCACTTCGGGCCGCGTCAGCCTGATGGGGCGCGACATGGCAGAGATGAATGCAGCCGAGCAGGGCCGCTGGCGTAACCAGCATCTGGGCTTCGTCTACCAGTTCCACCACCTGCTGCCGGAATTCAGCGCGCTGGACAACGTGGCCATGCCGCTGCGCATTGCGCGGCAGGACGTGGCCCATGCGCGCAAGACGGCTGCCGAACTGCTGGCCCAGGTGGGTCTGGGCAACCGATCGGGCCACCATCCTTCGCAGTTGTCGGGCGGTGAACGCCAGCGCGTGGCCATCGCCCGCGCCCTGGTCACGCAACCCGCCTGCGTGCTGGCCGACGAGCCCACCGGCAACCTGGACCGCGCCACGGCCGATGCGGTGTTCGCGCTGATGCTGTCGCTGTCCAGCGAGCACGGCACGGCCTTCGTCGTCGTCACCCACGACCCGACACTGGCCGCGCGCTGCGGCCACACCTTGAATCTGGAACGATGAGCACTTCGACGCCACGGCAGGTGAGCCATCTGACGAACGCCGACCTGCACAGCCACAGCTATGTCAGCGACGGCACGCTGAGCCCGCAGGACCTGGCCGCGCGTGCCCACGCGCAAGGCGTCGAGTTGTGGGCACTGACCGACCACGACGAGATCAGTGGCCTGCAGACCGCGCGCGACGCCGCCCTGGCCCTGGGCATGGACTACCTCACAGGCACCGAGATCTCGGTCAGCTTTGCCGGTGAAACCGTGCACATCGTCGGCCTCGGTTTCGACGCCGGCGACGCCCGATTGAATGCCGGCCTGGCCGCCACACGCGGCGGGCGTCGCGCCCGCGCGCAGGCCATGGCCGACGGCCTGGCGCAGGCCGGCGTGGCCGGCGCTTTCGAAGGCGCGCTGCGCTATGTCGCCAACCCCGACCTGATCTCGCGCACGCACTTCGCGCGCTTCCTGGTGGAGACCGGTGTGTGCAACGACACCTACGAGGTCTTTCGCCGCTTCCTCACCGAAGGCAAGCCGGGCTATGTGACGCATCAGTGGGCCAGGCTGGGTGACGCGGTGGGGTGGATCACGCAGGCCGGCGGCATCGCCGTCATCGCCCACCCGGCACGCTACCGCTTCGGGCCCAGCGCCGAATACGCGTTGTTCAGCGAATTCGTCGCCCACGGGGGCCAGGGCGTGGAAGTGATGACGGGCAGCCACAGCGAAGCCGAGCGTGTGCGCTATGCCGAAGTGGCGGAAGAGTTCGGCCTCTTGGCCAGCCGTGGCAGCGACTTCCATTCACCCACCGAGAGCCGCACCGACCTGGGCACCCTGCCCGACCTGCCCGGCCGCTTGCGGCCGGTATGGGAGGCGCTGGAACACCGCATCGAGCGCGCATGACGGCCAGGGGATGACGGTATTGATGCGCACGGCCCGCCCGGGTCTGGGCGTGCTGCTCATCATCGGCATGGCCGTATGCTTTGCCACCATGGACAACCTGACGCGGCGCCTGGGCGCGCTGCTGCCGGTGCTGCTGCTGTTGACCGGGCGCTATGCCGTGCAGGCCGTGGTCATGGGCGTTTGGCTCACGTTCAGCCGCCAGCACAGTCTGAAGAGCGCGCACCCGCGCTTCCAGGCGCTGCGCGGCAGCCTGCTGGTGGCCACCAGCGCGCTGACTTTTTACGGGGTGCAGCAGATGCCCGTGCCCGAGTTCACGGCCATCAACATGCTCACCCCCGTGCTCGTCACCTTGCTGGCGGCCTGGCTGCTGAAAGAACGTGTCTCGGTGTTGCGCTGGGTGCTGGTCGTCGGCGGGTTCGCCGGCGCCCTGGTGGTCATGCGCCCGGGCAGCGGCCTGTTCGGCTGGGTCGTCGTGTTCCCATTGCTGGCGGCATGCACTTATGCGTCTTTCCAGGTGCTGACGAGCCGGCTGGCCGCGCTGGAAAGCCCGTACACCACGCACTTCTGGACCGGCGCGGTGGGCGTCTTGATTCTGCTGCCGGTGCTGGCTTTCAGCGGTATCGAGGTCACGACTGTCTTGAGCGCTGCACCGTGGACGCTGCTGGCCTGGGTGCTCGTCATCGGCCTGCTGGGCACCACCGGGCACCTGCTGCTGATCCTGGCCCTGGGCATGGCCCCCGCATCGACCTTGATGCCCTTCATCTATCTGCAGATCGGCGCCGCCGCGCTGGTGGGCTGGTTGATGTTTGCGCAGCTGCCCGATTTCTGGGCCTGGGTCGGCATGGCCATCGTCAGTGCCTGCGGTGCTGCCAGCGTGTGGCTGAATTTGCGCCAGGGCGCAGCTGCACTGCGGCGCACGGCAGCGCCTGTCACCGCCGACACCATCGCCGACTGAAAAAGAACGGCTCGGGGAAACCCGAAGTCGGCTATAGTCGAAAACTTGGCTGCCGGCGCGTATGTGTGAACACACAAGCACCTGGCAAGTCATTCGTACATCCCCTTCGACCTTCGTCACTCTGCGGCATTTCTTGCAGAGTCGCATTTTTCGGGTCGGCGGCGATGCCGTCGCCTGATCCGAAACAGCCGCACCCCGTTCTGGGGCACCGGCCAATCCGTATTGATGCGACTTCACCTGGTGGTGCGTACCTTCGTGCGCGCCACTGGCGGGCCTTTGGCTTGCCACTGCAATGAGAGCTAGAGAATGAATTTCGAGACCCTGAATCTGCACGCCAACCTGATGCGTGCCGTGACCGACGCTGGCTACACCCAAGCCACCGATGTGCAGATGCGCGCCATCCCATTGGCCCTGGCTGGCAAGGACCTGATGGTCAGCAGCAGCACAGGCAGCGGCAAGACCGCCAGCTTCGTGCTGCCCGCGCTGATGAAAGTCTTGGCCGCCCGCGATGCCTGGACCGAAGCCAACCTGGTGGCCGACCAGAACCAGGCTCCACGCCCGGCGCGCCCGGCCAACGGCCCGCGCGTTCTGGTGCTGGCCCCCACGCGTGAACTGGCTCTGCAAGTGGCCAAGGCCGTGGCCGACTACGGCCGCCACATCAGCAACCTGCGCGTAGCCACCATCGTCGGTGGCGTGCCTTATCCGGCGCAACTGAAAGCGCTTCGCGGCCCGCTGGACGTGCTGATTGCCACGCCTGGCCGCCTGATCGACCACATGGAAAGCGGCCGCGCCAACCTGACCAACGTCGAAGTGCTGGTGCTCGACGAAGCCGACCGCATGCTGGACATGGGCTTCATCGACCCCATCCACCACATCGCCGCAGCCACGCCGCCGAACCGCCAGACGGTGATGTACAGCGCCACCTTCGGTGGCCATGTCGGTCGCCTGGCGCAGGAACTGCTGAACAAGCCGGAACGCATCGAAGTCAGCTCGCAGACCGAAGCGCATGCCGACATCGAGCAGCGCCTGCATTGGGCCGACGACTTCGAGCACAAGAACGCCCTGCTCGACAGCATCCTGACGACCAAGGACATGGAACAAGCCGTGGTCTTCACCAGCACGCAGCGCGACGCTGACTGGCTGGCCGACCGCCTGGCCGACCTGGGCCATCATGTCGCCAGCCTGCATGGTGGCCACCCGCAGGGTCGCCGCACCCGGGTGCTGCAAGGCCTGCGCAACAAGCAGTTGAAGATCCTGGTGGCCACCGACGTCGCCGCGCGCGGCATCGACGTGCCTTCCATCAGCCACGTCATCAACTTCGGCCTGCCGATGAAGGAAGAGGACTATGTGCACCGCATCGGCCGTACCGGACGTGCGGGCCGTTCGGGCCTGGCCGTGACGCTGGCCGAGCGCCGCGACACCGGCATGGTGCAACGCATCCAGCGCTTCACCACGCAGCGCATCCCGGCGACCACGATCGAAGGCCTGGAGCCCAAGCGGCCCGAGCCGAAGCCGGTGGCGCGCCCTTTCGTCAAGCATGGCAGTGCTGGCAACCACGGCGGCAACTTCGGTGGCGGCTTCGCCGGCAACAACGCGCGTCCGGCGGGCCAGCGGCCTTTCGCACGCCCTGGTGCGCCGGCTGGCAAGACCTTCAAGCCTGCGGGCAAGACTTTCTCCAAGGGCGGTCCGCGGCCAGAGCGTTGAAGTGCTGAGGCGCTGACTGGAAATACAAAACGGGCCTGCGGGCCCGTTTTTCATTGCGCCTCAAGAACGCTTCACCTATTCTGTGGCGCGTACGTTGGCACAGACCAACGAGACACCCCCACCGAGCGGCGCACCCCCGCCCAACCAGGAGAACAGCATGCGTTCGAAGATTTCGCTCTCGCCTTGGTCTTTGCTGGCTGTCGTGTGGCTGGCCGCTTCAGGGCCCAGCCATGCCGCGCTCACCACCGTGCCCAATGCTTATGCCAGCACGCCGGGCACGGGCAGCTTCCTGGGACCGCTGTCGAACTCGCCGCGCACCTATCAGTTGCTGATCAACGAAAGCCAGCTCACCGAGCACCTGGGCCTGGACCTGAACGCGATCAGCTTTCGCCTGCTGGCTTCTGCCGCTGCAAATTGGCCTGCGGTAGAGACGGTCTATGGCAATTACGACATTCGGCTCAGCGGCAGCGTGAACCCTTCGGCGCGCAGCCTGACGTTCGCCAACAACGTGGTCGGTGCGCAAACGCTGGTGCGTTCCGGCGCATTGATTATCTCGCCGGGATCTTTCAGCAGCGGCAGTTCGCCCAATGCATTCGGGCTGAGCATCGGCTTCGACAGCGCCTACGCCTACACGGGCGGCAACCTGCTCGTCGAGATCCGCCACACCGGCTCATCGAGCGCTTCCACCAGCGTCGAAGCCATGCTGACCACCGGCAGCGCAGCGCAGGGCTACGGCACGCTGTTCAGCGCCGCCTGGAACAACAGCTACACAGGGCTTTCGGGCTCGCAGGGCAACTTCGCCGTGCTGCAGGTGTCTTCGGTGCCTGAGCCGGCCACCACCTTGCTGCTGGCGGCCGGCATTCTGGGCCTGGTGCTGGCGGCAAAGCGCCAGCGCGCGTCAGACAGCCAGTAGGTCGACCTCGAAGACCAGGGTGGCGTTCGGCGGAATCACGCCGCCGGCGCCACGCTCGCCATAGCCCAGGTCGGCCGGGATCGTGAGCACGCGTGTTCCGCCTACCTGCATGCCCTGCACGCCTTCGTCCCAGCCGCGGATGACTTCGCCGCCGCCCAGGCTGAAGCCGAAAGGCTGGCCGCGGTCCTTGCTCGAATCGAACTTCTTGCCGCGGTTGTTCTCGGCGGTGGGGTCGTGCAGCCAACCGGTGTAGTGCACTTGCACGCGGCGGCCCGGGGTGGCGGTTTCGCCGGTGCCGGGCGTGGTGTCTTCATAGCTCAGGCCGGATGGCAGGGTGGGCATGGCAGATTCCTCGTTCAACAGGTTAAAAATCAAGCCGGCATCATGCCATCGGCTTGCGCACCATTTCCAGCACCTTGCTGGCGTCCAGGCCGCGTGACTGTTGCTGGATTTGCGGCATCGCCTGCTGCTGCAACTGCCGCGCATTGCCCAGCAGGTCGGCGTAGGTCTTCTGCAGGACCGCCTTGTTCATCTGGCGGCCGCCGCCGTAATAGGTCAGCGCCAGCTGGCCCAGCGCATAGGTGGTGGCAAAGCTCATGGCCATGCCCGTGCCCAAACTGCCCACGCCGCGGCCCAGGCCGCCCATCACCGATCCCAACAGCCCGCCCACCAGCTTGCGGCCGAACTGTTCCAGGTACTGCCCGGTCAGGCCGACGCCGGCCGTGGCGATGAATTCCTTGACCATGCTGGCGTCCATGTTCAGCCCGTGTGCCTGGGCAATGCTGTGCACCATCTTCACCTGCAGCGGGATGACGGCCATGCTGGCCCAGCTTTGCGGCAGCAGTTCCAGCGCACCGCAAAGCAAAGCGCGGTTGTAGACCTGCTTGTCCAGCGTGGTGCGGTCGATCGTCACCGTGGCTATCGCAGGCGTGGCCACAGCAGCGTCGGTCTCGCGGGCCAGGCCGTCGGCCTGGGCTTCGAACGCCGTGTCCAGGCCGCCTTCCATGCCGCCTTCCTTACCGTCTTCCTTACCGCCACCCAGCTCGGCCTTCAGCTTGGCAAGGAAATCGCGTTCTGCAGGCGTCTGCACGCCATCGGCATCACACACGCACACCGCCAGCTCGTAGGCCAGCTGGCGTTGCTGCGGAGCTTTCAGCGCAGCGGCGGCCTGGGGCAGCGTCAGGCGCTGCAGCAACACGTCTTGCATCAGGGCGGGGATGTTCAGCGCATGGGCGTCGCCGCCCAAGGTGGACAGAGACTGGCCAATGCGCTTGACTTCTGCGCGCTCGGCTTCGGACTTGTTGCCGTCAGCAAAGGCCGACATCAGGGCGATAGCCAGCAGGCTGCGTTGTTCTTCGACGGTCATGGCGTTTCCTCGTGTCACGGTGTGTCGATATTGTCACCACGGTGCGCATGGCCCCAGTCGGCAGTGGCGCGGGCCAGCAGTTCCTGCAGTTCCGCGCCCGGTTGCGTCTGCAGCCCCAGCACAGCCAGCGCCGCAGCCACTGCACGCGTGGCCGCGCGCGGGCAGGCCAGTTCCAGCGCGGCTGCGCCGTTCTGTTTGCTCAGCTTGTGGCCATCAGCACCCAGCACCAGGGGCGTGTGCAGATAGCGTGGCGTGGGCAGGCCCAGGGCGCGCTGCAACAAGATCTGGCGCGCCGTGTTGTCGGCCAGATCTTCGCCGCGCACGATATCGGTCACGCCCTGCGCTGCGTCGTCCACCACCACAGCCAGTTGGTAGGCCCACACGCCGTCTGCCCGGCGCAGCACGAAGTCACCCACTTGTGCGGCCACGTCTTGTTGCTGCGCGCCCAGGCGGCGGTCTTGCCAACGAACAAAGCCAGGTTCGCCGCCGCAGGCCACGCGAAAACGCCAAGCGCGCGGCGCACGGCCTCGCAGACCATCGCGACAGGTTCCGGGATAGATGCGTTCAGCATCGCGAACGGCTGCGTCCCCACGCGCCGCCAGCGCGCCTTCGATCTCACGCCGCGTGCAAGCGCAAGGGTAGGCGCGCCCTGCAGCCTGCAAGCTCGTCAGTGCTTCCGCATATGCCGCTTCGCGATGCGATTGCCGCCAAGGCAACTCGTCCGACACCAGGCCGCAGGCCACCAGCTGCGCCAGCACGGTACCGGCCATGCCCGGGGGGCTGCGGGGCCCGTCTGCATCTTCAACACGTACCAGCCAGCGCCCGCCCGCCGCGCGCGCGTCCAGCCAGCTGGCCAAAGCAGCCACCAGCGACCCGGCATGCAACGGCCCCGTGGGCGAAGGTGCAAAGCGGCCGACGTACGCACGAAGTGACGACATGGCTGCCTGGCGCGCCTCAACTCAGCGGCCCGGTGTGGCGGTCCAGCAAGGCACTGCGCGTGGTCGGGCTTCCCAGCTGCTGCAGCCACCATTGCAGGGCACGGCCCAGGCCCATCGCACCCGGCTCGTTGCGTTCCGCGCGCCAAGCGTAATGCAGTCGCGCGCCGAAGGGCCCGCGCGCCGTGCGGCGCGACACCAGTTGCCCGGCTTGCAAGTGCGGGCGCGCCAGCGGCTCCGGCACATAGCCACAGCCCAGATTGCGCAACAGCGCTTCCAGCTTGGCACGCATGTTGGGCACGGTCAGCACGTCTTGCCCAGGCAGCAGGTTGACGGTCATGGGCGTGGTGCGCTGCGCCGTGTCGGCCACGGCCACGGCCCGGTGGTGCACCAGTTGTGCGTCCACCAGCGGACCTGGCATACCGGCCAGCGGGTGCTGCGGCGCCATGCAGTACACAAAGGGCACTTCGCCCAGCGGACGCAATTCGATGCCGCCCGCGCTGGCATGCTCGTCGCCCACGCCGATGGCCAAGTCGGCCTGACCGGAAACCAGCGCCTCCCAGGTGCCGGCCAAGACATCGGTGCGCAACCGCAGGCGTGTGGCGGGGCCAGCTTCCGTGGCGTCACGGCTGTCGCGCACATCGCAGAAACGCTGCACCAGATCGAAGATCACCGGCATCGCCAGGATGTCCTCGACACTGATGCACAGCTGCGTTTCCCAGCCACTGGCCACACGCCGGACACGGTTGGCCACGGCGTCCATTTCCTGCAGCAGGCGCCGGCCTTCAAACAGCAGTTCGCGGCCTGCAGCAGTCAGCTGCGCCTGGCGCGAACTGCGGTCGAACAGCAGCACATCCAGAGCTTCTTCGAGCTGCCTCACGCTGTAGGTCAGCGCCGAAGGCACCTTGCCCAGCTCGCGCGCAGCGGCGGCAAAGCTGCCCGTGCGCGCGATGGTGTCCATCATCGACAAGGCATCGGGCGTCAGGGCCTGGCGGCGGTCGGTCATGTATCGATCTTATGGGTTCGTCTTATTTGAACGGGCTCGTCAAGCAGGCGCCACCCTGGCCGCGTCGTGTTCACCTAAAGTGGATTTTTCGCCAAAGGAGCGTCCTCATGCTGACCCAGCGCAAATCCACTGACCGCGGCCACGCTGACCACGGCTGGCTCAAGAGTTTCCACAGCTTCTCGTTTGCCGAGTACCACGACCCGGCCCACATGGGCGTGGGCAACTTGCGCGTGATCAACGAGGACTGGATCGCGCCCGGCAGCGGCTTCGGCACGCATGGCCACCGAGACATGGAAATCGTCACCTACGTGGTTGAGGGTGCGCTGGCACACAAGGACAGCATGGGGAACGGATCGGGCAACAGCGCCCAGGCCGACGGCGTGATTCGCCCGGGCGACGTGCAGCGCATGAGCGCCGGCACCGGCGTGCAGCACAGCGAATTCAACCATTCGTCCGTGGACACCACGCACCTGCTGCAAATCTGGCTGCTGCCCAGCCAGCGCAGCATCGCGCCCGGCTATGAGCAAAAACATTTCGACGCAGTTTCCAAGCGCGGCCGGCTGGCCCTGCTGGCGTCTCCCGACGGCAACGCAGGCTCGGTGACCATTCACGCTGATGCGCGGCTGCACGCAGGCTTGTTCAACGGCGATGAGCGTGCAGAGCTGGCGCTGCACCCGCAGCGCACGATCTATGTGCACCTGATTCGCGGCGCCCTGCGCGTCAATGGCCAGCCACTTGAGGCCGGCGATGCCATGCGGCTGGACAAAGAACCCGCGCTGTTGCTGGACGGCGGAGAAAACGCCGAAGTGCTGGTTTTCGACTTGGCGCCCTGAATCCAACCAGCGTTCAACCCGGGCGCCCGCGTGGCCGGGGTGGCGGTGCTTCGCGCAGAAGCTGCCAAGCCGCCAGCAAACCGAAGAACACGTTCAGCAAGGCCACGAAGGCCAGCAGCAGCAGGCCCGCCGTGTTGAGCGGCAGGATACGCATCGCCCAGGCGCAGACCGAAGACAAGACGTTGAAGGCCAGCATCAGCCAGAACAGCGGGCGCTGGGGTTGCCACAACCGCTGCAATAAGCGCCGCCACTGCACCGCCTTCAAAAGCCGGAACCTGGCTGCTGCAGAAATTCGACTTCTTCGGCCGTGCTGGCACGGCCCAGCGCTTCGTTGCGGTGCGGGAAGCGGCCAAAACGCTGAATGACCTCGCGGTGGCGAAGCGCGTAGTCCAGCACGTCCTGCATGCTGCTGTCTTCGTGGGCCAACGGCGCCATCAGCTCGACGGCACGGTCTTGCTGGGCCAGCGTTTCCGCATGCTCGAACGGCAGGTAGACGAACATGCGCTGCACTGGCAGCAGCACGCGGTCTTCGCCGACTTCGACCATGGCGTGGGCGATGGCCAAGGCTTGCGCGTCGCCCGCAAAGGCTTTCGCTGTGCCGCGAAAAGCGTTGCGCGTGAATTGGTCGAGCACGATGATTTGCGCCAATGGCGTGATCGGCAGCGGCATCTCACCGGCCAAGGCTTGTTGGATCAGGCTGCCGAAACTTTGCTGAATCTCGGCATCGAAGAGTGCGTCTTTCTGAAACCAGACCGAACGGCGCTGGCCATGGCCAGGCTGTCCGGGTTCGCCGAACCAGAAGTCGAGCACGCTGCTCGTGTGTGATGTGTTCATGACTGCAGTGTCGCCTGTTGAACCTGGGCCGAGCCAGCGACGGCTCTCGCTGCGCCATACTTTCAGCATGGACTCTTTGCTCGTACAGCAAGCCCTGTTGGATGCCATTCCCGCGCCTTTGCTGTTCGTGGCGGCCGGCGGACAGCAGGTGCATGCCAACCCTGCTGCTCAGGCGCTGGCGCCTTCGGTCGATGTCCAGGCTTGGTGCCTCTGGTTAACGCAATTGGCGCCGCTGCTGCAAGGCCGTGCAACGCACCAAGAACTGGTTCTGCCAGACACCTGCGTCTGGGTGCGCGTGCATGGCGCCAACGCCCCTGGTGGTGGCCAGGTGCTGAGCCTGCAAGCCATCACTGATGAGCGCGCGGCCCAGGCCACCGTGGCCCATCTGCAGGAAATGCTGGAGCTGGCGCGTGAATTCGGCCGCTTGGGCTTCTGGGAACGCGACACCCGCAGCCTTGAAGGCCACTGGGATGTGCAGGTTCAGGCCTTTCGTGGTCTGCCGGCCGATTCCCCAACCCCCAGCTTTGCAGAAAGCCTTCAGCAAGTGGCGCAGGCAGACAGGGCCACCCTGGACAGGGTGTTTCGCGCGTCGCTGCGCCATCCTGGCGTTTACAGCCAAAGGTTCAGCCTGCACACAGCCGACGGAACGCTGCGGCGCGTGCATTCGCATTGGCGCGTCAAGGCTGGCGACGACGGCACGCCCACGCGTGCCGTGGGCTTGCTGGTCGATGACACGGAAACGCTGAATCTGGCGGGCATCACCGGCGAGCTGGAATCGCAACTGGCCCTGGCCGTGGACCTGGGGCGCATCGCCATCTGGCGCCACGACCTGCGCACGCAGCGCGTGCACTGGAACGCTCAGGCCTGGTCGATGCTCAACCTGGCGCCCAACGCGGAGGGGCTGCACATCGACGACGTCAGGGCCCTGATGCACCCCGACGATCTGCCCGCCGTGCTGGCATCGGCGAAACAAGCGCTGCGCAGCCGCAAACCCACCGACCTGGAGGCCCGCTTCCGCCGCGCCGACGGCAGCTGGCGGCCCGTGCTGATCCGCCGCGTGCTGCAGTGCGACGAAGCAGGCGCGCGGCAGGCCTTCATCGGTGTGGCCATGGACGTGAGCGAACGGCGCGACGCCGAAACGGCCTTGCGCAGCGCAGCAGAACGCGTGGCCATGGTCACGCGAGCTGCAGGCTTGGGTACCTGGGAAGTAGACCTGTCGAACGAGCGCGCCATCTGGGACGAACAAATGTGGCTGCTGCGCGGCCTGCAGCCAAAACCGCGCGCCATGACGACAACCGAGCGCCTGGCGGCCGTGCACCCGGACGATCGCGAGCGCGTGGTCGCGCTCTACCGCGCTTCGCTGGACCTGCAGAAACCTTCGGACTATGAGTTTCGTGTGGTCTGGCCAGATGGTCAGATACGCTGGCTGGCGATGCGCTCACAAACGCTGCAAGACGCCAATGGCCGGCCAGTGCGCCGTATCGGCGTGAACTGGGACATCACGGCTGCGCGTGAAGCCGCAGCGCTACGCCACGCAGGCGAACTGGCACGGCGCGAGAGCCTGGCCAAAAGCACATTCATGGCGCGCATGAGCCACGAACTGCGAACCCCCCTGAACGCTGTGCTGGGCTTCACGCAACTGATGCTCGCCGAGCCCGGCGGCCAGCAAGCACAGCGCCAGCAGCTGGAACATGTGCGGGCGGCAGGCGAGCATCTGCTGACCTTGGTCAACGACGCGCTGGATCTGGCTGGCCTGCAAAGCGGCGAGCTGCACATGCTGTTGCAGCCCGTCGACCTGCAAGCCGTGCTGCGGTCCAGCCTGGCCATGCTGACCCCGCTGCAGGCACAGGGACAAATTGCTGTGGATATTGACCTGCCGCCAGAGCAAGCCTGGACGGTGCTGGCCGATGCTGCGCGCTTGCGCCAGGTGCTGCTGAACCTGCTGGGCAACGCCATCAAATACAACCGAGCTAACGGCCGTGTGGATGTGAAGGCCGAGCGAGAAGGTCCTGACGTGAAACTGCACATCAACGACACAGGCTGCGGCATGAGCGCCGAACAGCTGAGTCATCTGTTCGAGCCCTTCAACCGGCTGGGTGCCCAGGCGCTGGGGGTGGAAGGTTCGGGCATCGGCCTGACGGTGGCCAAATCGTTGGCAGAACGCATGGGCGGGCGGCTGGAAGTGCACAGCCGGCTCGGCCGGGGCAGCCGCTTCACGTTGAGCCTGCCTGGCGCTGTCTTGGGCGCTGTCTTGGGCGCTGTCTCTGGCGCTGTCTCGGGCGCCACATCAGACCCGCAGCGCGCAGCGCCCACGACGCCAGCCTCAGACTGGCCTGACGAGCCCGTCGCTGTGGCCAAAGGGCGTCCGCATCGGGTGCTCTACATCGAGGACAACCCCGTCAACGCCTTGATCATTGCCGAGCTGCTGGCGCGACGTACCCAGCTGGAACTGCACCTGGCAGAAGACGGCATCAGTGGCCTGGCGATGGCGCAGCAACTGTTGCCCGACCTGCTTTTGCTGGACATGCAACTGCCCGACATCAGCGGCCTGGAAGTGCTGCGCCGCTTGCGCGCCGAACCCGCCACTGCGCGCATGCCCTGCTTCGCACTTTCGGCCAACGCCATGCCCGACGACATTCAATGCGCGCTTCAGGCAGGCGCTGACGACTACTGGACCAAGCCTGTGGACTTCGCAGCTTTTTTGGCGGCGGTGGACAGGCTGTTCAGCAAACCAACGGCTTGAATCAGGCCGGCTCGCTTTCCACCAGGCCGCGCTTCTTGAGCAACGGCCCCACGGTCGGCTCGCGACCACGGAAAGCAGCAAATGCCGCCGCTGGCGCCACGCTGTTGCCGCTGGCGTAGATGTGCTGCAAAAGGCGCCCGGCCACCTCGCTGTCGAAAGGGCTGCCGGCTTCGGTGAAAGCGTCGTAGCCATCGGCGTCCAGCACTTCAGCCCACAGATACACGTAGTAGCCCGCCGCATATGAACTACCGGCAAACAGGTGCTGGAAATGCACCAGCCGGTGGTTCAAACCCACGGCGTGCGGCAAGCCGGCTTGCGCCAGCAGGTCGGCCTCGAAGGTACACAGGTCTGCGGGCGGCTCGGCGTCGGTCAAGGCATGCACAGCCATGTCGACGATGGCGCTGGCGGTGTAGCGCACGGTTTCGTAGCCCTGGTTGAAGCGCTGAGCGCGGGCCAGTCTGGCCACCAGGTCGGCCGGGATAGGCTCGCCTGTCTGCCAGTGGCGGGCATGGCGCTGCAGCACTTCGGGCTCGGTAATCCAGTGCTCGAAAATCTGCGAAGGCAGCTCCACGAAGTCACGCAGTACCTGGGTGCCGGACAGGCGTTGATAGGTGACATTGCTGAGCAAGCCGTGCAAGCCGTGGCCGAATTCATGGAACAGCGTGCGTGCGTCGTCCATCGACAGCAGCGTGGGCTGGCCGCGAGCAAAGTTGTTGTTGTTCAGGATGACGGGCAAGGTCGCAGCGCCATTGCGGCTTTGCCAGCGCAGCGCGCTCATCCAGGCACCACTGCGCTTGCCAGGGCGGGCAAAGTTGTCTTGCAAAAAGATGCCCACTACCGCGCCTGCTGCATTGCTCACTTCATAAGCTTTGACATCGGGGTGATACACCGGCAGGTCTGCACGCAGCTTGAATTGCAGGCCGAACAAACGCTGGGCGCAGTCGAATGCCGCCTCCACCATGCTCTCCAGACGGAAGTAGGGCTTGACCTCGGCGTCGTCGATGGCGAAGCGCTCACGCCGCACTTTCTCGGCATAAAAACGCCAGTCCCAGGGCTCCAGATCGGCGCCTGGATGATCAGCCGCCATGCCCGGCAACAAAGCCTGGCGTTCGCGTTCAACCGCGACCAGCGCACGCGGCCACACTTCGCCCAGCAGGCCCTGCACGGCGGCGCGCGTGCCGGCCATGGTGTCCACCAGCGCATGGTCGGCAAAACTGGACTGGCCATGCAGACGCGCTTGCTGCTGGCGCAAACGCAGGATGTCGCGGGCGGCCTCGCGGTTGTCGTGTTCGCCCGCGTTCTCGCCACGGCCCACCCAGGCGCGCCAGGCTGCTTCACGCAAGTCGCGTCGCTGGCTGAAGCTGAGGAAAGGCACCACCAAGGAACGCGACAACGTGATCACGGCACCGGGCAAGCCACGCTCTGCAGCCGCCTGGCGGGCAGCGGCGCGCACGAAGTCGGGCAAGCCGGCCAGGTCTTCTTCGGCAGGCAGCGCCAGGGTCCAGTTGCTCTCGTCGTGCAACACGTTTTGAGCAAACTGCGTGGTCAGTGAGGCCAGTTCCTGCATCACCTGGGCATATTTCGCCTGCTCAGCGGGCGCCATGCGCGCACCGGAGCGCACGAAGTCCAGATGCACACGCTCGGTCATGCGCTGGGCTTCAGGCAGCAGCCCGCTGGTCTGGCGCTGCGCATGCACCGTGTCCACGCGCGAAAACAGCGCGGCGTCCATGTAGATGGCGCTTTGATGCGCCGCCATGGGCCCGGCCATGCTGCGCTGCACAGCCTGCAGCGCGGGGCTGGTGGCTGAACTGGTGAGGTTGTAGAAAACCGCAGCCACCCTGTCGAGCAACGCACCACTGCGGTCGAAAGCGGCGATGGTGTTGTCGAAACCCGGCGCATCGGTCTGCGCGCCGATGGCCGCCAACTCGGCGCGGTGAGCCTGCATCGCTTGACGCAGGGCGGGTTCGAAGTGCTCAGCCTGCAGGTCGGCAAAGGGCGGCAGGCCGTGTGGCGCCTGCCAGGTTTGCAGCAGCGGGTTTTCCGCGTGCATTTCTGTGGATTCGTCAGTCATCGCCTGCTTTTTCACTTCCCGGCCTTGATGGCCATTTCGTCTTCTTCACGGTAGCGGCGATTGGAGCAATTGGCCACCCAGTCCTTGCGCTCGGCTTCCAGGCTGAGCGCTGCTTCGTTGGCCTTGTTGTTGCGCGTATTCCAGTCGGTAACGCGCTGGTCCACGACCTTGGCCTTGTCGTTGTAGGCCGTCACACGGGCTTGCAACTTGGCGATCAGCCCGTCTTTCTCGGCTTCCAGCGCTTTGCGCTCGGCGTCCAGCGCTTCGCGTTCCTTGTTGATGGCGGTGCGTTCGCGATCAGCCGCAGAGCCCGTCTTGCCCGCTTCGTTGAAGGCTTGCACACGGGCATTAGACATCTCGACCTTTGCAGCAAAAGCCTTGAAGCCGTCGTTCAGGCCGGCCGTGGCGTCTTTCTGCGCTTGCTCCATGGCCACGCGCTCTTCGCTGAAACCTTGCCGCTCGACAGCCAGAGCCGCCTTCTCGGCTTCCATCGGCTCCCGACCGCGTTCTGTTTCGGCCAGCCGCGTGCGCAGAGCCGCCTCTTCAGTGAGACAAACGCGCAACTCATCGCGCGTCATGATGCCGCGCCGCACCCCGCTGGCTGCGACCTCGGGCGCTGTGCCTGTGCCTGTGCCTGCGCCGCCCATGCTCAGCGTCTTGCC
>JBBQXN010000038.1:0-30747 GCA_038209585.1 Burkholderiales bacterium
GTCGGCGAAAACGTGCCTTTCATCACCGGCCAATTCACCGGCGCGGGCGGCGGCGGTGCCAACACCAACCCTTTCCAGACCATCGAACGCAAGGACGTGGGCATCACCCTGCGCATCAAACCGCAGATCGGCGAAGGCGGCGCGGTACGCATGACCATCTTCCAGGAACAAAGCAGCGTGAAGACCGATGTGGCCGCCGGCACCAGCAATGCCGGCCCCAGCACCACGAAGCGCAGCATCGAAGGCACGGTGGTCGTGGACGACGGGCAGATTCTGGTGCTGGGCGGTCTGATAGAAGACCGCTTCATCGATACCAAGAGCAAGGTGCCGCTGCTGGGCGACATTCCTTACCTGGGCGGTCTGTTTCGCAGCGAAAGCCGCGAGCGGCGGCGCACCAACCTCATGGTGTTCCTGCGCCCGATCGTGATGCGCGACGCCGACAGCGCCAACCGCTTTTCCGTCGATCGCTACGAACAACTGCGTGGGCAGCAACGCGAAATGCAGCCGACCCCCAACGCCTTGTTGCCCATCAGCGAAGCGCCGGTGATGCCGCCCATGCGTGCGCCGCGTGAGCCGGGCGCCCCGGCGATCATGACCACGCCACCGCTTTCCCCGCCCCCGCCCGAGCCACCCGCTTCGGCAGCCAAGGCACCCTGAACAGGTCACACACCATGGGTTCACGCCATCCTCTGCCCTATGCGTTTGCCAAGGCCAACACCCTGCTGCTGGAAGACGACGGCCAGCAGCTGGTGTTGTGGGCCGGCGAAAGCACGCCTTCGTCTGCGCTGGCCGAAGTGACGCGGCTGTTCGACATCGACAGCTTCGAGCGCGAAACCCATGAGACGCTGACGCAACGCATCAGCGTGGTCTACGCCGGCGGTGAAAGCAGCGCGGCGGCCGTCATCGGCGAAGTCGAAAGCGGTGTGGACCTGAGCCGCATGATGCAGGAACTGCCTGCCGTGGAAGACCTGCTGGAAGCGGCCAACGACGCACCCATCATCCGCATGCTGAATGCGCTGCTGACGCAGGCTGCCAAGGACGGCGCTTCAGACATCCACATCGAGCCTTATGAGCGCAGCAGCGCGGTGCGCTTCCGCGTGGACGGTACGCTGCGCGAAGTGGTGCAGCCGAACAGGGCTTTGCACGCCGCCATGATCAGCCGGCTGAAGATCATGGCCGAGCTGGACATCGCCGAAAAACGCCTGCCGCAAGACGGCCGCATCAGCTTGCGCATTGGCGGCCGCGCCATTGACGTGCGCGTCAGCACCCTGCCTTCGTCGCATGGCGAGCGCGCCGTGCTGCGCTTGCTGGACAAGTCGGAGAGCAAGTTCACGCTGGAAGGCCTGGGCATGGGCGCCGACGTGCTCAAGTCGTTCAACAAGCTGGTGAAGCAGCCGCACGGCATCGTGCTGGTGACCGGGCCCACGGGTTCGGGCAAGACGACCACGCTGTACGCCAGCCTGGGCCGCGTGGACACGGCCACGACCAATGTGCTGACGGTGGAAGACCCGGTCGAGTATGAGCTGCAGGGCATCGGCCAGACGCAGGTGAACCCGAAGATCGACCTGACGTTTGCCAAAGCATTGCGCGCCATCCTGCGGCAAGACCCGGACGTCATCATGATCGGCGAGATACGCGATTTCGAAACCGCGCAGATCGCCATCCAGGCCAGCCTGACCGGCCACCTGGTGCTGGCCACCGTGCACACCAACGACGCGGTGAGCAGTGTCACGCGCCTGATCGACATGGGTGTGGAGCCGTTCCTGTTGTCCAGCAGCCTGCTGGGCGTGCTGGCGCAGCGCCTGGTGCGCAAGTTGTGCCCGCTGTGCAAGCGCGAAGACTCACGGGGTGCCTGGCACCCCGTGGGCTGCGACCACTGCGGCCAGACCGGCTACAAGGGCCGCACCGGCGTTTACGAATTGATGGTGGCCGACGACAAGCTGCGCGCCTTGATCCACAACCGCGTGGGCGAGAACCAGCTCTTCGTGGCGGCTGAAGCCGCGGGCCTGCGTTCGATGCGCGAAGACGGGCAGCGGCTGGTCGAAGCGGGTATCACCAGCCCCGAAGAAGTACTGCGCGTGACCAGGGAATAGGCCGCTCATGCCCGCCTACCGATTCGAAGCCCTGGACGCCGCTGGCAAGACCCAGGTCGGTTTGCTCGAAGCCGACAACGTGCGGGCAGCGCGCGGCCAGTTGCGGGCCCGCGCGCTGGTGCCGCTGGCGGTCACGGCCGTCACCGCGGCCACCACCGACGGCACGGCGCCGAAGTTTCGCGGCCGCGTGTTCGGCAGCACGGGCCTCACGGTGTGGACACGCCAGCTGGCTGGCCTGGTGGGCGCTGGCCTGCCGCTGGAACGCGCGCTCACTGCGCTGGCCGATGAAGCCGAAGAGCCGCGTCAGCGCGAACTGGTGGCGCACCTGAAAAGCGAAGTCAATGGCGGCAGCCCTTTTGCCCGTGCCCTGGCCACCGCGCCGCGCGAGTTCGACGATGTCTACCGCGCCGTGGTGGCTGCCGGCGAACAAAGCGGCGCCCTGGGCCCCGTGCTGGAACGCCTGGCAGATGACCTGGAACAGCGGCAAGCCCTGCGCGCCAAGGTCACCGGCGCCATGCTGTACCCGGCCATCGTCTCGCTGGTGGCCATCGTCATCGTCATCGTGCTCATGACCTATGTCGTGCCGCAGATCGCTGGCGTCTTCACCAGCAGCAAGCGAACCTTGCCCACGCTGACCATCGTCATGCTGGGCATCAGCGCTTTTGTGCGCAGCTGGGGCTGGGCTGTGTTGCTGCTCTTGGGCAGCGCCTTGACCCTGTTCATCTTTGCGCGGCGCAACCCTGCTTTCCATGAAACCAGCGACGCCTTCTTCCTGCGCATTCCCTTTTTCGGCCGCCTGGCCCGGGGCTACAACGCCGCGCGCTTTGGCGGCACGCTGGCCATGCTGGCCGGCGCGGGTGTGCCGATCCTCAAAGCCTTGCAGGCGGCCGCAGAAACCCTGGGCAACCGCGCCATGCGCGCCGACGCCATGGACGCCCTGGTGCAGGTGCGAGAAGGCGCGCCGCTGGCCAGCGCGCTGGCCGCCAAGAAACGGTTCCCCGGCTTGTTGGCGATGTTTGCTCGCCTGGGCGAACAAACGGGCCAGTTACCGCTGATGCTGCAGCGCGCGTCGACTCAGATGTCGGCTGAAGTGCAGCGCCGGGCCATCGCTGCGGCCACCATCCTGGAGCCGCTGCTCATCGTGGTAATGGGCGTGGTCGTCATCCTGATCATGCTCTCGGTCATGCTCCCGATCATGCAGATCAACAGCTTCGTCAAATAGACCGGTCAGGCGGTTTCGTCTTTGGTGCTGTCGCTTGCCGCTGCTTGTTCTTTTTCCTTGATGAAGAACCTCGCAGCGATGATGCCCACCTCATACAGGATGCACATCGGGATGGCCAGGGCCAGCTGCGAAATCACGTCCGGCGGCGTGACGATGGCTGAGACGACAAAAGCACCCACGATGAAGTAGCCGCGGAAAGTCTTCAGCTGTTCGATGGTGACCACGCCCAACCGCGTGAGCACGATCACGGCTATGGGCACCTCGAAGGCCACGCCGAAGACCAGGAACAGCGTCAGCACGAAGCCGAAATACTGTTCTATGTCTGGTGCTGCCGTGATGCTGGTAGGGGCAAACGCCTGAATGAACTTGGCCATGCCAGGTATGACGATGAAGTAGCAGAACGCCACGCCAGCGACGAACAGGATGGTGCTGGAAACCACCAGCGGCAGCACCAGGCGCTTTTCGTGAGAATACAGGCCCGGTGCCACAAAAGCCCAGACCTGATACAGCACCACTGGCAACGCGAACATGAAGGCCGCCATCAGCGTGATCTTCAGCGGCACCAGGATAGGGGAGATGACGTTGGTGGCGATCAAGGTGGCACCCTTGGGCAGGTGTGCCACCAGCGGCGCAGCCAGCAGGTCGTACAGGCCCGAAGGCCCTGGGTAGAGCGCCAGAACGCCGAAGCAGATGCCTATGGCAATGACGGCGCGAATGAGGCGGTCGCGCAGCTCGATCAGGTGCGAAACGAAGGGCTGCTCGCTCCCTTCCATCTCGTCTTTCGGAGGCGTGTTGCTCATCATCTCTTCAACGTGACCCTGCTGGGCGTGGCCGGAACCGCGCCACACGCGCCGCGCCCGACTGTGCCTTGCCACGAATGCCGTTGCGCTGCTTGTACCACTGGGGCATGGCGCCCCGCTTGAGGCGCCAGTTCTTCTTCGGGGCTGTATAGCTGGGCGGCGGCGCAGGCGCAGCCGTGTAGCCGATGGCCTGATCTGCTGCCGTGGGGTCGATGCCATTCAAGGCTGCCGTGGCCTCGTTCCAGTCGTTCTTGAACGACGTACCGGCCGAGTCGACTTCGTTGCGCACGGTCTGTTCCACATTGCGTGCAGCGTCTTCAAAGTCGCTCTTCATCTTCTTGAGTTCTTCAAGTTCGATGGAGCGATTGACTTCGGCCTTCACGTCAGCCACATAGCGCTGCGCCTTGCCGAAAAGGTGGCCCACGGTGCGTGCCACCTTGGGCAGTTTCTCGGGCCCGATGACGATCAGGGCCACGGCACCGATGAGGGCGATCTTGTCGAAACCGAAATCGATCATGTCTGGTGGGCTGGCTGCGCCGCACGCCCTTCAGGCCAGGCAGTGCCTGGCCAGCGTGCGAGCGCGGCTCAGCTCTTGGTCTTTGCCTCGACGTCGACGGTCTGCGCGTCGGCGGTGCGCTGCGTCGTCACCTGCTGAGGCGGCCCGGCTTGACCATCGGCCTCAGCTTCGCCCGAGCCCTTGACGCCGTCTTTGAAACCCTTGACTGCGCTGCCAAGGTCGGAACCGATGTTGCGAAGCTTCTTGGTGCCAAAAATGACCACCACCACCAGCAACACGACCAGCCAATGCCAGATGCTGAACGAACCCATGATTTTTACTCCTGAAGAGGAACCGGCCATTGTAGGTGCCGGGTCGTTTGTAACGATGAAGCTACCCTTGTCGCCACCGGGGGCGGCGCGAAGGGCAGCGCGGAAAGCGGTGCTGCTGAATCTGGATCAGGCCCAGGCCCAGGCCCAGGCCTTCAGCCTTTGAGCCATGGCCTGGGGCCACCAACGACATGCATGTGCAGGTGGTAGACCTCCTGCATGCCGTCTTCGCCCGTGTTGATCAGCGTTCGAAACCCATTCGTCACGCCCAGTTGTTTCATCAGCCGGGGCGCCAGCCCCAGCATGCGCCCCAACAGGGCGTCTTGTTCGGTCCCAACCTCGGCCAGGTTGACGATGTGCTGCTTGGGAATCACCAGCACGTGCACGGGGGCCCAAGGGTTGATGTCGTGGAACGCCAGGAGTTCATCGTCTTCGAACACTTTGCGCGAAGGGATCTGCCCGGCAACGATCTTGCAGAAGATGCAGTGGGGGTCTGTGTGCATGGTGTTGGTCGAGTTCAGGCCCGTGGCAAGGGTATCGGCATGGGCCGCACCTCAATGAATGCCCACCAGCCGCGAATGAAGCGGTAAAGGTACCAAAGCCCGATGACCGACCAGGCGGCCCAGCCAGGAAAAACAAAAAAAGCCCATAGCGGCAGGGTGACCAAAAGCCACAGCAGCGTGAACCAGAAGCTGCGCGCCTGCCAGCGGAAGTGGCTGCGCAGGAAAGCGTCAGGCAGCTCGTCGCGCTTGATGTAATTCAGGATCATTGCCACGACCGAGAAGATGCCGGCAGAGAAGAAAGACAGCGTGTGCAAGCCGTACATCAGATGCGTCAGCAGAATCAGGTTCTGAAGCTTGTTCTGCTGTTCGGGGTTGTGCTGGGCAACGGTCAGATCGTTCATGGCAGTTCCCCTTTCTCGTTCCTGGCGTCTTCGTCACGGTGCTGCGCCTTGCGCAAGGCGAACTCTTCCAACCCCGACAAGCCTTCACGCCTGGCGAGCTCGGCCAAAACCTGTTGCGGGTGCAGGCCGTAAGCCTGCAGTGCCACCAGGCAATGAAACCACAGGTCGGCCATCTCGGCGACGATCTTGTCGGGCGCGCTGTCTTTGCAGGCCATCACGACTTCCGTGGCTTCTTCGCCGATCTTCTTCAAGATGGCGTCGGGGCCCTTGCTCAACAAGCGGGCGACATAACTTTTTTCCGTGTCGCCGCCGGCCTGCGGGCTGCGCGTGGCAATCACGGCGGCCAGCCGGGTCAAGGTGTCTGTGGTGGTTTGCGCGAGCGTGTTCATTTGTAGATGCGCTCCGGGTCTTTGAGCACGGGCGTCACGGTTTGCCAGGAGTCACCCTGCAGCTCCTGAAAAAAGCAACTGTGGCGGCCGGTGTGGCAGGCGATCGGGGGCTCGCCATGCTGGGTGACCTGCAGCAGCACCACATCGGCGTCGCAGTCGATGCGGATGCTATGTACCTGCTGGAAATGGCCCGATTCCTCGCCCTTGTGCCACAGGCGCTGGCGCGAGCGGCTCCAGTAGACGGCTTGCCCGCGCTCAGCCGTCGCAGCCAGGGCTTCGCGGTTCATCCAGGCGAACATCAGCACGGCGTTGCTGCCGTGTTCCTGCGCAATGACGGGTAGCAGGCCGTCCTTGTCCCACTTCAGGTTGTCGAGCCAATTCATGCGGTCAGTCTAGCGAAACATGCGTGGCTGCCGAGAAGCCCCGTTCTTCGGCAAACCAGCGCAGCACGGGCACGGTGCCAGGCAGCACGGGCGTCACTTCGACCGGCAGCGTCTGCCAGGCCATGGTCTGGCCTTCACGCATCTCGAAACTGCCCTGCCAGTCGAAAACTTTGCAGAAGTGCAGGCGCACCAGGGCATGCGGGTAGTCCATCAATTCTTGCTGCCAGGGCTGCGGCGTGCCTATGGTGATACCGAGCTCTTCCTGCAGTTCGCGCCGCAGCGCGTGCTCCAGCGTTTCGCCGGGCTCGAACTTGCCGCCTGGGAATTCCCAGTAGCCGGCATAGACCTTGCCTGGCGGGCGCGTGGTGAGCAGGAAGCGGCCTTCGCGGTCGATGAGTACGCCCACGGCGACATCTATGGGCTGGCGCTCAGCCACCTTGCCGCCCGGCGTAGTCGCGTGCAAACTGTTGCGCCACGCGGCCAGACCGCGAACCGCGCTCCAGCGCCCAAATCAGGGACTCCTGCCGTGCCGCAGCCATGGCCTCTTCATTCGCCCCGAAATGCCGCAACCACTGCGCCACGATGTTCAGGTATTCACCCTGCGTGAAAGAGTAGAAGCTGATCCACAAACCGAAGCGTTCAGACAGCGAGATTTTTTCTTCCACCACTTCGCCCGGGTGCAGCTCGCCGTCGTCGCTGTGGCGGTAGCTCAGGTTGTCCTTCATCGTCTCGGGCAGCAGGTGGCGGCGGTTGCTGGTGGCATAGATGAGCAGGTTGTCGCCGCCGGCAGCCACGCTGCCGTCGAGCACGCTTTTCAGCGCCTTGTAGCCAGGCTCGCCTTCGTCGAAGCTCAAGTCGTCGCAGAAGACGATGAATTTTTCTGGCCGGCCATCGACCAGATCGACGAGATCGGGCAAGTCCACCAGGTCGGCCTTGTCGACCTCAATCAAGCGCAGGCCCTGGTCGGCAAACTCGTTCAGCACAGCTTTGACGAGTGAACTCTTGCCGGTGCCCCGTGCGCCGGTCAAAAGCACGTTGTTGGCGCCGCGGCCAGCCACGAACTGCTGCGTGTTGCGCACCAGCCGTTCTTTCTGCGCATCGACTTCTTTCAGTTCGGCCAGCCGGATGCCGCCCACATGACGAACGGGTTCCAGCACGCCTGCCGCATGCAGGCCGCCGCGCTTGCGGTAGCGAAAGGCGTGAGACGCCTGCCAGTCGGGTGCGGTGGCCGCGTGCGGCAGCAGGGCTTCCAGGCGGCCGAGCAAATGTTCGGCGCGCACCAGCAGGTGTTCAAAAGCAACGTTCATGGCGGAAAGTGTATGGCCCGCACTTCGTCGCCGGCCAAAGCGAACACCGCGTCACCGGGCACGGGCTGAACCGCATGGCTGCCAGTGAAATCACCGAATGCCGGCAGCAGCCCCACCTGAGGGCCGAAGTGAAAGCAGGGCAGCCGCAAGCGCTGGCGGGCGCGCCCACCCAGCATCACGGCAGGATGGACGTGGCCGGCCAGTAAATAGACCTGCAGATGCGGATGCGGTTTGGGGTGGTGCGCCAGCGCGAGGTTGGGCAGGCCGGGCAGGAAAAAAGGCTCGTCCACGCAGCGCACACGCCAGTCGGCCGGCGGGTCGCCGGCGTGGCGGTCGTGGTTGCCGCGCACCAGCAGCATTTCGGTGCTGGCATGCAGCTGCCGCCACTGCAGGACGGCGGCCAGCACGGCGGTGCTGCGTCCGGCAGCGGCGTGCAGCAAGTCGCCCAGGAAGACGATGCGCTGCGCGCCTGTCGTTTGCAGCAGATCAGTCAGGCGGCGCAGGTTCTCAGCCGTGGTGCCGCTGGGCACAGGCACACCCAGGCGACGAAAACTCTGCGCCTTGCCGATGTGCGCGTCCGCCACCAGGAGGGCTGATGCCACCGGCACGAACACCACACGCTGGGCCAGCAACTGCAGGCAGGCGCCGCCTGCGTGGTGTTCCAGCACGGCTGCTGAGAGGGCTAGCCGACCTGGCCGACCAAGCGGGCCAGCGCCACTTCGATCTGTTCAGTGGGCAGGCGTTTGAAGCCGCTGCGCGCGTAGCGATGCAACCTGCCAACGGCCAAAGCCGTGAGTGCCGAGGCCCCTGCCTGTGCATCGAGCGTGGGTGTGCTGGACCCCTGGCCCTCAGCCGCAGCGCGCAGACTTTGGCGCAACTGAGATTCCAGCCGGTCGAAAAACTGGTTCATGCGTGCCGTCAGGCGTTCGTGTTCAAACACCAGCGCGTCGCCCACCATCACGCGGACCATGCCGGGGTTCTTCTCGCCGAACTGCAACAGCAACGCCACCATCTTCTGCGCTTGCTGCGCCGGATCGGGTTCTCGTTCGACGAGTTGGTTGACCAGGGTGAAGACGGTGGTTTCGATGAACTCGATCAGTCCTTCAAACATCTGCGCCTTGCTGGCGAAATGCCGGTACAGCGCGGCTTCGCTCACTTGCAGCCGGGCCGCGAGTGCTGCAGTGGTGATGCGTTCAGCCCCAGGCTGCTCGAGCATGCGCGCCAGCGTTTGCAGGATCTGCACGCGGCGCTCACCAGGTTTGGGGCGTTTGCGTGCAGCGGCGGCGGCAGGTGATGTGCTTTGCGTTGTACTTACCACCGCACGCTCGGAATCAGCGACTTCGTCCTGTCCGGCCAGTGTCAACTCTTCGGGCAGGTCAGGCATGCTGGTGCTTGGTAAGTAACCGTTGGATTCATTCTTGCACAGCCCCGTGCAGCAGCCACGCGGCCTGGCGTGCAGGTAAACACCAACATCTCTAGCCCAGCAGGGCTCGAATATGGTGGATCCGGCGATCGACATACGCTGGCTTCAATGGCCTTCGCCGCCCGGTCTGCAGCGGCAGCCAGCGCTGCATCCACACCGTTTTCATGCCCACACGGCGCGCGGCTTTTTGATGCGCCAGTGTGTCTTCCACCAGGGTGCAGCGCGAAGGCGGCACTTTCAGGCGCGCAACCACATGGCGCAGCATGCGCGCGTCGGGCTTGGGGCGCAGGTGGCCGAACATGTGCATGTCTTCTATGGACAACAAGCCATCGAAAAGGTGGGCGATGCCCAGCACGCCCAGCACCCGCTGGGCGTAGGCCAGCGGCGCGTTCGTGAGTATGTATTTGCGCCCTGGCAGGCGCGCCAAGGCAAGCAAGTCAGCCGCATGCGCCTGAATGTGCGCTTCCACGCCAGGCAACAGATGGGTCTGGTGCAGGAAATGCGCTGGCTTCACGCCGTGGTGGCGCACCAGGCCCAGCAAGGTGGCGCCGTAGCGCAGCCAGTATTGGCGGCGCAGCGCGGCCGATTCGGCGCCAGAAAGTGCCAGGTGTTCTTCGACATACGCTTCCATCGCCGCGCCCAAGACCGGCATGACGACGCGGCCGGCATCGTGCAGGGTGTCGTCCAGGTCGAAGAGCCAGACGCGTCTTGACTTCGACGATGCCTCTTTCAAAGCGAGCGAATCATCGTGAGACATTGGTAGGCGACACGATGATCCGCTCTTGGTGCGAGCGAATCATCGCGAGGCATTGGTAGGCGACACGATGATCCGCTCTTAATGCGAGCGAATCATCGTGCCGTAGGCCTGATCCGTCAGGATCTCCAGCAACATCGCATGCGGCACGCGGCCATCGACGATGTGAACGGCATTCACGCCGCTCTTGGCAGCGTCGATGGCACCGGCCAGCTTGGGCAGCATGCCGCCGCTGATGGTGCCGTCGGCGATCAGTTCGTCGATCTGTCGCGCCGTCAGCTCGGTCAACAGTTCGCCGGCTTTGTCCAGCACGCCCCGGATGTTGGTCAGTATCACCAGCTTCTCTGCGTTCAAGACCGTGGCCAGCTTGGCTGCCACCATGTCGGCATTGATGTTGTAGCTGACGTTGTCTTCGCCAAAGCCGATGGGGCTGATGACGGGGATGAACTGGTCGTCCTGCAGCGCCTTCACCACGGCCGGGTCGATGGTGGTGATCTCGCCCACCTGGCCGATGTCGTGTTCCAGGGTCGGGTCGTCTCTGTCGGTCATCTTCAGCTTGCGCGCGCGGATGAGCCCGCCGTCCCAGCCCGTCAGGCCCACGGCCTTGCCGCCTGCACTGTTGATCAGTCCGACGATGTCTTGCTGTACCTGGCCGCCCAGCACCCATTCCACGACTTCCATGGTCTCGGCGTCGGTCACGCGCATGCCCTGGATGAAGGTGCCTTTCTTGCCGATCTTGGCCAGCGCGTCGTCGATCTGCGGCCCGCCGCCGTGCACGACGATGGGGTTCATGCCCACCAGCTTGAGCAGCACCACGTCTTCGGCAAAGTCTTGTTGCAGCGCCGGGTCGGTCATGGCGTTGCCGCCGTACTTGATGACCAGGGTCTTGCCGTGGAACTTGCGGATGTAGGGCAGGGCCTGCGCCAGGATCTCGGCCTGGTCGCGCGGGGTGATGTGGCTCAGGTCGGGGTCGGTGGGCGTGGTCATGGCGGCGATGGCAGTGCGAGGTGGGGCGGGTTGGGGGCAGGGTGGAGGCGATTCTAGGGAGCGAGCAGCCCACGAGTTCGCCCTTCGAGCGCCAACCTACAAAGCGCGCACCAGCGGCACCACGGATGCCGGCGGGCAGCCCGCTTCCACCACCGGCCAGCCGACGAAGGCACAGCGCCCGAAAACCACCTGGACATAGCCGGTGCGCACCTCGCTGTCACGGGCCAATGAAGGATTCGCTGTCCAGCCGCGCGCTTCGCCCGGCAACAGCGCCGCCCCAGGAGCCAGCAGCCACGCGCGGCCGGCCTTGCGGGCCTGGCGCGCGGCCAGCTGACAGGCTGCATAACTGCTTTCGTCGCCGAATAGCGTGGCCTCAGGCAGCGACGGCAGGTCCACGTCGGCGGCTGCCACCTGCGGCAGTTCCACGGCCCACAGCGAGCGTCGCACGCCTGCCAGATCTGCCGCGTCGGTGATGCCTTCATGGCGCAGGAACTCAGCCCAGGCGCCTGTGGGCGTGTCGGCAAAGTAGTTGGCAGGGCCTTCGCCCGGGCCATGCCAGCGTGCGGCGGGCTGATCGGCGGTTTGCCAGAGGAAAGGGAACCGCGGGTCGCAGTGGCGAAAGCCGATCGGCATGCCCGACTACACGGCCAGGGGCTGCGCGCCGCTCAGGGCTGAGGCCAGCGCGCGTACTTCTCTGGCGGCCATGTCGTCGGGCTGCCAGCCGGCACCCAGCGCGGCCCGCGGGCTCAGGCCGGCGAGCTGTGCCCGCGTGCGCTCGAACCAGCGCCGCATGCCCAGGGCGTTGTAGCCACCGGCCAGATCGCTGACCACCATGGCCAGCCAATGCAGCCGGCCGGCCGTGCTGTCTGGCGTGACGCGCTCTGACGTGGTGTAGCGGCGCAGCGAAGAGGTGCTGATGTCGAGCAGGCTGGCCAGCAGGTCGTCGCCGAAGATGTCGCGCATGGTGGGCCATTCGGTGCTGGGGCTGGGTGACTCTTCCAGCACCTGGGCCAGCTGGTCGAGCCGGCCTTCGAGCAGGCGCTCGGTGGCGGCGTCCCAGGCCTGCGGTGCGTCCAGCATCAAGGGCGCCAGGCCGATGCCGGCGCTTCCGGCCAGACCATGCTGCTGCAGGTCGGCCACCAGGGCACGCACGGCACCCGAATTCAGGGTGGTGACTTCTTTGGCCTGCAGCAAACCCATCGCTGCCGAGCGGCTGAACAGGCCGGTCAGCCGCTGCGTCAGCGCAGCATGGCCAGCGTACTCCGGGGCGGACATGAAATGGATATTTGTCATATTCCAATACTAGCCTGATTTGTCTCCAGGCTGACCGTCACTGTGGGGACTGCCCCTGGCAGACAGTGCGCCTACGATGCGTGCCCAACCCATTCGGAGAATGCCCATGTCTGCCAGCACCATCGCCCAGCTGACCAACCACCAAATCCGCCTTGCTGCGCGACCCGTTGGTCTGCCCGGCCCCGAATGCTGGCAAGCCACTGAAGAACCCGCAGTCGAGCCGGCAGAAGGCGGCGTCCTCATCCAGACCCTGGCCCTGAGCCTGGACCCCGCCATGCGCGGCTGGATGAACGAGGGCAAGAGTTACATCCCGCCTGTGGCCATCGGCGAAGTGATGCGCGCTGGCGGCATCGGCGTGGTCGTGGCGTCCAGGAACCCTGGTTTCGCAGCCGGCGACCACGTCACTGGCGGACCCGGCGTGCAGGAATACTGGGCAGTAGCCGGCGACCAGGTGAAGCGTTCGGGCCTGGCCAAGATCGACTTGCGCATGGGCACGGTCAGCCAGTGGCTGAACGTGCTGGGCATGCCCGGGATGACGGGTTACTTCGGCTTGATGGATGTCGGCCAGCCCCAAGCCGGCGAGACCTTGGTGGTTTCTGGTGCATCGGGCGCCGTGGGCCAGACCGTGGGCCAGCTCGCCAAGATCAAGGGTTGCCGCGTGGTGGGCATTGCAGGCGGGCCGGCCAAGTGCGAATGGGTGGTCAAGGAACTGGGCTTTGACGCCTGCATCGACTACAAGGACGGCAGTGTGAAAGACGGCCTGAAGCAGCATTGCCCGGGCGGCGTGGACATCTACTTCGACAACGTCGGCGGCGAGATTCTCGACACCGTGCTGACGCGAATCAACAAGCGCGCACGCATCATCATCTGCGGCGCCATCAGCCAATACAACAACACCACGCCAGTGCAGGGGCCGAAGAACTACCTGTCACTGCTGGTGAACCGGGCGCGCATGGAAGGCATCGTCGTTTTCGACTACGCCGACCGCTACCACCTGGCCGTGGCCGAGATGGCCGGCTACCTCAAAGACGGCCGCATGAAGAGCCGCGAAGACGTGGTTGAAGGTGGCGTGGCCGCGTTCCCGGCGACGTTGCCCAAGCTGTTCTCGGGCGAAAATTTCGGCAAGCTGGTGCTGCAGGTGGCGAAAGGCTGATGTGGCTGGCCCGCTCCGCTGAGGCCCGCTGAGCTCAAGCCCGGGCCATCACCATCGGCAGTACCCGTGACATGCCGTCCTTCACCAAGCCGCGCAAGGCCTCGACTTTTTCCGTGGGGCTGAGCGCGTTCCACACGTTGGCCGCTTCGGTGTCGATGCGGCCGGCGTAGGTGCGCCCTTCGCGGATGTCCTGGCTGCCGATGATGTTTCCGCTGGCCACCTCCATCAACTGCACGCGGATCATCGCGTAGGCGCCCAGGAAGCCTTGGCTGTTCATGCCGGTTTGTACGTTCTTCACTTCACTGACGGCGTCCAGATAGAAGCCGATGCCTTCGACCATGCCCTTGCCTAGGGTGAAGCCGTCGCTCACCGGGAAGGCGGCGTCGCCACGGTGGCGCGTGATCAGCAGCAGGTGGCTCAGATTGGCTTGCTGGATGGCCTGCACGATCCAGCTTGGCAGTTCCGCGCGCGTGGCGCCATCGGCCAGCGTGCGCTGGTCGGGCAGGCTCATGGGCGTGGTGGCACGAAACATCTGCATCTTGGCCGCCGGGCGCTGGCGCGACATGAAGTCGGTGACCACGCGAAGCGCTTCCTGATCGAAACCGATGCCTTTGGTGGGCAGACTTTCGCGCAGGTTACGGTCCAGACGTGAATCGGTGACGTCGCTGGGCAGGGTGATCTGCAGCCCGTCACCGAGCAACGAGAACACACCCAGCGCGGCAATGGGGGCCGCTGGCCCCTGGGCCCACGACAACGCAGGTGCCAGTGCAGGCAGTGCTGCAGCCAGCAGCCAGTGGCGGCGGCGCAAGCCACTCAGGCGAGGTGTCAGGCGGTGGGTCATGTCGAGCCTTTCGCGGCGATCGGAGGAAGCCGCAATTTTGCCTAGAAATGAATGCCCCGCATCAGCTGCTGCAGGGCCACGGCTTCGGCGCTGAGCTGCGGTTTTGCTGCCTTATCGCCGTCCTTTCCACCTTTGGCGGCAGACGAATCGGGGAACATGCGGAAGCTGGTGTTCATGCCGATCTGGGCCACGCGCGGCATCAGCGCGTGCAGCACTTGCCCGGTGATGCCCAGCCGAGTGGCAATGCGCACGGGCTTGGCAATGCAGGCCTGCGCGATCATGTCGGCAGCTTCTTCGGGCGCCAGCGTGGGCACATTCTTGTAGATGTTGGTGGGCGCGATCATCGGCGTGCGAACCAAGGGCATATTGATGGTGGTGAAGCTCACGCCCACGTCGGCAAATTCGCTGCTGGCGCAGCGTGTCCAGGCGTCCAGTGCCGCCTTGCTGGCGACATAGGCTGAAAAGCGCGGCGCATTGGTGAGCACGCCGATGCTGCTGATGTTGACGACATGGCCCTTCTTCTTTGCCGTCATGCCCGGCAGCAAGCCCATGGTGACGCGCAGGCAGCCGAAGTAGTTGAGCTGCATCGTGCGCTCGAAATCGTGAAAGCGGTCGTAGCTGCTTTCGATGGCGCGGCGGATGCTGCGTCCGGCGTTGTTGATGAGGAAGTCCACGCCGCCATGGTCAGCAATCACGAGCTTGATGAACCGATCACAGTCGGCCATGTCGGCAATGTCTGCGGCATAGGCGATGAAGGTGTAGCCCTTGTCCTTGGCTTCCTGGCAGGCTTCATCTAGCTTGATCTGGTCGCGCCCGCAAATCAGCGTGACGGCACCGGCTTCAGCAAACTTGTGCGCCGCTGCCAGGCCAATGCCCGAAGACCCGCCAGTGACCAACACCACTTTGCCGGCGACAGCGCCCTTGAGGCTGCGGTCGATGAACAGGTCGGGGTCGAGATGGCGTTCCCAGTAATCCCATAGTACCCAGGCATAACTGCGCAGGTTGGGGCATTCAATACCACTGCCTTTCAGCGCCGTGTCCAGCTCGCGCCGGTCGTAGCGCGTAGGGAAGTTGATGAAGGTGAACATGTCGTCGGGCAAGCCCAGGTCCTTCATCACCGCATTGCGGATACGCCGCACCGGGGCGATGGCCATCAGGCCCTTCTTCACGCTCTTGGGTATGAAGCCCAGCAAGGCCGCGTTGACGAACAGGTTCATCTTCGGCGCGTGCGCGGCGCGGCTGAAGATGTCGAGTACGTCGCCCACGCGGTAGCCGTCGGGGTCCACCAAATGGAAGCATTTGCCTTTCAGTTCAACCTTGGAATGCGCGATGTGGTCGATGCAGGCCACGACGAAATCCACCGGCACGATGTTGATGCGCCCGCCTTCAATGCCCACGCTGGGCAGCCAGGGCGGCAGTATCTGGCGCATGCGCTGGATCAGCTTGAAGAAGTAGTACGGTCCGTCGATCTTGTCCATCTCGCCGGTCTGGCTGTCGCCCACCACCAGGGCCGGGCGGTACACCGTCCACGGCACCTTGGATTCCTTGCGCACGATCTTCTCGCTCTCGTGCTTGGTCATGAAGTACGGGTGGTCCAGACCTTCGGCTTCATCGAACATGTCTTCGCGAAACACGCCTTCGTACAAGCCCGCTGCAGCGATGCTGCTGACATGGTGCAGGTGCCCGGCGTCGATGGCCTTGGCAAATTCGCACAGATTACGCGTGCCTTCCACGTTCACCTGCACCTGGCTGGCTTCGTCGGCGCTCAGGTCGTAGACGGCGGCCAGGTGAAAGACATGGTCTATCTGGCCTTTCAGAGCCTTGACTGTTTCACTCGCTATGCCCAGCTTCTTTGTAGTCAGGTCACCGGTCACGGGTATGGCGCGGGCTTTGGTGGCACCCCAATACTTGTAAAGCGCATCGAGCTTGACTTCGCTGCCCGGGCGCACCAGAAAATGCACGACAGCGCCTTTGCGCGCCAGCAAGGTCTTGACCAGGCGTTTGCCTATGAAGCCGGTGGCGCCAGTAACGAAGTAGTGCATCTTGTAGTTCCTGGGACAGGGTAGCTGGGCGACGGGATCGACGGCTGAAAGCATAGAGCGGTCTCACTAGCGAAATACGCCGCGCTCTGCAGGGGTGAACCCTATATTCAGCGCTACCTACAACACGCTGAGGAGCAACCATGGTCAAGAAGCTGCATGCCACCCCCACCCCCGCCCCCGCCTCCAAGAAGGCTGACAAGTCCCGCAAAGCTGCGGCTTCTGGCGCCTCCAAAGCCAAAAACGGCAAGCAAGACAGCGCACTGGCCAAGTCGGTGAAAGACTCTGCCCAGCACATCTGGCTGGCCGGCATGGGTGCCTTCAGCAAGGTGCAGGAAGAGGGCACGAAGGCGTTTGAAGCGCTCGTGAAAGAGGGCCAGAGCCTGCAGCGCAAGACCCAGGAGGTGGCGGAAGAGAAGATCGGCGAAGTCGCCGGCAAGATGACTTCGATGGCGGGCACGGTGCAGGCTCGGGCCAACCAGAACTGGGACAAGCTGGAAACGATCTTCGAAGCCCGTACGGCCAAGGCCATGAGCAAGCTGGGCGTGCCCACGGCGAAGGACGTGGAAGCGCTCGTCAGGCGCGTCGATGCGCTGGCCGCAGCAGTGGCCAAGCTGTCGCGCCAGGGTGCTGCCAACGCCGAGCCGGCGACGCCGTCAGCGCAAGCGTCTCGTCGTCGCGCGGCATCGAAGTCGGTCAGCAAGGTGCCGGTGAAAGCGCCCGTCAAAGCGGCCAGAAAAGTGCCGACCAAAGCGCCGACCAAAGCGCCGACCAAAGCGCCGACCGAGGCCACCGACAAAGCACCTGCCAAGCGCACGCGCAAAACGGCTGCTACCGCCGCTTGATGGCTTTTCCGCCCCAGGAATCCGCTGCCGTGCTGGATCAGCCCAGGTAGCGCGCTTCCAGGTGCGACTTGAAATGCGCCGGGTTCAGCGTTTCGCCACTGGCGCGGCGGGCCAGCTCGTCGGTGTTCCAGCGGCTGGCCTGCAGCCAGATGTTGTCGCGCAGCCAGTCGAATACGGCGTTGAAATCGCCAGCGCCGATGCGCGCGTCCAGGTCGGGCGTGGCCCGGCGCATCGCGGCAAACCACTGCGCCGCATACATCGCGCCCAGCGAATAGCAGGGGAAATAGCCGAACAACGATTCCGGCCAATGAACGTCCTGCATCGGGCCGTCCTTGAAGTTGCCGCGCGTGTCCAGGCCCAGCAGTTCCTGCATCTTCGCGTCCCACAGCGCGGGTATGTCCTCGATCTCGATCTCGCCTTCGATCAAGGGCCGTTCGATCTCGTAACGCAGGATGACGTGCGCCGGGTAGGTGACTTCGTCTGCATCCACGCGTATGAGCCCCGGTTGCACGCGCGTCATCAGGCGATGCAGGTTCTGCGTTTCGAAGGCGGGCTGTTCGCCCAGGGCCTGGCGCACCAGAGGCGCCAAGCGGTAGACGAAGCCGGGGTGGCCGCCCAGCTGCATTTCGAAACTGAGGCTCTGGCTTTCGTGCAGCGCCATCGAACGCGCCTGGGCCACGGGTTGGCCCAGCCAGTCGCGCGGCAGGTTTTGTTCGTAGCGGCCGTGGCCGGTTTCGTGCACCGTTCCCATCAGGCTGCCCAGAAAATCGTCTTCGCGAAAACGCGTGGTCATGCGTACGTCCTCGGGCACACCGCCGCAAAAAGGGTGCGTGCTCACGTCCAGCCGGCCGGCACTGAAATCGAAGCCCAGCAGGCGCATCACTTCGTTGCACAGTGCGCGCTGTGCAGGCAGCGGAAAAGGCCCGGCCGGCGCGATCAAGGGCCTGGCACGGTGGTCTGCCGCCTGGCGTTGCTGCACCTGCTGGATCAGGCCAGGCAGCCATTGCCGGACTTCGCCAAACACGCGGTCCACCTGCTCGCAGCGCATGCCGGGCTCGAAGCGGTCCATGAGCGCGTCGTATTTGCCGATGCCGCCCTGTTCTGAGAGCAGTGCAGCTTCTTCGCGGGCAATGGCCAGTACGGGGCGGAAGTTCTCGACGAAGCCGGCCCAGTCGTTGGCGGGCCGTTGCTGGCGCCAAGCGTGCTCGCAGCGTGAGGTAGCCAGCTGCTGGCGTTGCACCAAGGATTCAGGCAGGGCGTTGGAAGCCTGCCATTCACGCCGCATCTCGCGCAGGTTGGCGCGCTGCATGGCGTCCAGCGGTTCTTGTTCTGCACGCGCCAGTTGATCGGGCAGCTGCGCGTCGGTGCGCATGCGGTGCAGGAGTGCCGCCACTTCTGCCAGTGCGGCTGCGCGCGCTTCGTTGCCTTTGGGCGGCATGTTGGCGGCCTGGTCCCAGCCAGCAATGCTTTGCAGATGGCCGAAGTGGTGCATGCGCGTCCAGTTGCCGGCAAGCTGGTCGTAGGCGGGGGTGGCTGGAGTGGTCATGGGCACGGGGCAAGTCAATGGCAGGCAGCGATTGTGCTGCGGTGGCTTGAGTCAGTGCCCAAATTGGCCGGGGAAGACCCACACCAGCGCGCCCGTCATCGTCACGTAGCGCATGAATTTGCCGATGGCCATGTAGCCGACGCAGGGCCAGAAAGGCAGCTTCAACCAGCCGGCCACAGCACACAGCGGGTCGCCCACACCGGGCAGCCAGGAAAGCAGGCAGGCCTTGGGCCCGAAGCTGCGCAGCCAATCCAGCGCCCGCGCCTGAAACTGCTTGTGCTGCGTGTGTTCATACAGCGCTTCTGCGCCCCGGCCCATCCACCAGCTGATGGCGCCACCGATGGTGTTGCCCAGCGTGGCTACCAGCACGGCCGGCCAAAAAAGCGTGGGGTCGAGTTTGACGAGCCCGAACACGGCGAACTCGGAACCCAGAGGCAACAGCGTCGCCGACAGGATGGAGACGATGAAGACCGTACTCAGCCCGAACTGAGGCAGGGCCAAGGCTGACAACACTGAGAGGATCCACGCTTCCATCGTCGGTTGCATTATTGGCCAGGCCAGGCCAGGCCTGGGCTGGCGTCTGGCTGCTGGCTCCTGACATGCGCGTCTGCCACACAGGCCCCCCCGGTATACTCGCGCCTCATTTTTAAGCAGTCTGCCCACGCCCCCGCCCCCATGCGAATCGGTCCGATCGAACTGTCGAACAAGCTGTTCGTCGCCCCGATGGCAGGCGTGACCGACCGCCCATTTCGGATGCTGTGCCGGCGCATGGGCGCGGGCTATGCGGTGAGCGAGATGGTGACGAGCCAGCGCGCGCTGTGGACGTCGCTGAAGACATCGCGCCGCGCCGACCACAGCGGCGAACCCGGCCCGATCGCCGTGCAGATTGCAGGCGTGGACCCGCAGGAGATGGCCGATGCGGCGCGCTACAACATCGACCGCGGCGCGCAGATCATCGACATCAACATGGGCTGCCCGGCCAAGAAGGTCTGCAACGTCTACGCCGGTTCGGCCCTGATGCGCAACGAGCCGCTCGCCCTGCGCATCATCGATGCGGTGGTGGCTGCCGCCGCGCCACTGGGTGTGCCGGTCACGCTGAAGATGCGCACCGGCTGGTGCGACAACCAGCCCGGTGGGCGCAACGCGCTGCTGCTGGCGCGTGCCGCGGAAAGTGCCGGCGTGGCGATGGTCACTGTGCATGGTCGCACCCGCGAACAGGGCTACAGCGGCCAGGCAGAACACGCCACGGTCGCGGCAGTGAAGGCCGCATTGCGCATCCCCGTGGTCGCCAACGGCGACATCGACAGCCCTGAGCGCGTGCTGGCGGTGCTGCGCGCCACCGGCGCCGACGCGGTGATGATCGGCCGCGCCGCGCAA
Organism: Burkholderiales bacterium; assembly: GCA_038209585.1. Classification (GTDB taxonomy): domain Bacteria; phylum Pseudomonadota; class Gammaproteobacteria; order Burkholderiales; family Burkholderiaceae_C; genus Rubrivivax. Next base: position 20,182 of record JBBQXN010000038.1, read on the forward strand.
GGCAGGCCATGGATATTCCGCGAGATCGCGCACTTTCTCGACACGGGCACCCACTTGCCCCCGCCCAGCACGCGACAGGTGCGCGACTGGCTCAGCGAACACCTGCGCGACCATTACAGCCTGTACGGCGAACACACAGGGGTGCGCAGTGCGCGCAAGCACATAGGATGGGCCGTGCGCAGCTTGCCGGGGGGCGAGGCTTTCCGCACCGTGATGAACACACTGGACGACTGCGACGCCCAATTGCGCGCGCTGCAGTTTTTCTTCGACGAACTGGGCAGCCGTTTCGAATTACTGCCGCAAGGTGCGGCGGCGAACGAGCCGGTGCAGATGAGCGAAGCATTGGCCGCATGACAAAAAAACAAATCGACGAATGCATCCGCGCCAGCGTTGAACAGTATTTCAAAGACCTGCGTGGTGCCGAGCCTGGTGGCTTGCATGACCTGGTCATCCTGGCGGTTGAGCGTCCGTTGCTTGACGTCGTCATGCGCCAGGCCCAGGGCAACCAGAGCAAAGCGGCCGAATGGCTGGGCATCAACCGCAACACGCTGCGCCGCAAACTGCTGGATCACCGCTTGATCCAGGCCGACGGCAAATAGCCGGCGCCATTCCGCCAGCAGCACACCATTACCCGAGATTCGACACTTGCCCATGCCTGCCCTGAACGCCCTGACTGCCATCAACGTCATCACCGCTTTGCTCTCGGTTTCCGACAAGACCGGCATCGTCGAGTTCGCCCGTGACCTGCAGGCGCAGGGCGTTCGCCTGCTGTCCACCGGCGGCACGGCCAGGCTGCTGGCTGACGCTGGTCTGTCAGTAACCGAGGTGGCCGAAATCACCGGCTTTCCCGAGATGCTCGATGGCCGTGTGAAGACGCTGCACCCCAACATCCACGGCGGCCTGCTGGCGCGACGCGACCTGCCTGAGCACATGGCTGCACTGGCCGCGCACGGGATCGCCACGATCGACCTGCTGGTGGTGAACCTGTACCCCTTCGCCCAAGCCACGGCACGCGCTGACTGCACGCTGGACGAGGCCATCGAAAACATCGACATCGGCGGCCCGGCCATGCTGCGCGCAGCAGCCAAGAACTGGAACGATGTGGCGGTGCTGATCGATCCTGCCGACTACGTGCAGGTGCTGCAGGAACTGCGCAGTGGTGGCGTGCAGCGCAGCACGCGCTTCCGGCTGGCGGCCAAGGTCTATGCGCACACTGCCGCTTACGACGGCATGATCACCAACTACCTCAGCAGCCTGCAGCCCGGCGCTGAAGCCGTGTCTTCCGCGGTGCCTGCGCGTGCGCCATTTCCTGGGGTCTTCAACCTGCAGCTGCACAAGGCGCAAGACATGCGTTATGGCGAAAACCCGCATCAGGCGGCCGCTTTTTACCGCGACAGCGGGGTGGCAGCGGCGGGGCTGCTGGCGGGTTGGACGCAATGCCAGGGCAAGGCGCTGTCGTTCAACAACATCACTGACGCAGATGCCGCCTGGGAATGCGTCAAGACCTTCAGTGAACCTGCCTGCGTCATCGTCAAGCATGCGAACCCCTGCGGTGTGGCGGTGGCCGAGGCGCTGGCTGCGGCCTATGCCAAAGCGCTGCAGACCGACCCGACATCCGCCTTCGGCGGCATCATCGCCTTCAACCGCCCGCTGGACGCGGCGGCAGCCCAGCAGGTGGTCAAGCAGTTCGTCGAGGTCGTGATTGCCCCGGCGTTCAGTGACGAAGCGCTGGCCCTCTTTGCGCCCAAGCCCAACGTGCGTTTGCTGCAGGTGCCTGCCGCGGACAGTACCAACACGCTGGACTTCAAGCGCGTGGGCGGTGGCCTGCTGGTGCAGACGCATGACAGCCGCAACGTGATGCAAAGCGAACTGCGCGTGGTCACGCACCTGGCACCCACGGCGCAGCAGCAGGCTGACCTGTTGTTTGCGTGGAAGGTGGCCAAGTTCGTCAAGAGCAACGCCATCGTGTTCTGCGCCGGTGGCATGACGCTGGGCGTGGGCGCAGGGCAGATGAGCCGCATCGACAGCGCACGCATGGCCAGCATCAAGGCAGGCAATGCGAGGCTGGACCTGAAAGGCTCGGCGGTGGCCAGCGACGCTTTCTTCCCGTTTCGAGATGGGCTGGATGTGGTCGTCGATGCCGGTGCCACCTGCATCATCCAGCCCGGTGGCTCGATGCGCGACGATGAAGTCATCCAGGCCGCCGATGAACGGGGCATCGCCATGGTCTTCACCGGCACCAGGCACTTCAGGCATTGAGCCTGCACTGACACTCAGCTTCCAAGGCCATGGCACATCAAGCAGCAGCAACCGCAGGCATAGACGCCGTGGACCAGGTGGGTTCCTGGGCGCGCTTTCGTGTCGATGATTCGCGGCGCTGCCTGTCCTTGCTGCGCGAGCTGCGCGTGGGTGACACACCGGTGTGCATCGGCAGCCCGGGCGGCCGCGCTGCCACCGTGGCACTTTGGGCTGTTGACGATGTCGCCAGACGGCTGCACTTCAGCGCCGATACGCAGTCGGGCAACTGGCCTGCCCTGGCAGGCCAGCCCGACCTTTGGGCTGCGGCCTATCTGGGCGACGCCAAGCTGCAGTTCCCGGTTTACAGCCTGCTCGTGGAGCACTCTTCGACCGCCACCACCCTGGGCGGTAGTGCACGCATACGTCTGGAAGCCGACCTGCCCTCACATGTGTATCACCTGCTGCGGCGGCGCACCCGGCGCGTGCGCCAGGGTCGTCATCTTGGTCCGCAGCTGCGCTTTCGCCACCCCTTGCTGCCCGAACGCACGCAGATGCTGTCAGCCATCGACATCAGCAGCGAAGGCTGCGGGCTGTGGAAGCCGGCGAGCGAACTCCCCCTGGTGCCTGGCACCGAGCTGAAGGGCGTGGAAGTTGAGCTGGACGCCAACACGGTGATGTTCAGCGACCTCGTCATGCAGCATGTGACGCTGCGCAGCTGCGACCCCGACAGCGGCGCCCGCGTGGGCTGCAGTTGGCTACACATGCCCGATGCGGGCCGCCTGACGCTGCTGCACTGGCTGGGTGGCGGCGGGCGGCCGCAGCCGCTGATGAAGCTGGAACTTGACTAGTCGCGCTGATGCCGCCGGCTGGCTGTTGGCCTTCATCGCCAGGGTCATCACCGGCGCGCAGGGTCACTGGAAAGGCTGCCCGCCCAAGGCCGAGCAGCGCATCTATTTCGCCAACCACCAGAGCCACCTGGATTGGGTGCTGATCTGGGCCGCACTGCCCCAGGAATTGCGCGCCGTGACGCGGCCTATTGCCGCGCGCGACTACTGGACGGCCACACCGCTGAAAACCTGGATCACGACCGAGGTCTTCCATGCGGTTTACGTCAGCCGCACGCGCAGCGACGATCAAGACCCGCTGGAGCCCTTGGTAGAGGCGCTGCACAACGGCGACTCGCTGGTCATCTTCCCTGAAGGGACGCGCAGCACCCAAGGCGAGCCGCAGGCCTTCAAGAGCGGGCTTTTCAACCTGGCGCAGCAATTTCCCGATGTGACGCTGGTGCCAGCCTGGATAGACAACGTGCAGCGCGTCATGCCCAAAGGCGAAGTCGTGCCCGTGCCCATCCTGTGCACGGTCACTTTTGGCACGCCCTTGTCATTGCAGCCCGGCGAAGACAAGCGCAGCTTTCTGACGCGGGCGCGAGAAGCGGTGCTGGCCGCGCGGCCGGGTGGTGGTGCTGCATGAAAACCCTGCGCGAGCTTTCAGCTGATCAGCAAGTGGCCTTGCTCTTTCTCATCCTCTTCGGCCTCCTGGCCGTGGCTTCGGTGGCGGTGGCCTGGTTCGTGGCGCGGCAGGAAGCCGGGTCCGCAGACGCCATGGGCCAGCGGCGCCAGCGCCTGCTTCGTGACTTGCGTGCCCTGTGGCTGGGCGCCATCGTCTTCTGGGTGGCCTGGTTGGCCGGGCCCGTGGGTGCGACGCTGGCCTTCGGTTTGCTGTCTTTCTTCGCCTTGCGCGAGTTCATCACCCTGGCGCATACCCGCCGCGGCGACCACCGCAGCCTGCTGCTGGCCTTCTTCGTCGTGCTGCCGCTGCAGTACCTGATTGCCGGCGGCGAGCACTTCGACCTGTTCACCGTGTTCGTGCCGGTCTATGTCTTCCTGGCCATTCCGGTGGCCAGTGCGCTGGCCGGCGACCCGCACCGTTTTCTGGAGCGCAACGCCAAGATTCAGTGGGGCATCATGGTCTGCGTCTACGGCCTGAGCCATGCACCGGCTTTGCTGCTGCTGCAGTTTGGTGGCCTGCAGGGCCGGGGCGCCTTTCTGCTGTTCTTTCTGGTCATGGTCACGGTGCTGGCGCAACTGGCGCAAGAAGCTGCCAGCCGGCGCTTGCGGCGCCGGCCTGTGGCGCGGCTGATCGACCGCGACTTTTCCATGCGCGCCTGGGCTCTGGGTGTGCTGGCCGCCGGGCTGGGCGGCGCGCTGCTGTACTGGATCACGCCCTTCAAGGCTGGACAGGCGGTGGCCATGGCAATGATCGCCGGCGGCGCCGGCACGCTGGGCGACTTCGTCATGAAGGCCCTGAAGAAAGATGCCGGTGTGCGCTGGTGGGGCAACACCGCCAGCGTGACTGGCGCCGTGGGCTTGCTGGACCGTGTGGCGCCGCTTTGTTTTGCCGCGCCGGTGTTCTTCCATTCGGTGCGCTGGTACTTTCAGGTGTGATGCAACCGACGCGGATTCTGGGCATCGACCCCGGCCTGCAGCGCACCGGCTTTGGCGTCATCGACGCCGAAGGCTCCAAGCTCAGCTATGTCGCCAGCGGCACCATCAGCACCCTGGAAGCGCCGCGCGGCGACTTGCCCGGGCGCCTGAAGATCATCTTCGACGGCGTGCGTGAAGTGGTGGAGCGCTATGCCCCGCAGGCCGCGTCGGTGGAGATCGTGTTCGTCAACGTGAATCCGCAAAGCACCTTGCTGCTGGGGCAGGCGCGCGGCGCGGCGCTGGCTGCGCTGGTGAGCAGTGATTTGCCCGTGGCGGAGTACACGGCATTGCAGATGAAGAAGGCCATCGTCGGCCAGGGCCTGGCCAGCAAGGCGCAGGTGCAAGAAATGGTCAAGCGACTGCTGCATCTGACGGTGCTGCCGGGCAGGGACGCGGCCGACGCACTGGGCCTGGCCATTGCGCATGCGCATGCGGGGGCGTCTTTTGCGGCCATCGAGCGCAGCACCAGTTTGCAGCGGCGCCAGCATGCGCAGTACCGCAAGGGGCGCAGTTACTGAAGCATTGGCGCAGCCGCAGCGCCATGCGTCAGCTGCGTGCGGCTGAAACCGAGACCGCGGCAGGCGCATGCGCCATCTGCGCATCGGTCTCGTCCACATGGGCGAGCTGGCCCAGTCCCAGCAGGATGACCAAGGTCATCAGTGTGGCGAAACCGGCGCTGGCCACACGGGTGCTGCGGGGGGTGTTCTGTAGGGTCGGGGTGGTGTTCATGTGAGGCTCCTGGGGTGAGGGAAAGGGCAGGGAAGGCTTGTTCGATGTATGAACTTTAGGCAGCCGCAGCGCGCGCTGCCAGGCTCTTGCGACGGGCCGGCGGCAGCCGCTGCTGACCTGCGCTGTGCACCGATGAACAGCGTTGGCCCACCGCTCACACAGCCGCCACGCCGCCCCCCGACCGAGCAGAGAATCCGGGCATGTTCAAACTGACACCAGCCTGGTTCCTGCTGTTGCGGTGGTTGCGCCGCTGCCTGCCGCTTCTTGTCATGTCGCTGGCCTGGGCCGCGCAGGCCCAGGAGCGCCCGCGCATCGGCCTGGTGCTGGGCGGCGGCGGCGCACGTGGCGCAGCGCACATCGGCGTGCTGGAAGTGCTGGAGCGCCTGCGCATCCCTGTGGATTGCGTGGCTGGCACCAGCATGGGCGCCCTGGTGGCTGGCGCCTGGGCAGCCGGCCTGAGCCCGGCGCAAATGCGCAGCGAGCTATCCAAGGCGAACTGGAACGACATGTTCATCGACAGCCCGGATTTCACCGAGCTGAACTTCCGCAGCAAGCGCCTGGCCCAGCGCTTCCTGCCAGGCACCGAAACCGGTGTCACCGAGCGCGGCCTGGTGGCACCGCCAGGCGTGGTGGCGGGCCAGAAGATCAAGCTCTTCTTCAACCAGTTGGTGCATGCCGACGTGGCTGAGCGCGAACTGGAACGGCTGCCGTTGCCCGTGTCCATCATCGCCACCGACATCGGCAACGGCGCCCGCGTGGTGCTGCGCGAAGGCAGCCTGACCCAGGCCATGCGCGCCAGCATGTCGGTGCCCGGCCTGATGGCGCCGCAAGAAGTGGACGGCCGCCGCCTGGTGGATGGCGGGTTGGTGGACAACGTGCCTATCCGCGAAGTGCGCGAGCGCTGTGGTGCGCAGGTGGTGATTGCCGTCAACGTGGGCTCGCCCCTGCTCAAGCCTGAAGACGTGGGTGGCTTTTTCAGCGTGGCCGCACAGATGGTGGCCTTGCTCACCGAACAGAACGTCAGCGCGTCGCTGGCGACGCTGACGTCGCGCGACATCTACCTGCAGCCCGGTCTGGGCACCATCACCGCAGGCGATTTCCAGCGCCATGCTGAAGCAGCAGGCCACGGCCGCCTGGCGGCTGAACTGAAAGCGGCCGACCTGGCGCAACTGTCTGTTCCCGAAGCCGAATACGCACGCTGGAAAAGCCGTATCAACGTGCGGCGCGGCCAGGCGCCGCGCATCGACGCCATCGAGATTGCTGGTGCGCAGCGCGTCAATGCCGCAGCAGTGTCACGTTATCTGCAGCAGCAGACTGGCGCACCACTGGACACCCAAGCCCTGAATCGCGATCTGCTGCGGGCTTATGGCGATGGCAGCTACGAAGGTGTGGACTACACCTTGGTCAAAATCGGTGACAAGAACGTGCTGCGCGTGATGCCGGTGGAAAAGAGCTGGGGCCCCGACTACCTGCGTCTGGGCCTGCGCCTGGAAAGCACGTTGGCCGTGGGTGCCAGCTACCAGCTGCGGCTGGGTTACCAGAAGACCTGGCTGAATTCGCTCGGTGGCGAGCTGCTGGTCACGGGCGACCTGGGCAGCAACACCGGCGTGGCAGTGGAGTTCTATCAGCCGCTGGAAGCTACCCAGCGCATCTTCGGCTTTGCCCAGACGGGTTACCTGCGCGAACGCGTGGACTACTACTTCATCGAGCAACGCGTGGCCGAGTACCGGCGCGCCACCATCCAGGCTGAACTGGGCCTGGGCATCAACTTCAGCCTGCTGGGCCAGTTGCGCCTGGGCTGGCGCGAAAGCAAGGTGACCAATTCGCTGGAGACCGGCATGGACGCTTTCGCCTTGGTGCCCGAGCGCAGCTACGGTGGCCTGACCCTGGCGCTGGACCTGGACCAAAGCGACAGCCTGTACTTTCCGCGCAGCGGCTGGGACTTGCGCGCCCACTACTACCAGCCTGACAGCCAGGCGTTTTCACGCCTGAGCCTGCAGGCGCGCCTGGCCTGGCCGCTGGGCAACTGGGTGCTGGGTACACGGGCCAGCTGGACCGATTCACCGCGCGGCCAATTGCCGTTCACCGAAGCCGCCACGCTGGGCGGTTTTCTCAATCTATCGGGCTATTCCAACGGGCAGTTCCTGGGCGACGGCGTGGCTTATGGCCATGTGCGTGCCGAGCGCATCGTCGGTCGCGCGCCGCTGGGGTTGCGTGGCGACATGCGCCTGGGGCTCGCGCTGGAACTGGCCCGTGTCGCCCAGCCCTACGCCCGCCAGCGGCGAGACGGGCCGCTGGGTTCCGTGGCGGTTTATCTGGGGGGCGAAACGCCGTTCGGCCCGGTGTATCTGGGTCTGGGGCTGGGCGACAGGCGAGCGGCGAATGCCTACCTGTTCCTGGGCACGCCTTGATCCAGCGCCAGACCCCGGACCGCCTGCCGGGCCGCCTCACGCCCCTGGCTGATGATCTGCGCTTTCCACTGCGGCGTGTCTACGTAGAAAGCATCCCGCGACTGGCGGCGGATGGCGGCGGCTTGCTCGGTCGAGGCCTCGGGGTGGTTCTCGCGCCACTGGTCGGCGCGCAGGGCGTTGATCATCTGCGGCAAGGGGAGGGTGCCGTATTCCAGTGCAATGCCGGTGTGTTCGGCCTGCGGGCAGACCTCGGCAGCAGCGGCCCAGATCATGCCCGTCAGGGGGGCCGAGCTGCTGCTGCCTTCTTCCACGCAAGTCACCCCCGGGCCCCACCACTGGCGTGCGCGGGCCAGCGTTTCATCTGAAAAAGCAGCAGCGAAGATGCGCTCGCCCACGCCGCTGGGCCCCAGACCCGTATGCAGGTCGATCCAGCCCAGGCGCTGACACTTCCTGGCATGTGCGGCCATCGCAGTGCCCAGCGCCTGCAGGCACCAACTGGTGGACTGCCCGCCGTAAAACAGGCCCTTGGGGTGCGTGTACTGCCCGCCGCTGATGGCGGCCTGCAGCCCCATGGCGCCGTGCCGCTGGGCGTAGTCGGCCAGCACCGCTTCGTTTTCTGGCGTGGGTGGCCAGGTGGCGGGCACCAGGGCGTCGGCCAATTCTTCGTAGCCATGGTTAACGGGCAGCGGCTGGCTGAAGTCTTGCCAGTTGCGGTTCAGGTCGATGTTTTCGTGCGTGGTGCGGCGCCACCAGGAAAACCCGTGCGGGTTCAGTGCGTGCAGATACAACACCGCCACGCCGGCCTCGCTGGCAGCGGCATGGAAGTCCGGGTCGGCCAGCAAGGCGCTTTGCACGCCAGAGCCGCAGAAGCCTTCCACACCGTGGCAGCCGCTGCTGATGATCAGCACCGCCCGCGCGTCATCTGGCCCAAAGCGGGCCACATCGAGCGCCAGTGCTTCGCCTTCGCGCCCGCGCTGCGGGTGCAGCATGGCTTGCATCGCCAGCCCGCCGCGTGTGGCTGCATCCAGAAAGCGCTGGCGCGCCTGGCCGTAGGTTTGCGAGAAGAAGTCTTCGTCGGCCATGGTGGGTGTCATGCGCGGTGCGTGTCGTTGAGCCAGGCTTCGGCCATGCGCACCCAGCAGGTGGCGCCCAGCGGAATGAGGTCGTCGTTGAAGTCGTAGCTGGGGTTGTGCAGCATGCACGGCCCCAGGCCATGACCGCCGATGCGGTGGCTGCCGTCGCCGTTGCCGATCAGGAAATAGGCTCCGGGTATCTTCTGCAGGAAAAAGCTGAAGTCCTCGGCGCCCATCGTGGGCTCGAATTCATGCACGTTGTCTGCACCCACGATGTCACTCATCAGCCGGCGCGCGAAGGCGGTTTCTGCCGTGTGGTTGATGGTGGGCGGGTAGTTGCGCTTGAAGGCGAATTCGCAGGTGGCACCGAAGGCGGCAGCGGTGTGCTCGGCAATCAGTGCCATGCGCTCTTCGATCATCTGCAGCACCTCGTTCGTGAAGGTGCGCACCGTGCCCTGGATGACGCAGCTGTCGGGCACCACGTTGGTGGCTTCGCCGGCATGGATCATCGTTACCGAGATCACGCCGGTGTCGATGGGCCGCTTGTTGCGCGTGATGATGGTCTGGAAGGCCTGAACCAGTTGGCAGGCCACCGGCACCGGGTCGATGCCGTTGTTCGGCATGGCGGCGTGCGCGCCCTTGCCGTGGATCGTGATCTTGAATTCGTTGCTGCTCGCGAAGCACGGGCCGCTCTTGACGGCGAACTGGCCGACGGCCATGCCGGGCCAGTTGTGGGCACCGAAGATGGCCTCCATCGGAAACTTCTCGAACAGCCCGTCCTTGATCATTTCGCGCGCGCCGCCACCGCCTTCTTCGGCGGGCTGGAACACGAGGTAGACCGTGCCGTCGTAGTTGCGGTGCTTCGACAGGTGCTTGGCTGCGGCCAGCAGCATCGCGGTGTGGCCGTCGTGGCCGCAGGCGTGCATCTTGCCCTTGTGCTGGCTGGCATGGGCGAAGGTGTTGTGCTCGGTCATCGGCAGCGCGTCGATGTCGGCGCGCAGGCCCACGGCGCGGCTGCTCGTGCCGTTCTTCAGGATCGCCACGACGCCGGTCGTGCCCATGCCGCGGTGGATCGGTATGCCCCAGTCGGTGAGCTGCTTCGCGATCACGTCGGCAGTGCGCTGCTCCTGGAAGCACAGCTCGGGGTGGGCGTGGATGTCGCGCCGCACGGCGGCGATGGAGGCCGCGTCGGCAAGAATGGATTCGATCATGCGCATGGTGGGCTCCGTGGCACAGCACGCGAAAGACTCGCGTGTTTCCGGCCGGTCACTTCGTAGTGAAAACAGTTTACCTGCCGGACTTTGGCTGCGCAGCCGCCCGGGGTTTTCGGCGCTGTCGATCGGCGTGCTGCCCGACAGCCGTCTAGCGGCGTACCTTGCCGTCTTCGGTCAGCATCGACAGGTCGACGAAGCGCGAGGCCACGTGGTCCTTCGGTCCGAAGTTGACGCTGAAGCCGCCGAAGCTCGCTTGCTGGATCGCCTCCAGGCCGCTGACCAGCGCTTCGCGCGTCGGGTTGCGGCCAGCGCGCCTCAGGCCTTCAGTGAACACCTTGGCAGCCAGATAGCCTTCCATGCTCGAATAGTTCGGCACGGCGTCGCCACCGGCCTTGTGCACGGCATCGAGGTACTCGCG
>JBBQXN010000039.1:0-30215 GCA_038209585.1 Burkholderiales bacterium
GAAAAGCGGGCTCTCAAGCGGTACACAAGCGGCCCACAAGCGGTCGCGCCCAGCGTTCCTGGCGCGGTACAGCGCCATGGGTACAGCGCCATGGGGCCAGCGCCATGTCTGCGCGCTTGAGCCATTGGCGCGTGTCCTGCCAGGGCCACAGCACGGCCACGCCGATGCTGACGGTGATGCGCTCTGCGCCCAGCAGCCGGCTGCTGGCCACGCGCTGCCGTACGGCTTCAGCCTGCAGCACCGCCACATGCAAACCGGCTTGCGACAGATGAAGCAGCATGAATTCTTCGCCACCGGTGCGAAAAACCATGGCCTTGTCGCCCGCTGCAGCGTCCAACCTGTCCACCAGGCGACACCAGACTTCGTCACCGCTGTCGTGGCCATGCAGGTTGTTGATGCGCTTGAAGTGGTCCCCATCCAGGGTCGGCAAGGCATGGTCGGGGCTACCCACCAGCGCTTCCAGCCTGGTTTGCAGGTGGCGCCGGTTGAAAGCGCCGGTCAGCGGGTCGGTGATGGCCTGCACGCGCAGCGAATGTTGCAGGTTGCCGATGATGCTGAACACGACATGGACCATGCGCATCACGAGCACCTGCGAAATCAGCACGCGCAGGGTCAGGCCAGGGCCCAGCTGCGGCCAGGCCAGCGCTGTGACGCCAGCAATCAACAGCCCCGCCAACACCGTGGCCACGCGCCGCGAGACGACGAAATAGCACACGAACAGGAAAAAAGGGTAGCTCCACAACACGCCGGCCATGCCTTGCGCGCGTATCGAACCAAAGATCATGCCGACCAGCACCACGGTCAGCACCACGGCCAGCAGCGGCAGCGCAGCCCGCCGCCCGTGCCACATGCTGCAGGGCGGTCAAGCCAGGCAGGGACCACGCGTTGGCGGTGTTCGGCCACCGCGTCGTTATCCGGGGGGGGGGGAAAGAGCTGGGCCAGGTCGAAGAATTTGTTCGCCTCTGCGGTATCGGCCGCGCAGCCGGGAACTGGCGCGGTCTGGACGTGCCAAACGCTTCAAGTGCGGCAAATCTGGCGAATTCGAAAACCCTGACAGCCGCGCTTCATTCGGAGAGCAAACGCTGCCCGGTCAGACCCTGCAACACGGCTGCCAACGGCCCACCGCGCACCAGGGCGCTGGCACGTTCGATATCTGGCGCCAGGTAGCGGTCTTCGGGCATGGCCGGACAGGTCTGGCGCAGCAAATCGTGGGCTGCTTCCAGCGCCGATGAACTGCGCAGCGGGCGCAGGAACTCGATGCCTTGCGCCGCAGCCAGCCATTCGATGCCCAGGATGTGGGCCACGTTGTCGATCATCGGCAGCAAACGCCGCGCGGCGAAGGTGGCCATCGACACATGGTCTTCCTGGTTCGCGCTGGTGGGCAGGCTGTCCACGCTGGCCGGGTGGGCCAGGCTCTTGTTTTCGCTGGCCAGGGCAGCGGCAGTGACGTGGGCGATCATGAAACCGCTGTTGAGCCCGGCGTTGGCTGTCAAGAATGGCGGCAGGCGTGAAACATGGCTGTCGATGAGCATGGCGATGCGCCGCTCGGCAATCGCCCCCACCTCGGCGATGGCGCAGGCCATGGCATCGGCGCACAGGGCCACGGGTTCAGCGTGGAAGTTGCCACCACTGAGGATGTGGCCCCCGGGCTCGCTGCGCTTGCCGCCCCCCGAGGGAGCCGCGCCGTCGTCGGCCGGCGCATCAGCAAACACCAGCGGGTTGTCGGTCACCGCATTGGCTTCGCGCAGCAGCACGCCTGCGGCATGGCGCAGCTGGTCCAGGCAGGCGCCCACCACCTGCGGCTGGCAGCGCAGGCAGTACGGGTCTTGCACGCGGTCGTCGCCTTCCTGGTGCGAAGCGCGGATGGCGCTGCCGGCCAGCAAGGCGCGGTAATGCGCGGCCACGGCGATCTGCCCCGGCTGGCCGCGCAGAGCGTGGATGCGCGGGTCGAAAGGGCTGTCGCTGCCGCGCGCGGCATCTACCGTGAGCGCGCCCACCACCAGGGCCGCGTCCAGCACCGGCTCGAACGAGAACAGCGCATGCAGCGCCAACGCGGTGCTGGTTTGCGTGCCATTGATCAGCGCCAGGCCTTCCTTGGCGCGCAGCACCAGGGGCGTGATGCCATGCTGGCGCAGCACATCGGCTGCGGGCTGGCGCGCGCCGTCGACGTTGAATTCGCCTTCGCCCAGCAGCGCCAGTGTCATGTGCGCCAGCGGGGCCAGGTCACCACTGGCGCCCACGCTGCCCTGGCTGGGCACCCAGGGCACCAGGCCGGCGTTGTGAACCGCCAGCAAGGTGTCGATGACCACAGGGCGCACGCCCGAATAACCGCGCGCCAGGCTGGCGGCCTTGGTGGCCAGCATCAGCCGCAGTACGGCTGGTGAGAGCGGCTGGCCCACGCCGACGCTGTGGCTGCGGATCAGGTTCAGTTGCAAGGTGGCCAGGTCGGCCGTGCTGATGCGCGTGCTGGCGAGCTGTCCGAAGCCGGTGTTGACGCCGTAGACCGCAGCATCGCCTTCGGCTGCGGCCTGCACGACCTGGGCGCTGGCCAGAATGCCGGGCAAGGCGCGCGGGTCCAGTTCCAGGGCCTCCGGCAACAAGGGTTGCGGCCCGGGCCCATCAGCATGGATGGCACGCAGTTCCTGCAGCGTCAGTTGTCCCGGGCGCAGCAGCATCAGCGTGCCTCCGTTGGCAGCATCGGCAAGTCCAGCCCTTGCTCGAAAGCGCATTCCCGAGCGCTGTCGTAGCCGGCGTCCGCATGGCGCATCACGCCCGTGGCCGGGTCGTTCCACAACACGCGCTCGATGCGCCTTGCGGCGTCTGCGGTGCCGTCGCAAACGATGACCACGCCGCTGTGCTGGCTGTAGCCCATGCCCACGCCGCCGCCGTGGTGCAGGCTGACCCAGGTAGCGCCGCTGGCGGTGTTGAGCAGGGCGTTGAGCAGCGGCCAGTCGCTCACCGCGTCACTGCCGTCCAGCATGGCTTCGGTTTCGCGGTTGGGGCTGGCCACGCTGCCGCTGTCCAGATGGTCGCGGCCGATGACGATGGGGGCTTTCAGCTCGCCCGACTTCACCATCTCGTTGAAGGCCAGGCCGGCGCGCTGGCGCTCGCCCAGGCCGATCCAGCAAATGCGTGCCGGCAGGCCCTGGAAAGCAATGCGCTCGGCGGCCATGTCCAGCCAGCGATGCAGGTGTTTGCTCTCGGGAAACAGCTCTTTCATCTTGGCGTCGGTCTTGCGGATGTCTTCTGCGTCACCGCTCAGCGCCACCCAGCGAAACGGCCCCACGCCGCGGCAAAACAGCGGGCGGATGTACTGCGGCACGAAGCCAGGAATGTCGAAAGCGCGCTTCACACCCGCGTCGAAAGCCACCTGGCGGATGTTGTTGCCATAGTCCACCGTGGGCACGCCCAGGGCCTGCATGTCCAGCAAGGCCTGCACATGCACGGCGCAACTGGCGGCAGCGGCTTGGCGCAAGGCCGCGTGCTGGCTCGCATCCGCGCGCGCGGCCTGCCAGCGTTCAACCGTCCAGCCCGCAGGCAGATAGCCATTGACGAGATCGTGGGCGCTGGTCTGGTCGGTGGCCAGATCAGGCTTGACGCGACGACGAACCATCTCTGGCAGCAGCTCGGCGGCATTGCCCAGCAGTGCGATCGACACCGCTTGTTTGGCCGACGTGTACCTGGCCACCCGCGCCAGCGCGTCGTCCAGGTCGGTGGCTTGTTCGTCCACGTAGCGGCTGCGCAGCCGAAAGTCGATGCGGCTCTGCTGGCATTCGATGGTCAGGCTGACCGCGCCGGCAAACGTGGCAGCCAGGGGCTGCGCGCCACCCATGCCACCCAGGCCCGAGGTAAGAATCCACCGGCCTTCCAGGCTGCCACCGAAGTGCTGGCGACCCGCTTCGACGAACGTCTCGTACGTGCCCTGCACGATGCCCTGGCTGCCGATGTAGATCCAGCTGCCGGCCGTCATCTGGCCGTACATCATCAAACCCTTGCGGTCGAGCTCGTCGAAGTGTTCCCAGGTGGCCCACTTGGGAACGAGGTTGGAGTTGGCGATCAGCACGCGCGGTGCATCTGCATGGGTGCGGAACACGCCCACCGGTTTGCCGCTTTGCACCAGCAAAGTCTCGTCAGCCTGCAAACGGCGCAGCGTGGCCGTGATGGTGTCGAAACATTCCCAGTTGCGCGCTGCCTTGCCGATGCCGCCATAGACGACCAGCGCATCCGGGTTTTCTGCCACCTCGGGGTCCAGGTTGTTGTGCAGCATGCGCAGGGCGGCTTCGGTGAGCCAGTTGCGGCAACTGATCTCGGTGCCGCGTGGCGAGCGCACAGGGCGCGGGCTGACGGGCGCCGGTGTGCGGTCGACGGCGCATTGGATGCTGGATAGATCGGTCATGGCAGTTTTCCTGGCAGTACGTTGCAGGGCACTCTACTTGTCTAGACAACTCTAGGCAAGTACGATCTGCAACATGCTCGCGCCTTATGCCCGTGTCAAAAAAAGCTTGAAAGACAGTTTGGCCGGCGGCCGCTGGTCGCCCGGCGCGCTGATGCCTTCCGAAGCCGAACTGGTGGCGCAATTCGGCGTGAGCCGCATGACGGTGAACCGCGCGCTGCGTGAGCTGCAAGCCGAAGGTCTGGTGCGGCGCACCCAGGGCGTGGGCACGTTTGCCGGCGCCTTGCACCATGTCAGCAGCACGCTGCAGATTCGTGACCTGCACGAAGAGATCGAAGCGCGTGGGCATCGTCACCACGCACAGGTGCATGTTCAGCGAAGTGAGAACGCGCCCCCTGCCCTGGCGGCGCAATTGGGCGTGGCGCCAGGCAGTGCGGTTTTTCACACGCTCATCGTTCACTTCGACAACGACCAAGCCCTGCAATGTGAAGACCGCTATGTCAACCCGGCTTGTGCGCCGGGCTATCTGACAACTGACTTCACGCGCACCACGCCCACGCAATACCTGTTCGAGGCCACAGCCTTGTGGCGCGCCCAGTACACCATCGAAGCCGCAAGGCCTACAGCGCAGGAAGCCCGGTTGCTGGGCCTGGCTGCCGACGCGCCCTGCCTGGTGGTCGTTCGCCGCACGTTCACCATCGACGCCGCCATCACCATCGCCCGCCTGGTACATCCAGGCACCGCTTACCAATTGGAAGGGCAGTTCAGTCCATGATGAAACTTCATCGGGCCCTGCTGTCGCAGGCCACCGAACAAGCCTGGCGCAACGCTGGCGGCAGCACGCGTGAGCTGCTGGCCTGGCCGCAGGTGCAAGCCTGGCAACTGCGTGTGAGCGTGGCGCGCATCGACCGCGATGGCCCTTTTTCAGCGTACAGCGGTACCGACCGCTGGTTTGCCGTTCTGGAAGGCGCAGGCGTGCGTCTACGCCTGCCGGCTGAAGATCTGCTGCTGACGGCAGCGACCGTTCCCGTGGGCTTCGCAGGCGAAGCTGCCCCCGGCTGCACATTGATAGACGGCCCCACCAGCGACCTGAACCTGATGATGCGCCGCGGGCTGGGCGAAGCCAGGATGTGGCGTGCGCAAGCTGAGCCCACCATCGCAGGCGCCACGCGCTGGCGCGGTGTGTATGCGCAAGATGCCTGCACCGTGCGCATTGGCAAGCAGGTCGCAACCTTGGTCGCCGGCACGCTGTTGTGGTCAGACGGGGCTGAGGCCACAGCCTGGTCCGTTGAAAGCGCAGGTCGTGCTTTGTGCCTGGTGGTGCGCTGAAATGGGCGCTGAAATGGGCGCGGACATGGGTGCGGACATGGGCGCTGAAATGGGCACCGAAATGACAGCCCCCGTGCAACTGTGGCGCCATGCGCGACTCGTGACATTGGCTGATGCTGCCGGCTGGGCCTTGATCGAGGATGGCGCTCTGGCGGTGCAAGATGGCCTGATCCGCTGGGCCGGGCGCGACGCAGACCTGCCGGCTGGCATACAGGCCGGGACAGAACACCACCTGGCCGGCGCCCTGGTTACCCCTGGCCTGGTGGACTGCCATACCCACTTGGTTTACGGCGGCCAGCGCGCGCTGGAATTCGAGCAACGCCTGTTGGGCGCGAGCTACGAGGACATCGCGCGCGCAGGCGGCGGCATCCGCTCCACGGTAGTGGCCACGCGCGCGGCCAGCGACGCGGCCTTGTTCGACGCCGCCGCCGCCCGCGCCCGTGGCTTCATGGCCGAAGGCGTGACGACGATGGAGATCAAGTCGGGCTACGGCTTGACAGAAGCCGACGAAGCGCGCTGCCTGGGCGTTGCGCGCCGCTTGGGCCGCGAGCTGGCGCTCACCGTGCGCACCACATCGCTGGGCGCGCATGCACTGCCACCCGAGTTCGAAGGCCGCGCTGACGCCTACCTGGACGCCGTCTGCGACTGGCTGCCGCGCCAGCAAGCAGCAGGCCTGGTGGACGCGGTAGACGCCTTCTGCGACACCATCGGCTTCACGCCAGTCCAAACACGTCGCGTTTTCGACACCGCGCGCAGCCTGGGCTTGCCCGTGAAGCTGCATGCCGAGCAATTGAGCAATCAGAACGGCGCCGCTTTGGCCGCTGGCTACAGCGCACTCAGTTGCGACCACCTGGAACACCTGTCGCCACAGGGCGTGCAGGCCATGGCCGCAGCCGGCACCGTGGCCGTGCTGTTGCCTGGCGCCTTCTACTTTCTGCGCGAAACCCGGCTGCCGCCCATTCAAGCGCTGCGCGATGCCGGCGTGCCGATGGCAGTGGCCAGCGACCACAACCCGGGCTCGTCGCCCACAGGCAGCCTGCTGTTGATGTTGAGCATGGCCTGCACCCTTTTCAGGTTGTCGCCTGAAGAGGCACTGCGGGGTGTGACCGTGCATGCGGCGCGCGCGCTGGGCTTGCACGACAGGGGCCGGCTGGCTACGGGGCAGCGCGCCGACTTCGCTGTGTGGAACCTGGACCACCCCAGCGAGCTGGCCTACGGCTTCGGCCGCAACCCCTGCCAGCAAGTCGTATTCGCTGGCGTGGCGAGATGATCAACGCGCCGCAGGTGTGGTGGGCACCACAAGCCTGGATAGGCGGGGCCTGGCATGAACGCGTGGTCTTGACCACCGGCGCTGCCGGTCGTTGGCTGGACATCAGCGCCAACCAGCCCTGCCCTGATCACGCCCAGGCCTTGCCCGGCCCCGTGCTGCCGGGCCTCGTCAACGCCCACAGCCATGCTTTCCAGCGCGCGTTCGTCGGCCTGGCCGAACGCCGAGAAAGCACGCAAGACGACTTCTGGAGCTGGCGAACGCGCATGTACGGCGTGGCGCAGCGCATCACGCCTGAAGAACTGCAGCACCTCGCCACCGACCTCTACCGCGAGCTGCTGGCCGGCGGCTACACGCAGGTCTGCGAATTTCACTATCTGCATCACGCGCCCGACGGCAGCCGGTATGCAGACCCTGCTGAAATGGCCCTGGCCCTGGTGCGTGCAGCGCAAATCAGCGGCATCGGCCTGACGCTGTTGCCCGTGCTGTATGAACGCGCCGGCTTCACACAGCCGCAGTTGCGCACAGATCAGCGGCGGTTTGCCACCACGGTGGCCGATGTGCTGGCGCTGCAGCAGGCCGTGCATGGCATCGCAGCCCACACCACAGCAGGCGTGGCCGTGCATTCGCTGCGCGCAGCACGGCCGGAATCGATCATCGAACTGGCGCGGCGCTTTCAAGACGGCCCGCTGCACATTCATGTCGCCGAACAAACCGGCGAGGTTGAAGACTGCCTGGCGGCCACCGGCTGCAGGCCCGTCGAATGGCTGACACGCCATGCCCCGCTGGACGCGCGCTGGCAACTGGTGCATGCCACGCACGCCACCGCGCAAGAGATCGATGCGGTTGCTGCCAGCGGCGCCGGCCTGGTGCTGTGCCCCGGCACCGAAGCCAATCTGGGCGACGGCCTGCCCGACCTGCCGCGCTGGCTGGCAGCGGGCGTGCCGCTGTCGGTGGGCTCGGACAGCCAGGTCACGCGCGATTGGCCGCAAGAGCTGCGCTGGCTGGAATACGGCCAGCGGCTGCGATTGCGCCAGCGCAATGTCGCAGCCAGTCCGCCTGCGCAGCCGTCCAGCGCAGCGCGGCTGTTCGAGCTGGCCCTGGCCGGTGGTGCTGCCGCTGCCGGCCTGTCGCCTGCAGGCCTGGTGCGCGGCGCGCGCGCCGACCTGCTGGTGCTGAACCTGCAAGACAGCGCCTTGAGCGGTCTGCCGCCCAGCCATGTGCTGGATGGCCTGGTGTTCGCCAGCCCGGCGCAACCCTTCAGCGCCGTGATGGTGGGTGGGCGCTGGGTCATCCACCAGAGCCGCAGCGTTCAGTTCTGAAGCCCCGCCTTATGCTCAGCCGATGCACGCCCTTGACCCAGTCCGCTCTGCCTTCAGCCGCCTGCCACTGATCGCCACACTGCTGCTGCTGGCCGCCTGCGGTGGCGGTGGCGATGCCAGTCGCCCGCCAGATCCACCCAGCGCGCCGGCACCGACTTTCACCTCAGCCAATCTGGCAATCCTGGTGGCCGAGGGCGACGCCACCAGCGAAGCCATCGCTGCAGCCTACCAACGCGCACGCGGCATCCCTGATTCGCAAGTCTTCCGCGTCCCCGTGCCACGCAGCGGTGGTGCCACGCTGAGCGCTGGCGAATTCGAAGCGCTGAAAACGACCCTGGACGCGCGCTTGCCGGCCACCATCCAGGCCACGCTTGTGACCTGGGCGCAACCCTCGCGCGTGGTGGGCAGTTGCGCCATGAGCCTGACCAGTGCCCTGGCCTTCGGCTACGACGCAGGCTATTGCGGCAGCACTTGCCGCGCCACCACGGCCACGGCGTACTACGACAACGACACGCGCCAGCCCTGGACAGATTTGCGCATGCGCCCGTCGATGATGCTGGGTGCTGCCACGCTGACTGAGGCTGAAGCGATCATTGCCCGCGGCGTGGCGGCAGACGGCCGCTGGCGGGCATCAGCCACCCACCCGGCATCGGGCCAGGCCGTGCTGATTCGTACCGACGACATGGCGCGCAGCGTGCGCTACCTCGACTTCCAAAGCCTGGTGCCCAGCCCCGTGGCGCGGCTGTCGGTGAACTACATCAACAACTTCCTGGGCACAGCCAGCAACTTCGTCACCAACCAGAACAACCTGATGTTCTATTTCACCGGCCTGGTGTCGGTGCCACAGATTGAAACCAACACCTGGCTTCCCGGTGCGGCCGCCGACCACCTCACCAGCCTGGGCGGCATGACCGAGACCGGCGCGCCCAACTTCGGGCAGATGCCCATCACCGCCTGGCTGCGCGCAGGCGCCACCGCCAGCTACGGCACGGTGGAAGAGCCTTGCAACTACCTGGAAAAGTTTTCTCGCGCGTCTTTGATGATCAGGCGTTATGCACGCGGCGAAACTTTGATGGAGGCGTACTGGAAAAGCGTGCGCTCGCCCGGCCAGGGCTTGTTTGTAGGCGAGCCGCTGGCCCGGCCCTGGGGGCCTTGAAGAGCCAGCGTTTTCTGTTGCGGCTAGGACTTGTGCTTCACGATCAGGGCTTTCGCTGAAGACAGCAACTGCGCGCCCTGGAAGCCGCGCTTGTCCATGTCGGCCACCCATTCGTCGTCCAGCGCAGCAGAACGCTTGATGAAGGCCAGCGTTTCTGCATCGCTGAAGGTATGGATGGTGTTGCCCCGGTCGGCCGCACTCTTGCGGCCGATGGGGTCGTTGCCCTGCTGCATGCGGCCCAGCAAAGCGCTGGTGGCCAGGCCGGAATGGGCGTCGATCACGCGTTTCAGGTCGGGCGCCAAGCCGTCGTAGCGCGCCTTGTTCATGGCCATCACAAACGTGGTGCTGTAGAGCGCAGGGCCACTGGCCGGAAATTCGCTGTGGAACTTGGTCAGCTCGTGCACCTTCACCGAAGGCACCACTTCCCAGGGAATGACGCAACCGTCGATCGTGCCCTTGCTCAAGGCGTCTGGAATCTGCGGCAGCGGCATGCCCACGGGCGTGGCGCCGACGCTGGCGAGCAGCCTGGTCACCTGCCGCGTCGGGCCGCGCACCTTCATGCCGCGCAGGTCGCCGATGCTGTTCACGGCCTTGCTGACCGTGTGGATGACGCCGGGCCCGTGCACATGCAGCGCCAGCACCTGGGTTTCCTTGAACTCGTCGGGGCATTGGGTCTGGAAATACTCCCAATACGCCTTGGACGTGGCTTCAGCGCTGTTCATCATGAAAGGCAACTCGAAGACCTCGATGCGCGGGAAGCGGCCAGCCGTGTTGCCAGGCAGGGTCCACACCACATCGACCACACCGTCACGCGCCTGGTCGTACAGCTGCACTGGCGTGCCGCCGAGTTGCATGGCGGGGTAGGCTTCGAACTTGATACGGCCGCCGCTGTCTTTTTCCACCTTGTCCATCCAAGGCTTGTGCATGGTCAGCCAGACATTGGAAAGCGGCGCCATGAAGGTGTGGAATTTCAGCGTCACGGTCTGCTGCGCCAAGCCCGACAGATGGGGCATACCCAGCGCGGCAGCAGCGGCGCCTTGAACAAAAGAACGACGTTGCATCGAACGGCTCCGGTCTGAAAGTGACGGTTTGAAGTGGATGGTGCTGGTCTGCGCCAGCAAACCCGCCTGACCAGGCTAACCATGCGCAAGAATCATGGCATGGCGCCAACCCGACCAAGGTCAAGGATAAAGATCATCTCCATTTTGCTGCTGCTTGCGTTGCTGGTGGGCGCCGGCTGGGCCTGGACACCCGATATCGACCGCACCGAGCTGGAAGCGCGCTACGCACAGCCGCCCAGCCGCTTCGTTGAAGCGGCCGGCCTGCGCTGGCATGTGCGCGAAACCGGCCCGGAAGCAGGCTCCACCGAAGCCCCGCCAGTGTTGATGCTGCACGGCTTCGGCAGCAGCCTGCACACCTGGGAAGCCTGGTCCCAGGGACTGCAGGCCGCGCACCGCGTCGTACGCATCGACCTGCCCGGCGCCGGTCTGACCAGCCCTGACCCGCAAGGCCTGTACGACGACGAGCACACCATGGTGCAACTGCTGGCGCTGATGGACGCGCTGAACCTGCCGCGCGCCAGCTTCATCGGCCATTCGATGGGCGGCCGGCTGGCCTGGCGCATGGCGGCTGAACATCCCCAGCGCGTGGCGCGCCTGGTGCTGGTGGCGCCTGATGGTTTCGCCAGCCCGGGTTTCGAATACGGCAAGGCGCCCGACGTGGGCTTTCTCGCTGGCATGCTGCCCTATGCCCTGCCGCGCCCGTTGCTGCGCGCCGGCCTGGCCCCTGCCTACGCCGACCCGTCGCGGCTGACCGCAAACACCATCACGCGCTATCACCAGCTGATGCTGGCCCCAGGCGTGCGCCGCGCCGTGCTGCAGCGCCTGGAACAGCTGCGCCTGAAGGAACCCACGCCGCTGCTGGCCAGGATAGAAGCCCCCACGCTGCTCATCTGGGGCGAAGCCGACGCGATGATCCCGCCTGCCAACGCGCAGGACTATCTGCGCGCGCTGCCCCCAGCAGCCCAAGCCGAACTGCTGCTGCTGCCGGGCCTGGGCCATGTGCCGCAGGAAGAAGACCCGGCTTCGGCGCTGTCGGCGCTGCAACGCTTTCTGGCGCCTTGACGTTGGCAGCTAACCCACAAAGCGCACCAGCCACAGCGACAGCGCCGGAAAGAAGAACAGCAGCAAGGTGCGCAGCGTGTCGCTGACCAAAAACGGAATGACGCCGCGGTAGCTCTCGGCAATGGGCACGCCGCCCGCCAGGCTGTTGACCACATAAACGTTCAAGCCCACCGGTGGCGACAGCAGGCCGAAGCCCACGGTCATCAGCACCATGACGCCGAACCACAAAGCCACGCTTTCACGCGGCATGCCGAAGTCCAGGCCGATGACCACGGGGAACAGGATGGGGATGGTGAGCAGGATGACGCTCAGCTCGTCCATCACCGCGCCGAGCGCGACATACAGCAGCAGGATGCCGCCGACGATGGCCAGCGGCGGCCAGCCCAGGCCTTGCACCACGCTGGCCAGCTGCGCCGGCACCTGCGTCAGGGCCAGGGCCGAATTCATCAGGTCGGCGCCCAGGAAGATCATGAAGATCATGGCGCTGGAGATGGCCGTGGCGTAGAAACATTGCCTGAACTTGGCCGCTGTCATCTCGCCTTTCACAAGCGCAGCGACAAAGGTGGCAGCGGCCCCCACCGCCGCGCCTTCGGTGGGCGTGAACCAGCCGCCGTAGATGCCGCCGAACACCAGCAGGAAGATCAGGGCAATCGGCAAGATGCCGGAGAGCGCGCGCAGGGTCAGCGCCGGCACCTCGTCGTGTTCAGGTGCATGGCCGGGCACCAGCCGAACATAGGCGGCAATGGCCAGCAGGTAGCCCACCACGGCGATCAGCCCCGGCACCATGGCCGCGGCGAACAGCTTGGCGATGTTCTGTTCGGTCAGGATGGCGTAGATGACCAGGGGCACCGAAGGCGGGATCAAAATACCCAGCGTGCCGCCTGCGGCCAGCGTGCCCGTGGCCAGGCGGCCTGAATAGCCGTGCTTGCGCAACTCAGGCAGCGCCACTTGCGTGATGGTGGCCGCCGTGGCCACGGATGAGCCGCAGATGGCACCAAAGGCCGCACAAGCCAGCACCGAGCCCATCGCCAGCCCGCCCTTGAAGCGCGCCATCACCGCCGCAGCCAATTCGAACAGCGCTTTGGAGATGCCACCCTGCGTGGCGAAGCTGCCCATCAGGATGAACAACGGAATGACGCTCAGGTCATAGCTGGCAAAGCGCGCGAAGGCATGGCTGTTGAGAAAGCTGCTGAACGGCAGCCACCCGGCCTGCAGCACATAGCCCGCGCTGCCGGCGCAGAACATGGCCACGGCAATGGGCACACGCAGCGCCATCAGCAGCAGCATCAAGCCGAAGATTGCACCCACCAGCAGGATCGGTGTCATGCAGGGCGTTTGGCTGTGGTCGCAGATGCGGTCGTGACCGCAGTCGTGAAGGTGGCCTGCACCGCTGCAATCACAGCGGTCAACGCCAGCGCCGGCACCATGGCCAGATATACCCACCATTCGGGCACGCCCACCATCATCGAGCCGGCCTGCGACTTGAAGGCGCTGATGCCGCCCAGCGTGGTGCGCCAGGTCATCAGCGCCATCGCCAAGGCCAGCAAGGCAGCGCCAAAACGGTCCAGCCTGTGCTGGGTGGCCATGCTGGCGCGGGCGGTGAAAAAATCCACGATGATGTTGCCGCGCCGCGCCTGGCACAGCGGCATGAACAGGGCGATGGCCGCGCCGGCGGCGAAGCCGGATATCTCGAAGTCGCCGGTGATGGTCCAGCCCGTGGTGTTGCGGCCGACCAGGCTGGCGCAGGTCATCAGTGTGATGCCGGTCAACAGCAGGCCGGCCAGCACCGCACACAGGCGGGCCAAAGCGTCTAGTACTTTCATCGGGGCGCAGTATCGCCGGGGCCGCTGCAAAGGCCGCGCACCGTAGACTCCGAGCAGTTCTTGCTGACGAAAAGCCCGCGATGCCCGACCCCATCCTCGTTGCCCAGCGCGGCGACATCCTGTGCGAATTGCTGCCCGCGCTGGCCAACCGCCACGGCCTCATCACCGGTGCCACCGGAACCGGCAAAACGATCACCCTGCAAACCCTGGCTGAAGGCTTCAGCAAGATCGGCGTGCCAGTGTTCATGGCCGATGTGAAAGGCGACCTGACCGGTATTTCGCAGGCCGGCAGCATTCCGCCGAAGATTGCCGGCATCCTGAAAGAGCGCGGCCTGGAATTGCCCACCTCTGCGCGCTGCCCCACCCTGCTGTGGGACGTGTTCGGCGAGGCCGGCCACCCGGTGCGCGCCACCGTCAGCGACATGGGGCCGCTTTTGCTGTCGCGCATGCTGGCGCTGAACGAAACGCAGCAAGGTGTGCTGAACCTGGTGTTCAAGATCGCCGACGACAACGGCCTGTTGTTGCTGGACATGAAAGACCTGCGCGCCATGCTGCAGCATGTGGGCGAGAACGCAAAGAGCTTCACCACCGAATACGGCAACATCAGCGCGGCCAGCGTGGGCGCCATCCAGCGCGGTTTGCTGCAGATCGAAGCGCAAGGCGGCGACCAGTTCTTTGGCGAGCCCATGCTCAACATCAGCGACTTCATGCAGACTGAAGGCGGACTGGGCGTGGTCAACATCCTCGCCGCAGACCAGCTGATGAACGCGCCGCGCCTGTACGCCACGTTCCTGCTGTGGATGCTCTCGGAACTGTTCGAGCTGCTGCCCGAAGTGGGCGACCTCGACAAGCCCAAACTCGTGTTCTTCTTCGACGAAGCCCATCTGTTGTTCAACGACGCGCCCAAGGTGCTGATCGAACGCATCGAACTCGTCGTGCGCCTGGTGCGCAGCAAAGGCGTGGGCGTGTACTTCGTCACGCAGAACCCGCTGGACGTGCCCGACAGCGTGCTGGGCCAGCTGGGCAACCGCGTGCAACATGCGCTGCGGGCCTTCACGCCGCGCGACCAGAAGGCGGTGAAGGCAGCCGCCGACACCATGCGCGCCAACCCGGCCATCGGCGACATGGCGACCGCCATCACCGAGCTGGCCGTGGGCGAGGCCTTGATCAGCTTTCTCGACAGCAAAGGCCGGCCCAGCGTCACCCAGCGCGTGTACGTGCTGCCGCCCGGCAGCCAGATAGGGCCGATCACGGCCGAGCAGCGCACGGCGCTGCAGCAGCAGTCCCTGGTGGCTGGTGTGTACGAGACCACCGAAGACCGCGAATCGGCCTACGAGAAACTGCGCGGGCGTACGGTGGCCACGCAGCCACCGGTGGCCGCTGGAACCACGGCTGGCACAGCCGCTGAATCAGCAACTCAGCCGGCAAATGCAGCAGCCGGCAGCGGCATGTTCGACGGCCTCAGAGACGCCATTTTCGGCAGCACCGGCCCGCGTGGCGGCAAGCAGGTCGGGCTGGCAGAAAAGGCCGCTGCATCAGCCGTGCGCAGCATGGGTACGGCCGTGGGTCGTGAGTTGATCCGCGGCGTGCTCGGCTCGCTGATGGGCGGCAGCAGGCGGCGCTGAACATGGCAAGGAGACGCATCATGAACTGGCTCATCGGCATCACCCTGGCCTTGGTCGCCATCGCTGTTTTGGCCTTGCTGGCCGGCCAGATCGGCTGGCTGAAAGGCAGCGCACCCACCGACCTGGGCGTTCGCGAAGGGCGTTTGAAGGCGCCGGCCACCACGCCCAACAGCGTCAGCAGCCAGGCCGCGCTGTGGCCTGGGAACCCGCGCGCAGCCGCCGCGCAGATCGACCCTCTGCCGCTGAAGAACGGCGACGGCGCCGCCACCATGGCCGCGTTGCAGGAGGTGCTGCGCCAGACCCCGGGCGCCACCGTGGTGCAAACGCAGCCCGACTACATCTACGCCCAGTTCACCACGCCGCTGATGAAATACACCGACGACGTGGAGTTCTGGCTGGACCCCACAGCCGGCGTGGTGCAGGTTCGTTCAGCCTCGCGTCTGGGCGAAAGCGACATGAACCTGAACCGCAAGCGCGTCGAGCGCATCCGCGCGCAACTGGCGCAGCGCTGACCCCCGCTGGCGACACCGGCCAGCACCCTGTCGCAGCCCCTGCCCGCCCTGGCCAGTGCCACGAGATACTGGCTGCATGCTTTCTTCTGCGGCCGCCACATCCCCCACCACGGCGCTGGCCAGCGTGTGGCGACGATGGCTCAAGCGGAGCGCGCGTACGGCGCTGGTGTTGTTCAGCATCTGCGTGGGCATCGCCCTGCTGCTGACGACGCTGGACGGCGGCGGTTTCGTCATCAAGCTGATCTTTTCTTCATGCATCGGTGTGTCCTGCACCCTGGTCTACGACCTGGGCTGGTTCGCGCAGGCCTGGGGGCACGACCGCTGGCGTGCGTGGCGGCGCCTGCCGCCCGATGCCGGCGTTTATGGGGGCGGCTGGAGCGGGGTGCTGCCGGCGGCCGCCATGTGCGTGCTGCTGGGCCCGCCGCTGGGGCAAGCCATCGCCGACCGGCTGCTGGGCTTCAGCTCGCCCAGCCTGTGGGACTTGAGCAGCACCAGTTCCCGCGTCACCCTGGTCATCAGCCTGCTGGCCACCATCGTGCTCGTGCTCATCATCAGCACGGCAGAACGATTGGCCCACGCGCGGGCCGAGGCCGAACGCGCCCAGCGCCAGGCGGCTGAAACGCAGCTTCGCCTGCTGCAAAGCCAGCTGGAACCGCACATGCTGTTCAACACCCTGGCCAACTTGCGCGTGCTCATCGGGCTGGACGCGGCAAGGGCGCAGGACATGCTGGACCACCTGATTGCTTTTCTGCGCGCCACGCTGGCAGCGTCGCGCAGCCAGGAGCATGCGCTGGCCGAGGAGTTCTCGCGCAGCAGCGACTACCTGGCCTTGATGACGATTCGCATGGGCCCGCGCCTGGCCGTTTCGCTGGACCTGCCGGCCGCACTGAAGCACCTGCCCGTGCCGCCCCTGCTGCTGCAACCGCTGGTGGAAAACAGCATCCAGCATGGCCTGGAACCGAAGGTCGAAGGCGGGCAGGTGCAGATCAGCGCACGGCGCGAAGGCGACATGCTGTTGCTGTGCGTGCAGGACAGCGGCGTTGGCCGCGAAGCCGCACAGCGGGCTGCGCGTGGCGGCAGCGGCTTCGGTCTGGGCGGCGTGCGCGAACGCCTGGCCACGCTGTACGGCAACCGCGCCAGCGTGCTGCTGGAAGACGCCCCGGGTGGCGGCACCCTCGTCAGCCTGCGCCTGCCCATCGTTCCGGTGCCGTCCATGCCGGCCCCTTCTGAAGTTCAAATGCTGTCCCCATGCCCCACCCGCCCCGCGCCCTGATCGCCGAAGACGAACCCCTCCTGGCGGCCGGCCTGCGTGCCGATCTGGCCAGCCTGTGGCCTGAATTGCAGGTGGTGGCCACCGTGGGCGATGGCACCAGCGCCGTCACTCAGGCGCTGGCGCTGCGGCCCGACATCTGCTTTCTGGACATCCGCATGCCCGGCAGCAGCGGCCTGGAAGCCGCGCAAGCACTGGCTGAAGACTGGCCTGATGCGGGGGATGCGGGGGATGCGTCGAATGGCGCACAGCCCTTCCCCCTGCTCGTCTTCGTCACCGCTTACGACCAATACGCACTGCAGGCCTTCGAGGCCCAGGCCGTGGACTACCTGGTCAAGCCGTTGGACCGCCCCCGCCTGGCCGCCTGCGTGCAGCGCATGCGGGCGCGGCTGGCCGAACGTCAACGACCTGGGTTGATACTGGCTGCCCCGGCCCCGGCCATGGAGCAAGCCTTGACGCAACTGCGTGCGCTGCTGGGCAGCACCGCGCCTGCACCAGCAGCGCGGCTGGAAGTGATTCAGGCGCAGACGGGCAATCTCGTGCACATGGTGCCGGTGGGTGACGTGCTGTACTTTGAGGCGGCCGACAAGTACGTGCGCGTGGTGACGGCAGATCGCGAACACCTGATCCGCCTGTCGCTGCGTGAACTGCTGCCGCAGCTGGACCCGCAGGTGTTCTGGCAAGTGCACCGCGGCACGGTGGTGCAGGCGCGCTGCATCACCACCGCGCGGCGCGAGGAGTCGGGCAAGGTGACGCTGAGCCTTCAAGGCCGGCCCGAGAAACTGGCGGCCAGCCGGCTGTACGCGCATCTGTTCAAAGGCATGTGAGCCCGGCGCGGTGTGAAAATCCGCGCATGGCACACGACAAAGCTTCAGACACCGCCCCCAAACCCGCCGCCAATTTTCTGCGCGGCATCATCGAACGCGACCTGCAGACCGACGCCTGGCGCCAGCGCCGCTTCGGCGGCAGCCCGGGCGACGGCGCGCACCACGCAGCCGGCGGGCTGGACCCGGCACGCATACGCACCCGCTTCCCGCCCGAGCCCAATGGCTACCTGCATGTGGGCCATGCCAAGGCCATCTGCCTGAACTTCGGCCTGGCGCGCGATTACGGCGGCGTGTGCCATCTGCGCTTCGACGACACCAACCCGGAGAAAGAAGAGCAGGAATACGTCGACGCCATCATCGAAGCCGTGCACTGGCTGGGATTCGACTGGCAAGCTGCACACAGCAGCCTTCCTCCCAACCTTTACTACGCCAGCAATTACTTCGACTTCATGCTGCGCGCCGCAGAAGCCTTGATCGACGCCGGTCTGGCCTATGTCGACGAGCAAAGCGCAGACGCCATGCGCGCCAACCGCGGCGACTTCACCACGCCCGGCACCGACAGCCCCTTCCGCACGCGCGGCGTCGCGGAGAACCGCGCACGATTCGCAGAAATGCAAAGCGGCAGCCTGCCCGATGGCACGGCCGTGCTGCGCGCCAGGATCGACATGGCCAGCCCCAACATCAACCTGCGCGACCCGGCGCTGTACCGCATCAAGCACGCCACGCACCACAACACCGGCGACCGCTTCTGTGTCTACCCGATGTATGCGTACGCGCACCCCATCGAAGATGCGCTGGAAGGCATTACCCACAGCCTGTGCACGCTGGAATTCGAAGACCAGCGGCCTTGGTACGACTGGTTGCTCGAACGCCTGTCAGGGCTCAAGTTGCTGAACAAGCCCCTGCCACGGCAATACGAATTCGGGCGCCTGAACCTCACCTATGTCGTCACCAGCAAACGCAAGCTGCGCGCGCTGGTGACCGAGGGCATCGTGCAAGGCTGGGACGACCCGCGCATGCCCACCCTCTTCGGCATGCGCAGGCGCGGCTACACGCCGGCGTCCATCCGCGCCATGGCCGACGGCAGTGGGGCGTCCAAGCACGACATCTGGCTGGACTACAGCGTGCTGGAAGGCTGCTTGCGCAACGACCTGGAAGGCCAGGCTCCGCGCGCCATGGCCGTGCTGGACCCGCTGCCGCTGGCGTTGACGAACTGGGCCGAGGTCTTCGGCAGCGCCGAACATATCGAACCCTGCCAGGCACCCGCGCACCCGCAGCAGCCCGACCTGGGCCTGCGCCGCTTCGGCCTGGGTGCCGATGTCTGGATCGAGCGCGACGACTTCGCCGAGGTGCCGCCCAGAGGCTTTTTCCGCCTGTTCCCCGGCAACAAGGTGCGGCTGAAGTACGGCATGGTCATCGAATGCACCGGCTGCGAGAAAGACGCCGACGGGCAGGTCACGAAGGTGCTGGCCCGCGTGGTGCCCGATACCAAAAGCGGCACCCCGGGAGCCGACGCCGTGAAAGTCAAGGGCACCATCACCTGGGTGGCACGGCACGACGCTGTGCCGGCCACCGTGAACCTGTACGACCGCCTGTTCACCGAGGCGCAGCCAGAAGCCGGCGGGCGCGATTTCCGCGAGGTGCTGAACCCGCGCAGCTTGCAGGTCGCACAAGCCTGGCTGGAGCCAGGGCTCACGGCCGCGCAACGCGAAAGCCGCTTTCAGTTCGAGCGCCATGGCTACTTCATCGCCGACCGCGAACTGCACAGCGCGGCGCAGCCTGTCTTCAACCGCATCACCACCCTGAAGGACAGTTGGGGAACTTGAGCGCAAGATGGCGGATCTAGCACCTTTGCAATGCAAGGAGAAAGTCGTGCCCACTCGTTACGCGTTGACTCGAACTGGTTTTACCGTCGCCCTGGCGGCCGTGATGGCAGCAGCCCTGCCCGCAGCCCATGCGGCTGGCGATGTACAGGTCAGCTATGTCAAACCCGCAGAATTCATTGATATCGGCTTCGGTTCGATGGAACGCGAACGCAACATGGAAAGCCTGACGCAGTCATTCAAACGCCTGGCCAAGCAGTTGCCAGACGGCCAGACGCTGAAGCTGGAAGTGCTGGACGTCGACCTGGCTGGTGAAGTGCAACCTGGCAGCGTGCGAGACATCCGCATCGTGCGCGGCGGCGTGGACTGGCCGCGCATCCACTTGCGCTACGCCTTGCTGGCTGGCGATAAAACGCTGCAGTCGGGCGATAACCGTTTGGCCGACATGAGCTACCTGTTTTCGCAGCCCAGCTTCAGCCAGCGCGACGGCCCCTTGCCTTACGAGCAGCGCATGATTGATCACTGGTTCACCGAAACTTTCCCTTCCGCCAACCCCTGAAACGACATTTCATGAAACACCGTATTTCACCGCTGGTTCGCCTGTCTTTTGCCACTGGCCTGGCTGCCGTGATGGCCACGGCAGCCTGGGCGCAAGCACCCGCCGCTGGCGACCCGCTGACGCGCGCTGCTGCGACCAAAGGTGCCGTGGTCACCGACTCGGGCCTGGTCTACCTGTCGATGAAAGACGGCAGCGGCGCCCAGCCTGCGGCGACCGACAACGTGCAGGTGCACTACCGTGGCAGCTTTCCCGACGGCAAGGAATTCGACAGCAGCTACTCGCGCGGCCAACCCACCAGCTTTCCGCTGAACCGCGTCATCAAGTGCTGGACCGAAGGCGTGCAGAAGATGAAGGTCGGCGGCAAGGCCAAGCTCACCTGCCCTGCTGCCATTGCCTACGGCGAACGCGGCACACCGGGCGGGCCGATTCCACCGAACGCGGTGCTGCAGTTCGAGGTGGAACTGCTGGCGATCAACAAGTAGCGTTCAGGCTGGCTGCGATGGCGGTTTGGGCGAAGGCAAGAACTTCTTCACCGCCGTCACCACCGCCAGCACCACGGCGCCGGCCGCGATGCCAATCAGGCCGTTGGCCAGCACCGGCAACAGCGTCTGCGCCACCGTACCCAGACCTGCTGCGAAGCCTTCGACAGCATGCGCCAAGGGCGGCACGCCATGTACCAGGATGCCGCCGCCCACCAGAAACATGGCGGCTGTGCCCACGACAGACAGCAGCTTCATCAGCCACGGTGCTGCAACCAGGATGCCGCGGCCGACCGTACGCTGAACAGCACTGGACCGCGCTGTCAGCCACAAGCCCAGGTCGTCGAGCTTGACGATGCCGGCCACCACGCCGTAGACACCCACGGTAAAGAAAAGCGCCAGCGACGACATCACCGTCAACTGCGTCAGGAAATCGAATCCCGCCACCGTGCCCAGGGTGATGGCGATGATCTCGGCTGACAGGATGAAGTCAGTGCGCACCGCGCCTTTGATCTTTTCTTTCTCGAAGGCCACCAGGTCCACGGCCGGGTCGGCCAACGCACTTTTCAGCTCGGCCGTTTTCGCCGCCACTTCTTCGGCACTGTGCAGGAAGCGGTGTGCAATCTTCTCGAAGCCTTCGAAGCAGAGGTAAGCGCCACCGACCATCAACAAGGGCGTTACCGCCCAGGGCGCGAAAGCGCCGATGGCCAGGGCCGCAGGCACCAGGATCACCTTGTTGAGCAGCGAGCCCTTGGCCACCGCCCAGACCACGGGCAACTCGCGGTTGGCCGACACGCCGGTGACCTGCTGCGCGTTGAGCGCCAGATCGTCGCCCAGCACGCCGGCCGTCTTCTTGGCGGCGATCTTGCTGAGCACCGCCACATCGTCCAGCACGGTGGCGATGTCGTCGAAGAGGGCAAAGAAGCTGGCGGCCATGTGCGGATTGTGGAGCGGGCCTGAGCACGAACCTGTAGGAAGATGACGGGCCATGCGCCAACAATTTCTGCTGGACCCCGACATCCATTTCCTCAATCACGGTTCGTTCGGTGCCTGTCCGGCCGAGGTGTTCGACATTTACCAGGGCTGGCAGCGCGAGATGGAGCGCAACCCGGTGGCCTTCCTGAGCCGCCAATCCGGCGAGTTGCTGCTGCAGGCACGGCAAACACTGGCCACCTATCTGGGCGCCAGCGCAGACGACTTGACCTGGATGCCCAATGCCACCACGGCCGTCAACACGGTGGCGCGTTCAATGCAATTGCAGCCCGGCGACGAAGTGCTGGCCACCGACCACGAATACGGTGCCTGCGACGCGGCGTGGCAGTTCGTCTGCGAGCGTGCAGGTGCCGTTTACCTCCGCGTGGCGCTGCCCTTGCCTTTTGTGGCCAATGAAGTCGTCCCGCGACTGATGGCAGCCGTGGGGCCCCGCACCAAGCTGATCTTCGCCAGCCACATCACTTCGACCACGGCGCTGATCCTGCCCGTGACTGAGCTGTGTGCTGCTGCGCGTGCGCTTGGCGTGCTCACGCTCATCGACGGCGCGCATGCGCCGGGGCACATCGCGCTGGACCTGACTGAAGTGGATGCAGATTTCTACACCGGCAATTGCCACAAGTGGCTGTGCGCGCCCAAGGGTGCAGCTTTCCTGCATGTGCGGCCAGAACATCAAGAAGGCCTGCATGCCAGCGTCGTCAGCTGGGGCTATGTGGCAGGCGCCTCGAGCGGACCTGCCGGCTTCGATGCCTACACCGGCAACACCCTGATGGAACGACGCCTGCAATGGCAGGGCACACGCGATCTGGCGGCATTCTTGAGCGTGCCGGCGGCCATCGACTTTCAGCGGCGGCAGGATTGGCCTGCGGTGCGCCAGCGCTGCCATGCGCTGGCCTGCTTCACACGGGCGCGCGTGCTGTCCGGCACGGGCTTGCAATTGCCAGCGTCTGACGTTGCGCATGGCCAGATGGTCATCATTCCGGTCGAGCTGCCAGCCGGCATGACAGCAGAAAACTTACGCCAGCATTTGTTCGACCATCACCACATCGAGGTGCCGGTGACTCAACATGCCGGCCACAGCTTCGTGCGCTTGTCGGTGCAGGCGTACAACGATGAGGCCGACGTGGACGCCCTGGTCAGTACCTTGATCAGCCTTGCGAGCGGCGACGCACCATCAAGCCGAAGGCCAGCAATCCGGCCATGAACAGCCAGACACTGCCGGGTTCAGGCACAGCCACCGCCAACATCTGCCCGGCGATGTAGTTCTGCGCAAAAGCCGTGGGGTGGATGCCGTCCCAGAACAGCGCGGTGGAAGCATCGCAGCCGTTGCCGGCAAACCCGCAGGCCTGGGTGACGTTGCCGAAGCCGAAAGTTCCCGGATTGGCCACCACGCCGCCGACGATGCCGAAGACGTCGAAGATCGTTGCGCCCGAACCCGTCAGGGCCACGCTGAGGAAAGAGTTGAATATGGTGGACACTTGCGTGCCGCCCTCAGCGGCCGGGCCTACGCCCGCCCCGGCAGTTGGCGTCTTGCCCAGATCGGGCACGTTCCACACGATGATGTTGCTGGCGCCTGCTGCACGCAGCGAGCCCACCATTTGCGCTGTGGACGCAGCATAGGCAGTGGCACCCGCCAACGTGGCCGCCACCGGATCGGCACCCCCCAGAATGGCTGTGGCCACCGCGCGGGCATCGTTGCCGCCACCAGCGATGACATACAGCGCGGTCGGGCTGACCGCCGGTCCGCTGGTCAGGTAGCTGCTCAGCTGGTTCTGCAGGCTGGGCGGAAACGGCGCGCCGTTGGCCACCGTCGCGCCGCCGTAAGCGTAGTTGCCGCCACCCAGCAGCGAAGGCGCAGCTGCAGCAGCAGGCAGGCCGAGGCCTGCGGCCAGGCCGCTGACCCAGGTGGGCCCGTTGCTGTAGGTGCCCGACGAGTACGGAAAGGTAGGAATGAAGGTGTTGCTGGTGGGCGCCGGGCCGGTCGCACCGAAGAACGCCGTGAAGTTGTTGCCGCTGTCCGACAAGCTGTCGCCGAAGACGAACATGCCGCTGTACAGCGAAGCGGTCTGGCTGCCTTGCGCCGTGGCGCCCAGGCTGTACAGACCCAGACCCAGACCCAGGCTCGTGGCCAGGGCGATGCGGGAAATGCGGTGGTTTTTCATGGTTCGAGCGCGGATGATTTCGATGTGGTGGTCGAAAGTAACACGCAGCAGCCGCACCAGAATCGGGCCTTGCCCTCGTTGCACACCCCAGCCCCCAGGTTCGGGGGTAGGGGGTCGGGGAGGGCCGAAGACGGCAGGAACAAGTCGGAATAAACCTTCAGCCCGACTTTTTCTTCATCTCCGCCCTGGGGGGCAACCCGGTGTGCTGCGTCAACAGCCTGCCCTGCGTGACGGTGGAAGTGCGCGCGCCCTGCGCCGTGCTGTTCTTGCGCCGCGTGCTGGTGTAGCCGCCTTCGCCGCTGGGCTGGTAGGTGGGGATGAGCTGGTGTTTGCCGTTGCCGATGAGGTCGGCGCGGCCCAGCGTCTTCAGCGCATCGCGCAGCAGCGGCCAGTTGTTGGGGTCGTGCCAGCGAAGAAAGGCCTTGTGCAGCCGCCGGCGTTTCTCGCCGCGCACGATGTCCACCCGCTCGGCGCGCTGTGGATCGCGGCTGATGCCCTTCAGCGGGTTCATGTTGGTGTGGTACATCGCCGTGGCCGTGGCCATGGGGCTGGGGTAGAAGGTCTGCACCTGATCGGCCTTGAAGCCATGCTTCTTCAGCCACAGCGCCAGATTCATCATGTCCTCGTCGGTCGTGCCGGGGTGGGCGGCGATGAAGTAGGGGATCAGGTACTGCTTCTTGCCGGCTTCGGCGCTGTACTGGTCGAACAGCTGTTTGAACCTGTCGTAACTGCCGATGCCTGGTTTCATCATCTTCGACAGCGGCCCTCCCTCGGTGTGCTCCGGGGCAATCTTCAGGTAGCCACCCACGTGGTGCGTGACCAGTTCCTTGATGTAGGCCGGGCTTTGCACGGCCAGGTCGTAGCGCAGGCCGCTGCTGATGAGGATCTTCTTCACGCCGCGCAAGGCGCGGGCGCGGCGGTACATCTTGATCAGCGGCGCATGGTCGGTGTTCAGGTTCGGGCAGATGCCGGGGTAGACGCAACTCGGCTTGCGGCAGGCGGCTTCGATTTCCGGGCTCTTGCAGCCGATGCGCCACATGTTGGCCGTGGGCCCGCCCAGGTCGCTGACGATGCCGGTAAAGCCCTTGACCTTGTCGCGCATCTCCTCGATTT
The DNA here is from genome assembly GCA_038209585.1 of Burkholderiales bacterium. Taxonomy (GTDB): domain Bacteria; phylum Pseudomonadota; class Gammaproteobacteria; order Burkholderiales; family Burkholderiaceae_C; genus Rubrivivax. The sequence continues at coordinate 24,774 of JBBQXN010000039.1, forward strand.
CGCGGATGACGCTGTCTTCACTGCGGCTCTGGATGATGCGGCCTTCATGCTCGGTGATGCTGCAGAAGGTGCAGCCGCCGAAGCAGCCGCGCATGATGTTGACGCTGAAACGGATCATTTCCCAGGCCGGGATCTTCGTTTCGCCGTCGTGCCCGCCCTGCGCGTCTGCATAAGAAGGATGCGGGCTGCGCGCATAGGGCAGGTCGAAGACATGGTCCAGCTCGGACGTGGCCAGCGGAATCGGCGGCGGGTTGATCCACAGATCTCTTTCCCCGTGGGCCTGCACCAGTGCCCGCGCATTGCCCGGGTTGGTTTCCAGGTGCAGCACGCGGTTGGCATGGGCGTAGAGCACCGGGTCGCTTTTCACACGCTCGTAGCTGGGCAGGCGCACGACGGTCTTGGCGCGCGCTGGCAGCTTCACGGCACCGGCCGGCTTGCGCGAAACGGGCATGGCCACGGTTAATTCGGCAGGCGCAAGCTGGGGTGCGTCGGCCGATGACGCAGATGACGCAGATGACGCCGATGACGCCGATGCCGCCGATTCGGTGCTGCAGCTCACGCCCTTGGCCTGCGCCACTTCTTCGGTGGTGAGGTAAGGGTTGATGAAGTCGTCGACACGGCCCGGGCGGTCCACTTCGGTGGAATCCAGCTCGAACCAGTCGGTGAACGCGGCCACCCCTTCCGCGTCGGTGCGGCGCATGAAGGCCGTACCGCGGACGTCGGTGATGTGCTCGATGGGTTCGCGCGCCGCCAAGCGGTGGGCAATCTCGATGATGGCGCGCTCGGCGTTGCCGTAAACCAGCAGGTCAGCCTTGCTGTCCACCAGCACGCTGCGGCGAACCTTGTCTTGCCAGTAGTCGTAATGCGCGATGCGGCGCAGGCTGGCTTCGATGCCGCCGATGACCACGGGCACGTCCTTGAACGCTTCCTGGCAGCGCTGGGTGTAGACCAGGGTGGCGCGGTCGGGCCGCTTGCCGCCCACGCCGCCGGCCGTATAGGCGTCGTCGCTGCGCAGTTTGCGGTCTGCGGTGTAGCGGTTGATCATCGAATCCATGTTCCCGGCGGCCACGCCGTAGAACAGGTTGGGGCGGCCCAGCTCGCGAAAGGCAGCGGTGCTTTGCCAGTCGGGCTGGGCGATGATGCCGACGCGAAAGCCTTGGGCTTCCAGCGTGCGGCCAATCACGGCCATGCCGAAGCTGGGGTGGTCGACATAGGCGTCGCCAGTGACGATGACGATGTCGCAGCTGTCCCAGCCCAGCGCCTCCATCTCGGCGCGGCTCATGGGCAAGTAGGGCGCAGGGCCGAAGCGCTTGGCCCAGAAAGGCTTGTAGCCCGTCAGGGGCTTGGGGGCAGTGTGGCCAGGGGCCAGGCCAGCAGGCCGATCTAGAACGCGTGACATCCGCGGATTGTCCAGGGTTTGCCCGCCCTGTGCGCACCAGACCGCTCAAGTGCCCCCACGCCACAGCCGATACCACCGGTATGAACGAGTTTCTGAGCTGGATAGGCTGGGGGGCTGGCGCCTTGCTGGTGTTGGCCGTGGTCGTGGCTGGCTGGGAACAACTGGTACGCGAGGCCAGCGGCCTGCGTGCCCAATGCGGCGCGCACACTGAACCCCACCCCAGCGTCGTTTCGGTGGACGTGCGCCTGGACACGCAAGCCGCAGCGCTGGCTGCAGATTCAGAATCCAGCGCCGAGCAAGCCACGCGGCTGGCCACCATGACCAGCGTGCTGTCTCGTGCCGCTGCGCCCAGCTTGCTCAAGCGTGACAACCCGCAGTGGATGGACACGGCGCCGCGCGTCCTGGAATTGCAGGAGCCGGCGCGGCACGAACCTGGCAGCCGCGAAGATTCAGCCGTGCAGCGCCAAAGCCGACGCGGCTGACGCAAGCCCGCAGCGCGGGGCCGACAATGGTGGTCATCGACATCGGCGCGCACACCAGGAGCCAGCCCACCCATGGAAGTCAAACTCGACAAGCGCTACCCCGTGGCTGCCAGCCCGCAGCAGGCCTGGCAGGTGCTGAGCGACATTCGCGCCACTGCCGCCTGCATGCCCGGCGCACAAATCACCGAGCAAATCGACGACACGCATTTCAAGGGCACAGTGAAAAGCAAGGTCGGGCCGGCCGTGATGATGTTCGGTGGCGACATCGAACTGCTGGGCATCGACCCGGCAGCCAAGCAGCTGAAGATGCTGGGCAAAGGCGCCGACAAGGCCGGTTCTTCTGCTTCGATGAACCTGGTGGCGCATCTGGAAGCCGGCGAAACGGCGAACAGTTCCGTGCTGGTGGGCCAGGCGACCATCCTGGTCAGCGGCAAGCTGGCGCAGTTCGGCAGCCGGCTCTTGGTGCCGGTGTCCGACGCGATGCTGGGTCAGTTCGCCGGCAATTTCAACAAGGCTGCGATGGCGGTGGCCCTGGCGGCGTCGGCGTCTGAAGCCGCAGTCGCAGCTTCAACGGCTGAACCGCAGGCTCAAGAAGCCGGAACGGTGCCTGCGCCTGGGCCTGCGCGTGGGCCTGCGCCTGCTCTCTCTCCCGCGACTGCTGCTGCTCCCGCCAACGAACTCAACGCCCTGACGCTGATGTGGACCGTCATCAAAGGCTGGTTCGCCGGCCTGTTCGGCAAGAAAACCTGAGTCTTCAGTCAGCGGAAGTCGCAGCCGCCTGTTCCTCGGCCACTTCGTCCAGCTCTTCAGCCAGGAACCCGCCGCTCTGGTGCGACCACAGCCGCGCGTAGATGCCGCCTGCTGCCAGCAGGCTGGCGTGGTCGCCCACTTCCACGATGCGCCCCTTGTCCATCACCACCAGCCGGTCCATGGCGGCTATGGTGGACAAGCGGTGCGCAATGGCCACCACCGTCTTGCCCTCCATCAGCTTGTACAGGCTGTGCTGGATGGCGGCTTCCACCTCGCTGTCGAGCGCGCTGGTGGCCTCGTCCAGCAGCAGGATGGGCGCGTCTTTGAGCATCACGCGGGCGATGGCGATGCGCTGGCGCTGGCCGCCGCTGAGCTTCACGCCGCGTTCGCCCACATGGGCGTCGTAGCCCTGGCGCCCTTTCGCGTCGGCCAGGTTGCCGATGAAGTCGTGCGCCTCGGCGCGTTCGGCGGCGCGCTGCATCTGCGCGTCGTCGGCACCCGGGCGGCCGTAGACGATGTTGTCGCGCACCGACCGGTGCAGCAACGACGTATCTTGTGTGACCATGCCCACCGCGCCGCGCAAGCTTTCCTGTGTCACGCCGGCGATGTCCTGGCCGTCAACGACGATGCGGCCTTTTTCCAGGTCGTACAAGCGCAGCATCAAGTTGACGATGGTGCTCTTGCCCGCACCCGAGCGTCCCACCAGGCCGATCTTTTCGCCAGCCCGGATGTGCAGATTGAAGTCGTCGATGACGATTCGCTTGCCGCCGTAAGAAAAACCGACGTTCTCGAAGCGCACTTCGCCTCTGGGCACCTGCAACGCCACGGCGCCGGCTCGATCGACCACGCTGCGCTGCCGGGCCAGCGTCTTGATGCCGTCCTGCACGGTGCCGATGTGCTCGAACAGCGTGGCCATCTCCCACATCACCCAGTGCGAGATGCCGTTCAGCCGAAAAGCCATGGCCGTGGCTGCTGCCACCGCGCCCACGCCAATGGCGCCGCTGACCCACAGGTTCAGCGAAAGCGCGGCCACAGCCGCGATCAACAGCACGCTGAGCAATTGGTTCACGGTCTCGAAAGCCGTGACCAGGCGCATCTGGCCGTAAGCCGTGACCATGAATTCGCGCATGGCGCTGCGCGCGAAATGCGCCTCACGCTGCGAGTGCGAGAACAGCTTGACGGTGGCGATGTTGGTGTAGGCGTCGGTCACGCGCCCCGTCATCAGCGAGCGCGCATCAGCCTGGAGCTGCGCCACGCGGCCCAGTTTCGGCACGAAAAAACTCAGCGCCAGCGCATACAAAGCCAGCCAGCCCAGGAACGGCACGACCAGCCATTTGTCGAACACGCCCACCACCACCAACAGGGTGACGAAATAGATGACGACGTAGACGAGGATGTCGGCAAACACCAGCCAGGTGTCGCGCACGGCCAGTGCCGTCTGCATCACCTTGGTGGCGATGCGTCCGGCGAATTCGTCCTGGTAGAAAGTCATGCTCTGTTCGAGCATGTGGCGGTGGAAATTCCAGCGCAGCCGCATCGGGAAGTTGCTGAACACGGCCTGGTACTTGAACAAGGCCTGAAATGCCGCCAGAAAGATGCTGGCCGCCAGCGCCCAGCTCAGCAAGGTCAGCGTGCGGCCTTCCTGCGCGAACAGTTCCTCCGGCTTCACCTTGGCCAGCACGTCCACCACATGGGCCATCATGCTGAACAGCAGCGCCTCGAAAGCGCCGATGCAGGCGGTGAAAAACACCACCAGCGCGATGTAAGGGCGCACACCACGGGAGCATTCCCACAGGAATGCGAAGAAACGGGCTGGCGGGGGTTCGGTCGGTGCGTCCGGGTAGGTCGGCACCAGATCCTCGAAACGCTTGAACACGGTATGGGCTCCAGGGAAGGGGCGAATTATGGGGACGCTGCGTGATACAGACCTACACTGAGTCGAGTAATGACTCCTGAGACAGCGGCGATGGACGACACAACAGCAGCCTGGAAACACGACGGCGTGCGCGTGGTGCCCGGCAACCAGCTGGACGCCAACACCGCACAAACCCCGGGCATGGACCGCCAGGCAGCCATCAACTTTGCCCGCGTGGGTGCGCAAAAGCTCTGGGCCGGCACCGTGCACATCCACCCCAATGCGAAGACCGGAGCCCACCACCACGGGCCGCTGGAAAGCGTGATCTACATCGTCAAGGGCCGCGCGCGCATGCGCTGGGGCGACCGGCTGGAATTCACCGCCGAAGCCGGCCCCGGTGACTTTATCTACGTGCCGCCTTTCGTGCCACACCAGGAAATCAACGCCAGCGCCACGGAAACTCTGGAATGCGTGCTGTGCCGCAGCGACGGCGAGGCCGTGGCAGTGAACCTGGACATCGAGCCGGTTGAAAAACCTGAAGGCGTGGCCTGGGTAGACCCCACGCACAGGGCGCCATGAACGACGCACAAGATTTCGTATTGCGCGGCGAGCACATCACCCTGGACGCCCTGCTCAAAGCCACCGGCATGGCACCCAGCGGGGGCGGCGCCAAACAAGTCATCACGGCGGGCCAGGTGCAGGTGGACGGCCAGGTGGAAACGCGGCGCGGCGCCAAATTGCGCGCTGGGCAGCTGGTTCAAATGGGTGCATCGCGGGTGAGGTTGCTGGCCAGCCCCTGAACGCAGAAGCGGCGCAGACTCATCGCGCGCCACCCGCTGGTTACCGCTGCAGGGCGCTGACGATGTGCGCCACCCGCGCGTCCACGGCCGGGTCCATGCTGATGGTGCGGCCCCACTCGCGGGTACTCTCGCCTGGCCACTTGTTGGTCGCGTCCA
>JBBQXN010000040.1:0-29912 GCA_038209585.1 Burkholderiales bacterium
GACCTTCAGCGCCAAGCCGGCCGAAGTGACGCATGAATGGTTTGTGATTGACGCCACCGACAAGGTGCTCGGACGTGTTGCCAGCGAAGTGGCACTCCGTTTGCGCGGCAAGCACAAAGCCATTTACACGCCTCACGTCGATACCGGCGATTTCATCGTTATCGTCAACGCCGAAAAAATCCGTGTCACTGGCGCCAAAGCCACCGACAAGATTTACTACCGGCACTCCGGCTACCCGGGCGGCATCTATGCCACCGCGTTCAAGGACATGCAGGCCAAACACCCAGGTCGCGCCATCGAGAAAGCTGTGAAGGGCATGTTGCCCAAGGGCCCACTCGGTTACGCCATGGTCAAGAAGCTGAAGGTTTATGCGGGCCCCACGCACCCGCACACCGCCCAGCAGCCCAAGCCGCTTGAGATTTGAGGACGCAGCGATGATCGGTCAATACAACTACGGCACCGGCCGCCGCAAATCCAGCGTCGCCCGGGTTTTCATCAAAAAGGGCAGCGGTCTGATCGTTGTCAACGGCAAGACGGTTGACGACTATTTCGGCCGCCAGACCTCGATCATGATCGTCAAGCAGCCCCTTCTGCTGACGGGCAACGAGGTGGCTTTCGACATCAAGATCAACGTGCATGGCGGCGGCGAAAGCGGCCAGGCTGGTGCGGCTCGCCACGGCATCACCCGCGCACTGATCGACTACGATGCGGCGCTGAAGCCCGACCTGAGCCATGCTGGCTTTGTCACACGCGATGCGCGTGAAGTCGAGCGTAAAAAGGTCGGCTTCCATGGCGCTCGCCGCCGGAAGCAGTTCAGCAAACGCTGATCGTCTGGCCTCGGAAGCGGCCGCCGCGCCGCTTCGTCCTCCAGGGTTCGCTCCCGCTTTCGCTTCTCGTTCCGCTTCTCGTTCCGCTTCTTCTCCCGCGGCCCTGGCGGACTGAAGAATTCAAACCCGCAGCGCCAATTTGGTCATGCGGGTTTTTGCTTCAGAGTATGCTGCAGTATTGATAGGAGATATCCAATGAATGCAATGGCCGAAGTCATGGTCCCGAGTGTGGAAGACATGCCGCCACCGCTGGTCTTCACTGACAGCGCCGCCGACAAGGTCAAGCAGTTGGTCGACGAAGAAGGTAATCCTGATCTCAAGCTGCGCGTTTTCGTGCAGGGCGGTGGTTGTTCAGGTTTTCAGTACGGCTTCACCTTCGACGAAGTCGTCAATGACGACGACACGCAGATGGCGAAGAACGGGGTGACCTTGTTGATCGATGCGATGAGCCTGCAGTACCTGGGTGGCGCTGAGATCGACTACAAGGAAGATCTGCAAGGTGCGCAGTTCGTCATCAAGAATCCCAACGCCACCACCACCTGCGGCTGCGGCTCGTCTTTCTCAGCCTGATTTTCAGTCTGGTCTAGTTGGCGGGGAAAAGCGCCCCAAGAACGCGCGGTCCTCGGGCACCCGTCACCGCCGGCAGGTTGCCGGGACGGCGGGCTACAAAGGCCTGAGCCAGCCAGGCGAAAGCCAAAGCTTCGACCCGGTCTGGCGCCAGGCCCGACGCTGCAGTGGTGGTCACGCGTACACCAGGGCCCGTCAATGTGGCCAAGCGCGACATCAAGAATCCGTTGTGGGCTCCACCACCACATACCAACAGCTCAGCCACCCCAGGCAGTGACATCAGCAGCGCTTGCGCCGCTGTCTTTGCCGTGAGTTCGGTCAACGTCGCAGCGATGTCTTCGTCGCGCAGGCCTGCTTGTGCATCGCTGCCTGCGAACCAACGCTGTATCCAACCTTCGTCGAAGAGTTCGCGGCCGGTGCTCTTGGGAGCAGGCAGGGCGTAGAACGGCTCAGCCAGGGCCTGGGCCAGCAGTGTGGCGTTGACTTGACCGCGCGCTGCCCAGCTGCCGCCGTCGTCGAAAGCCGTGCCGCGCTGCTGCTGACACCATTGGTCGATGAGTACGTTACCCGGGCCGCAATCGAAGCCCGATGCCCCCCCTTGTGCAGGCAGCAGGCTCAGATTGCCCATGCCGCCGAGGTTGAGGACGGCCACTGCCCTTCCTGGCTGCGCAAAGCGAGCGGCATGGAAAGCTGGCACCAGAGGGGCGCCTTGTCCGCCTGCTGCCACATCGCGGCTGCGGAAGTCGCAGACCACGTCGATGCCGCTCAGCTCGGCCAACAAGGCGCCGTTGAGCAACTGGCAGGTGTAACCGCTGCCGTCGTGTGCCTGGGGCTGGTGCCGCACGGTCTGGCCGTGAGCGCCTAGTGCTGTCACTGCGCCAGGGGCCAGATGCGCTCGCGCCAACACGTCGGTCACCGCCTGAGCGTACATACGGGACACTGCGTTACCGGCCAGCGCTGCCCTGTGCAATTCATCTGCACCGCTGCGGTTCAGCGCCAACAGTTCAGCGCGTAGCGCGGTCGGAAAGTCAAGGTGGCAGAACGCCAGATCGCGGCTTTCAGCGTCTGTCAGCACAGCGTCTACGCCGTCCAGCGACGTCCCCGACATCAATCCGATGAAGTACGCACTGGACATACGGCAGGGCGATGCGGGCCGGTGTCTCGGCGTGCTGTCGGTCGCTGGACTACTCGATCTTCGAGGCCGGCCCGACGGCCACCGTCGCAGCCAGATCGAGTTTCCCGCGCACCAGCCGTATCGTTTCTGCAAAGCGCTGACGCGAGAAATCATCCAGCTCGATGGTTTCCGCCGCCTTGGCGACCTTCAGCGGGTCTTGGTGCTCGCCGTTGATACGGAATTCGAAATGCAGATGCGGCCCGGTACTCCAGCCCGTGGTGCCCACGGCGCCGATGTTGTCGCCCTGCTCGATGCGCTGCCCCTTGCGCACGTCGATGCGGCTCAGGTGGGCGTAAAGGGTCTCGCGATTTTGGGCGTGACGAATCTCGACGACATTGCCGTAGCCGTTTTGCCAGCCGGCGAACTTAACTACGCCATCGCCCACCGTGCGCACGGGTGTGCCGGTCGGTGCCGCATAGTCCACGCCCAGATGCTGGCGCCAGGCACGCTGAATGGGGTGAAAACGGTTCGCGAAGCCTGATGTGACGCGAGAAAACTGCACGGGGCTGGCCAGGAAGCTGCGGCGCCTGCTTTCTCCGTCCAGACCGAAGTAGCCACCGCGACCGTCTGCCGGTGTGAACCACACGGCATGGTGGGCGCGGTTGGAGGCGATGAATTCGGCCGCCAGCACGCGGCCGGCGCTGTCGTTCCAGGGCACGGCTTCGCCGTCGGCGGTGAGCGCTTCGTAGACGAGGTTGAAGCTGTCGCCTTTTCGTAGCTCGCGGTGGAAGTCGATGTCCACAGCGAAAATGTCAGCCAACTGGGCAGATACGCCGTCAGGCACATTGGCTTCGTCGGTGGCCGCAAACAGCGAGGTACGAATGGTGCCGCTGGCCATCACAGGCAGTGCGGTGTAGGGCACGGTGCGAACCTGCGCTTCCCATTGGCCGGCGGCTTGCGCCAGTTCCAGCCGCTTGAAATGTGTGCGTTCTTGCTCGGGCTGCCCTGAAGGGTAGCGGGCGACCAGGCTGATCAAGCGCCCGTCTTCACGCAACTCCGCCTGCACGAGCTTGCCGCCGCGGCCAGACAAAAGCATGCGGCCGATGGGATCGGTACGCAGGTAGCGTGCGGCTGTAGCGTCCACCACGCCCAAGCGGGCCAGCAAGCTGTCTGATGTGTCGCTGGATCGTGTGACGTCGGTGCGGCGCAGGACCAGGCCCTGGGCCGCCAACGCTTCGATCTGGCTGGCGATATCCAGCGGCTGTACCGCTTGGTTGATCAGGCGGCGCGGCAGTTCGCTGGCGTCGGGCGCCAGCGGCGCAATGGCCACCGCCGTGATCGTGAAGCCGCTGAGCAACGCGACGCTGCCGGCAATGATGCTCAGACGGAACCGGTGCGCGAATGCACTCAGCCGGTGCAAGACGCCTTGCGTGGTGGATTCAAGACTCACTCTGAAAGGCGGGTGCAGAGTTGCAGAACCGCGGGGATGCGGCGGGGTCGGTAAAGGCCCCGCCTAGAATCAGTTGCCGTACGGGGGCACAAATAAGCCATGCGCCTACCCCCACGAATGAGGGCCAAGTATAGCCAAGCGCTGGGGGCTTCCCCCCGGGAAAACCAAGCCCAGTGATGACTGTTTCATGACTTCGACCCTTGCCACCCCGGATTTGCCCTCGCCCGCGTCGCCACCTGCACCTCTGACGGACGAGGTGCGTCACGCGCTGGCCGTTTCCTTGCGCGGCTGTGAAGAACTGCTGCCGCAAGCTGAATGGGTGCGCAAGCTACAGCGTTCGCAGGCCAGCAGCCAGCCCTTGCGCATCAAACTGGGCCTGGACCCGACGGCGCCCGACATCCACATCGGCCACACCGTGGTGCTGAACAAAATGCGCCAGTTGCAAGACCTGGGGCACACGGTGATCTTCCTCATCGGCGACTTCACGTCGATGATCGGCGACCCGTCGGGCCGCAACGCCACGCGCCCACCGCTGACGCGCGAGCAGATTCAAGCCAACGCCCAGACCTACTACGCCCAGGCCAGCCTGGTGCTGGACCCGGCGCGCACCGAGATTCGATACAACAGCGAGTGGAGCGACCCCCTGGGCGCTCGCGGCATGATCGAGCTGGCCGCCAAGTACACGCTGGCGCGCATGCTGGAGCGCGACGATTTCACCAAGCGTTTCAAGGCCGGCAACCCCATCAGCGTGCATGAGTTGCTGTACCCGCTGATGCAGGGCTACGACTCGGTGGCGTTGAAGAGCGACCTGGAACTGGGTGGCACTGACCAGAAGTTCAACCTGCTGGTTGGCCGCGCCTTGCAGCAAGAATATGGCCAAGAACCGCAGTGTGTGCTGACTATGCCGTTACTGGAAGGCTTGGACGGGGTGGACAAGATGTCCAAGAGCAAGGGCAATTACATCGCCATCACCGAGCCCGCCAACAGCATGTTCGCCAAAGTTCTGAGCATCAGCGACGTGCAGATGTGGAAGTGGTTCACCTTGCTCAGTTTCAGGCCGGAGGCCGACATCGCAGCCTTGCGAAGCGAGGTCGGGTCTGGCCGCAACCCCAAAGACGCCAAAGTGATGCTGGCGCATGAAATCACGGCGCGCTTCCATGGTGCGGCGGCAGCGTTAGCGGCCGAAGAAGACTTTCAGCGCCGCGCGGCCGGTGGGGTGCCCGACGAGGTAGCAGCGGTGGCGCTCAGCGGTGGCCCGCTGGCCATCGGCGCCCTGCTCAAGCAAGCGGGTCTGGCGCCTTCGAGCAGTGAAGCGCTGCGCCTGGTCGAACAAGGTGGCGTGCGCATAGACGGCAGCGTTGTCAGCGACAAGGCGCTGAAGGTCTCGCCCGGCACCTTCGTCGTGCAGGTTGGCAAGCGCAAGTTCGCGCGGGTCACGCTGAGCGCCTGATTGAGCGCCTGATGTTGGCACTGCTGCAGCGCGTGTTGCGCGCGCAGGTCGACGTAGGCGGGATCACGGTGGGCGCCATCGGCCCGGGCTTGCTGGTCTTGGTGTGCGCCGAGCCGACTGACACCTCGGTGCAAGCCGCCAGGCTCGTCGACAAATTGCTCAAGCTGCGCATCTTTGCCGACAAGGCGGGCAAGATGAACCTCAGCCTGCAGGACGTGGGCGGCGGGCTACTGCTCGTTTCGCAGTTCACCCTGGCCGCAGACACCAGTCAGGGAAATCGGCCCGGCTTCAAGGGCGCTGCCCCGGCAGCACTGGGCTCAGGTCTGTTTCAAGAAGTGGTTGCCTTGGCGCGAAACCGCCACCCGCAGGTGCAGACCGGTGAATTCGGCGCAGACATGCAGGTGGCTTTGGTCAACGATGGCCCGGTGACCATTCCGCTGACGATTCGCTGAGCTTGAACGGAGGGAACTCAGTCAGCGTTCAGTCGGCATACTGGCCGGCTGACTTGATGGCAGAACCCCACTTGACCATCTCGGACTCGACGAACTTCTTGTGCTCGGCACCGTTCAAGCGGCCGTCGGTGATCACGACAGCACCCAGGGCTTCCTGGCGCTTGATGAATTCCGGGTCTTTCAGCGCGCCGCGCATTGCTGCGTTCACCTGATCGATCACGGCCTTGGGCGTACCCTTCGGTGCGTACATGGCATGCCAGATCGACACGTTGAAGCCCTTGATGCCAGATTCGTCCAGCGTCGGCAGCTTGGCCAGCGCAGGCGTGGTCAGCCGCTTCATCGTCGTCACGGCATAAGCCTTGACCTTGCCGGCTTCGATCTGGCTTGTGGTGTTGGTGGTCTGATCGCACATCAGGTCCACCTGGCCGCCCAGCAGGTCGGTCATGGCCGGTGCCGTGCCCTTGTACGGCACAGTGGTCATGTCGATCTGAGTGCCCTGCTGGAACAGCAGGCCGCACAGGTGCGACGCCGCGCCCAGTCCGGCGTTGGCCAGGTTGATCTTGCCCTTGTTGGCTTGCAGCCAGGTCATGAGCTCGGCGTAGTTGTTGGCCGGCAGCGTGGAGCGCCCGATCAAGGTCATCGGCACTTCGTTGATCATGCCGATGTACTCGAAGTCGTTCAGCGTGTCGTACGGCATCTTGCGGTACAGCGCCGGGCTGGTGGCCATGCCGATGTGGTGCAGCAGCAGGGTGTAGCCGTCTGGCGCCGCTTTGGCCACCTTGGCAGCACCCAGCGTGCCGCCGGCGCCACCTACGTTTTCGATGATCACCGTCTGGTTGTTCAGACCTTTGCGCAGCACTTCGCCCAGGTCACGGGCCACCTTGTCGGTAGGGCCGCCAGCGGCGAAAGGCACGACCAGGGTGATCGGCTTGTCGGGGTAGGCCAAAGCCGCGCCAGCCAGCACGGTCAGGCTCAGGGCGAGCAGGGGTTTCTTGAACATGTACTTGTCTCCGAACACGGTTGAATGGAAGTCAGGGGGCGGCCGCATCCTAGTTCCCGACCAGGGGACTTGGTACGTGGTAACTACGTAATCCCTGCGAAGGGAGCGCCACTCAATTCACGCCGTTCAGTCGAACTTGCGCTGGTCGTCGATCAACTTGCCGTCGTTAGGCAGACTGCCAGACGCCTGCAGCACGACTTCGCCACGCAGTTTCGTCACTTCGCGCAGGCTCTGCGCGACGGCTGCAGCCAGGCCCTCGGCGGTGGATGTGCATTCGGCATGCAGGGTCATGCGGTCATTGGCCATCTCGCCTTGCACCACCAGCCGTGCCCGACCCAGTTCAGGATGGCGCTTCAGCACAGCCGCCACCTGGCCAGGGTGCACGAACATGCCGCGCACCTTGGCTGTCTGGTCGGCGCGGCCCAGCCAGCCGCGAATACGCTGGTTGCTGCGCCCGCTGGGGCACGGGCCAGGCAGCACGGCGCTCATGTCGCCTGTCCCGAAACGAAGCAGCGGGTAGTCGGCCTGCAGCGTGGTGACCACGACTTCGCCTACCTCGCCTTCAGGAACGGGGTCGCCAGTGCCGGGGCGCACGATTTCCAGGATCACACCCTCGTCTGTGACCAGGCCTTCGCGCGCTGAGGTCTCGTAAGCGATCAGGCCCAGATCGGCTGTGGCGTAGCACTGGAAGGCCTGCACGCCGCGCCCGGCCAGCCAGTCGCGCAGAGCAGCTGGGAAGGCCTCGCCGCTGACCAGGGCCTTGCGCAAGCCGGGCAACGCCACGCCTTGCTCATCGGCTTTCTCAAGCAGGATGCGCAGAAAGCTGGGCGTACCTGCATAGGCCTGGGGCTGCAGGTCCTGCATGGCCTGCAGTTGCAGCTCGGTGTTGCCCACGCCGCCCGCGAAGACCGTGCAACCTAGCGCATGCGCGCCGGTTTCCATCATCGAGCCGGCGGGTGTCAGGTGGTAGCTGAAGCTGTTGTGCACCAGGTCGCCTGCGCGCACGCCGGCGGCGAACAAGGCGCGCGCCATGCGCCAGTAGTCGGGTGCCGGGCCCTCGGGTTCGTAGATCGGGCCAGGAGATTGGAAAACGCGCCGGGCCGGGCGCAGCACGCATATTGCCGGCCAGCCAATCGCCGGCCAGCCAATGGCCGACAAGCCGCCGAAGGGGTCGCGTGCACGCGGCTCTGCCCGCGCCGCTTGCTGGCGCGCCAGCAGGTCCGACTTGCGCAGCACGGGCAGTTGCTGCAGCGCGGCGCGCGTGCATACCGTCTCGGGGTCGACGCCAGCCAGCGCTGCTGCCCACCCAGGCAGGGCCTGCGCGGCGCGTAGCTGCTCCGGAAGTGCCGCCATCAAGGTGGCTTCGCGCACTGCAGGGTCGCGTGTTTCCAGGGCGTCGTAAAAGTCAGTCATCGTTGTCGCTCCAGGCGGCGAGCTGCTGCTTCAATTTGGCGCAAAACTGGCGCACATCGGCGTCATTGGCGAGGCTGCGTGTCTGCCACTCCGGGCTGTTGCGGCTGGGCTTCTTCACCACGGCAACTTGCAGCTTCCCGCCTTCGAGCGCGGCGCGCGCAATGCGCACGCCGCGACGCTCGAAGTCGCCTGCGCGCTCCGCCAGTCCCATGGCGCGCATCTCGCGCTGTACGCGTTGCAATGCGGCAGCCGCGTTGAACAGCGGCACAGCGAATCCAAAAGCGCCGTTGTCGTCAGCTTCACTCATGACAACCAGCGCTTGCGGCGCTTGTAGCTCTTGCCGTCCTTGAAGCTCTGCCTGTCACCAGCGCCCATGCCCAGGTAGAACTCTTTCACGTCTTCGTTCTCGCGCAACGCAGCAGCCGTGCCTTCCATGACGATGCGGCCGCTTTCCAGGATGTAGCCCTGGTCGGCATAGCGCAGGGCCATGTGGGTGTTCTGCTCGGCCAGCAGGAAGGTGACGCGTTCGCGCTGGTTCAGGTCTTTCACGATCTCGAACACTTCTTCGACGATCTGCGGCGCCAGGCCCATGCTGGGCTCGTCCAGCAGCACCATGCGCGGGTTGGCCATCAAGGCGCGGCCGATGGCGCACATCTGCTGTTCGCCGCCGCTGGTGTAGGCCGCCTGGCTGCCGCGCCTTGTTTTCAGCCGCGGAAAGTAGTTGTAGACCTTCTCCAGCGTGGCGGCCACTGCGGCCTTGCCGTCGCGCCGCGTGTAGGCGCCGGTCAGCAAGTTCTCTTCGATCGTCAAATGCGCAAAGCAGTGCCGGCCTTCCATCACCTGCACCACGCCACGGTTGACCATCTCACTGGTGCTCAAGCCGGCGGTGCGCTCACCGCGCAGTTCGATGCTGCCTTTGGTGACCTCTCCGCGCTCGGCCTGCAGCAGGTTGCTGATGGCACGCAGCGTGGTGGTCTTGCCGGCGCCGTTGCCGCCCAGCAAGGCCACCACACCGCCGTCGGGCACCTGCAGGCTCACGCCCTTCAGCACCAGGATGACGTGGCTGTAGATCACCTCGATGCCGCTGACCTGAAGTAGTGGCGTACTCATCTGGCACGCGCTTTCAAGTACGGGCCGCTGAACCGGCTTTACCGGGCCACAGGTGCGGCCCCGTTAAAGGGGCACGGCGCCAGCCGCTGCAGGGGTGGGTCATCACTCGCAATCTTTGGGATCGCGGCGCGTGAGCTTCTTTTCGCCAGCGTATTTCTCGGCCGATGCGCGCACCAGGGGCTTGATGATCTGTTCATCAGCCTGCAGCCAATCGGAAGCCCAGGTGAACTTCTCGCCGTCCCAGGTGTGCACGCGGGCCCAAGCCGAGCCCATATGGTCGAAACAGCTGGTGGAAACCGGGCGCATCACGCCCTTGAAGCCAAGGGCGTCCAGTTTGGCTTGCGTCAGGTTCAGATTTTCGTAGCCCCAGCGCGCCTGCTCGCCCGTCATCACCTTGTTCTTGCCATAACGCTCTTGCGCCGCACGCACGCCTTCAACAGCCAGCATGGCGCCCACCACGCCGCGCATGTACAGCACCTGACCCACTTCGTCCTTCGGGCCCGTGCCCTGACCCTTGGCATGTACCTTGTCGAGGATTTCCTTGACCACGGCTGAATTCGGCTCCGCACCGTGCTGCATCATCACGGCGCTGTAGCCCTTGGCGCCGGCGCCGATGTCGCGCAGGTCGGGCTCGGCCCCGCTCCACCAGGTACCGAACATCTTCTCGCGCGGGTAGCCGGTGGCTACGGCTTCCTTGATGGCGGTGGCCGTCATCACGCCCCAGGTCTGCATCACGACGAAGTCCGGGCGCTGCTGGCGCACTTGCAGCCAGATCGCTTTTTGCTCGACGCCGGGTGCCGGCACGGGCAGCAGTTGCAGCTCGAAGCCATGCATCTTGCTGCGCTCTTGCACGATGGGCAGCAGCTCCTTGCCGAAGGGGCTGTCGTGGTAAACGACGGCGACCTTCTTGCCCTTCATCTTGTCCCAGCCGCCTTGCGTCTTGGCGATGTGCTGCAACACCGTGTCGCCGGCCACCCAGTAGTGGCCGATGAGCGGAAAGTTCCACTTGAACACGCCGCCGTCCTGGCTGTCGCTGCGGCCATAGCCCGAAGTGATCATCGGAATCTTGTCGGCCGGAATCTTCTCTGTCAGCGCAAAGGTGATGCCTGTGGACAGGGGCTGGAACACCGTGGCCCCGCCATGCTTGTTCTTCAGACGCTCGTAGCATTCCACGCCGCGGTCGGTGGCGTAGGCGGTTTCGCATTCCTCCACCAGCGTCTTCACGCCATTGATGCCGCCGCGCACATTCACCAGCTTCATGTAGTCGGCATAACCGTTGGCAAACGGTGTGGCGTTGGGGGCCACCGGGCCGGTGCGGCCGGTCAGGCTGGGAAAGAACTGAACCTTTTCCTGCGCATATGCGGCCGGCGCAGAACTGAAGGCTGCAGCGGCCAATGTGGCGGCCAGAGCCAGTGTGTTGATCTTCATGGTGAATAGTCTCCTAGGGGTGCTCAGTGAACTCAGTGAGGGAAGGGCCACAGCCGCATCTTTTCCTTGGCGGTGGACCAAAGTCGCGCCAGGCCGTGCGGTTCCACGATCAGAAAGAAAACGATCAACGCGCCGAAGATCATCAGTTCGGTATGGGCCACGCCCGCAGTACTGATGGACACGCCCACCAGGTTGCCGAGCGCGGGTAGGAACTGGTTGAGGAAGATCGGCAGCATGACGATGAATGCAGCGCCGAAGAAGCTGCCCATGATCGAGCCCAGGCCGCCAATGATGATCATGAACAGCAGCTGGAAACTGCGGTCGATGCTGAATGCGGCGGGCTCCCATGAACCCAGATGCACGAAGCCCCACAGCGCCCCCGCCACGCCGACGAAGAAACTGCTGACGGCGAAGGCCGTGAGCTTGGCGTGAACGGGCCGGATGCCGATGACGGCTGCTGCCACGTCCATGTCGCGGATGGCCATCCATTCGCGGCCGATGTGGCCGCGCACCAGGTTCTTCGCCATCCAGGCGAAGACGATGAGGAAGCTCAGACACATCAAATACTTTTCAAGCGGCGTGTCGATGGCGATGCCGAACATGTTCAGCCCGCTGACCGACACCGCACCCGAGGACGAGTTGTTGGTGAACCAGGAAATGCGCAGGAAAGCCCAGTCGACAAAAAATTGCGCTGCCAGCGTGGCCACGGCCAGGTACAGGCCCTTGATGCGCAGGCTGGGCAAACCGAACAGCACGCCCACCACGGTGGCGCAGCACCCGCCCAGCAGAATGGCGGCCAGCAACGGCATGCTGTCGATGCGCACCATGAAGTTGTAGGCCGCGTACGCCCCCACCGCCATGAACGCGCCCGTGCCCAGCGATACCTGCCCGCAATAGCCCACCAGGATGTTCAGCCCCAGCGCGGCCAGCGAGAGGATGAGGAATGGAATGAGGATGGCGCGAAACGCATATTCGTCGGCCAGAAGTGGCACGCCGATGACGGCAAAGGCCAGCAGCAGCCAGATGCCGATGCGGTCTTGCCGTATCGCGAAGACCTGCTGGTCTTTCGCATACGAAGTCTTGAACTGGCCGTTTTCGCGATACAGCATGTCAGTTGCCCCACATGGCCGGGCTGGAACCAAGCTTCCCGCCACGGAACCGGCTCCGCCGGGCCGTGGGCGTACGGCCCCCTCGGGGGGTAGCGAGCGCTAGCGAGCTTGGGGACACGATTTCATACCCGGTCAATGATCTTTTCGCCGAACAGGCCTTGCGGGCGCACCAGCAGGACGAACAGCACCAGCACATAGCCGAACCAGATCTCGATGCCGCCGCCCAGGTAGGGGCCTGCATAAACCTCGGACAGCTTCTCGCCCACGCCGATGATCAGCCCGCCGATGATGGCGCCGGGCACGCTGGTCAGGCCACCCAGGATGACCACCGGCAGCGCTTTCAAGGCCACCAGCGAAAGCGAAAACTGCACGCCCAGCTTGCTGCCCCAGATCATCCCGGCCACCAGGGCGACGAAGCCCGCCACCGACCAGACGATGACCCAGATGCGCGACAGCGGGATGCCGATGCTCTGCGCGGCCTGGTGGTCGTCGGCCACGGCGCGCAGCGCACGGCCGGTGCTGGTGTACTGAAAGAAGATCGACAAGCCGATGACCAAGGCCGCAGCAATACCGGCGGCATACAGGTCTTCCTTGCTCACGAGAATGCCGCCCTGAAAGCTGTCCTGCAGCAGGAACATCGGTTCTTTGGGCAGACCGATGTCGATCTTGTAGATCTCGCTGCCGAACAAGGTCTGGCCGAAGCCATCGAGGAAGTACGCGATGCCCAGCGTGGCCATCAGCAGCGTGATGCCTTCCTGGTTCACCAGCTTGCGCAGCACCCAGCGTTCGATGACCCAGGCCACGCCCACCATCAGCACCATGGCCGCGGCAAACGCCAGCAGATTGCCCAGCAGCTTGTTGTCGAAGCCCAGCAGCGCGGGGAACCATTCAGAGAAGCGCGCCATGGCCAGCGCAGCGAACAGCACCATCGCGCCTTGCGCGAAATTGAAGACGCCGCTGGCCTTGAAGATGAGCACGAAGCCCAGCGCAATCAGCGAATAGAGCACGCCAGCCATGATGCCGCCGATGAGTGCCTCGATGAAGAATCCCATGGCGCCTGGCCTTTTAGTGGCTGGTGCCGAGATAGGCACGGATGACTTCGGGGTCGGCGCGCACTTCGGCCGGCGTGCCGTCGCCGATCTTCTTGCCGTAGTCCAGCACCACCACGCGGTCGCTGATGTCCATGACCACGCCCATGTCGTGTTCGATGAGCACGATGGTGCAGCCGTACTCTTCGTTGACGTCCAGGATGTAGCGGCTCATGTCCTGCTTCTCTTCTACGTTCATGCCGGCCATGGGTTCGTCCAGCAGCAGCAGTTGCGGCTCCATGGCCAGTGCGCGGCCCAGGTCCACGCGCTTTTGCAGGCCGTAGGGCAGCCTGCCCACGGGCGTCTTTCGGTACGCCTGAATTTCAAGGAAGTCGATGATCTTCTCGACCACTTCGCGGTGTTCGGTTTCCTCGCGCTCTGCAGCGCCCAAGCCAAAGCCACCCAAGCCGCGGAAAGCCTGTTGGAAGAGGTTGGTCTTCATGCGCAGGTTGCGCCCGGTCATGATGTTGTCCAGAACGCTCATGCCCTTGAACAGCGCCAGGTTCTGGAAGGTGCGCGCCACGCCCATTTCAGCCACCTGGCGGCTGTTCATGTGGCTGAAGGTCTGCCCGCGCAGGCTGATCGTTCCTTGCTGCGGCGTGTAGACACCGTTGATGCAATTGAGCAGGCTGCTCTTGCCCGCCCCGTTGGGGCCGATGATGGCGCGAACCTCGTGTTCGATGACGTCGAAGCTGATGTCGGCCAGCGCATTCACGCCGCCGAAGCGCAGGCTGATGTCTTTGACCTCCAGCAAGTTCATGCGGCGGCCTTCACTGCCGGGAACACCTTGGCATCGCTGATCTTCAGCGTGGCGCTGACGCTGCCCGTGCGCCCGTCCTCGAAGCTGACCGCGGTTTCAATGAACTGTTCGGTTCGGCCGCCGTACAGCGCGTCAACGAGCACGCCGTATTTCTCGCCAATGGTGCCGCGCCGAACCTTCCGCGTGCGCGTCAGTTCGCCGTCGTCGGCATCCAGCTCTTTGTGCAACACCAGGAAACGGCCGATCTGGCTGCCGGCCAGCATCGGGTCGGCGGCCAGGTCGGCGTTGACCTTCTCCACGCAGTTGCGCATCAGTTCCAGCACCTCGGGTTTGGCTGCCAGGTCGGCGTAGCCTGCGTAGGACAGGTTGCGCCGCTCGGCCCAGTTGCCCACGGCATCGAAGTCGATGTTGACGAAAGCGCAGACCTGTTCGCGCTGGTTGCCGAAGGCCACCGCTTCCTTGATGAAAGGAAAGAACTTCAGCTTGTTCTCGACGTACTTGGGCGCGAACAACGCGCCGTCGTTGACGCCGCCGCCGAGCTTGCCCACGTCTTTGGCGCGGTCGATGATCTTCAGGTGGCCGCTGGCGTCCAGAAAGCCGGCATCTCCGGTGCGGTACCAGCCATCGGCGTCCAGTACTTCGGCCGTGGCTTCGGGGTTCTTGTAGTAAGCCTTCAGCAAGCCGGGCGTCTTCACCAGGATTTCACCGCTTTCGCTGACCTTGATTTCCACGCCATCGATGGGCACGCCCACTGTGTCGGCCTTGACTTCGTGGTCGGGCTGCAGGCACACGAACACGGCAGTCTCGGTCGATCCGTAGAGCTGTTTGAGATTGATGCCGATGCTGCGGTAGAAGACGAACAGGTCGGGTCCGATGGCCTCGCCAGCGGTGTAGGCCACGCGGACGCGGCTGAAACCCAGGGTGTTGCGCAGGGGGCCGTAGATCAGCAGGTCGCCCAGGGCGTAGGCCAAGCTGTCCATCAACGCCAGCGGCTTGCCGTCCATGCGCGCCGGCCCAACCCGGCGCGCTACATCCATGAGGCGCGTGAACAGCCAGCGCTTGATGCTGCCGGCGTCTTCCATGCGGATCATCACGCTGGTGAGCAGGCCCTCGAACACGCGCGGCGGGGCGAAGTAGTAGGTCGGCCCGATCTCTTTCAGGTCGATCATCACCGTGCTGGCACTCTCAGGGCAATTGACCACATAGCCGCAGGCCAGCCACTGCGCGTAGCTGAAGATGTTCTGGCCGATCCAGGCCAGCGGCATGTAGGCCAGCACTTCTTCGTTGGCCGTGAGCTTGTCGAAGCGCTGGCCGGCTTGCGCACGGTCCAGCAGACTGTGGTGGGTATGCACCACGCCCTTGGGCTTGCCTGTGGTGCCACTGGTGAAGAACATGGCGGCCACGTCGCCGGGCTGCCCGTGTGCTACGGCGTCAGTGAACAGCTTGGGGTGCGCGGCGTGGTGCGCATCACCTGCTGCCAGCAGCGCGTCCAGGGGGGCCAGGCCCGGTTCGTCGTAGGCACGCAGACCGCGCGCGTCGTCGAACCAGATGCGTTCCAGGGCCGGGCATTCGCTGCGCAATTCCAGCAGCTTGTCGACCTGCTCCTGGTCTTCCACCACGGCCCAGCGCACGCCGGCGTTGTTGATGGGGAAGACGTACTCCGTGGAAGCCGCGTCCTGGTACAGCGGCACAGGAATGGCCCCCAGCGACTGCGCTGCCAACATGGTGGCGTAGAGGCGCGGCCGGTTGTCGCCGACGACGACGATGTGCTCGCCCGGCTGAACGCCGGCCTGCGCCAGCCCGCAAGCCAGTCGCTGCACCAGCGTGGCCAAGTCGGCCCAGGTGGTGGTCTGCCAGATACCGTAAACCTTCTCGCGCAGCGCTGCGGCTTGTGGCCGCTTCACAGCATGGTCCAGCAACAGTTGAGGAAAAGTCGACATCACCGCTTGATTCTGGGCACGACTTTGACGCCTGCCTGTCGTTCTGACGACAATCTAGTGGTTCGCACTGACAGGCATTTCCCTCAAGGTGGCGCCCAACATTCCCGATGCCCACGCCCGGCCTTCCTTCAGTCGCCCGCGCCCAGCGCGTGCGCAGCACGCATGCCCGCAGCGCCAGCGCTTCCGACCTGGCGCAGATTCCCTGGCTGGCGCGGCTGGACGCCGCCGAACGCGCGCAGATCGCCGCTGAAATGCGCGTGGTCGATGTGGCCGCCGGCGAATTGCTGTGCCGGGTGGGCAAGCCCGTGACCTACTGGTTCGGCGTCATCGACGGCTTGCTGAAGATGAGCAACGACAGCCAATCCAGCGCCGGCGGCATCCCCATCACCTTCACCGGCGTGCCACCCGGCGGCTGGTTCGGCGAAGGCACGGTGCTCAAGCACGAGGCCTACCGCTACAACATCCAGGCTTTGCGCAAAAGCGTGGTGGCCGGTATCCCGGTGGCCAGCTTCGACTGGTTGCTGGACCGCAGCATCGGCTTCAACCGCTTCGTCATGAACCAGTTGAACGAACGTCTGGGCCAGTTCATCGCCGCGCGCGAGATCGACCGCCTGTCGCAACCCGACGCGCGCGTGGCGCGCAGCCTGGCAGCCCTGTTCCACCCCGTTCTCTACCCCGGCGTGGGCGAGGTGCTGCGCATCACGCAGCAGGAACTGGGCTACTTGGTGGGCCTGGGCCGGCAGCGCGTGAACGAAGCGTTGAACACTCTGCAGGCGGCCGGCGTGATCCGCGTGGAATACGGCGGCGTGCGCGTGCTGGACCTGCAAAGCCTGCGCGGCTGGCGCGCCTGAAGTCGCCTCAGATCGAAAGAAACAGGCTCACCGGCTGCTATGGTCGCGCCCATGCGAAACGTGGAGCAAGACTTCTGGCGCAATCTGCGCGACGAGCTGGTGCTCGGTCGGCAGTGGATAGATCGCGCGGTCGTGCTGGGGTATGCCGTCATCACCGGCCTGGTGGTGGTGCTGTTCACGCTCGTTTCCGAGTGGGCCAGCCACACCCACGACAGCCTGCGCGTCTCGAGCGTCTGGTCACCGTACGCCATGCTGCTGTGGACCCCCGCCATCACCGTGGCCATCCTGTGGGTGGGTAGGCGCTATGCGCCTTCGGCTCTGGGCGGGGGCATCCCGCGCGTCATCCGTGCGCTGGACGAAGGGTTGCCTGAAGCGCAGCGCCATTGGCTGGTGTCGCTGCGCGTGTCCATGCACTCGATCTGGCTCGTGACGGCGGGGCTGCTGGCCGGTTTGTCGATGGGGCGCGAGGGCCCCACGGTGCAGGTGGGGGCAGGAATCATGGTGCATGCCCGGCGCTGGTTGTCCAAGGATTCGGGCATCGATGCGCACGACCTGATGGTGGCCGGCGCGGCCGCGGGCATCGCCGCGGCTTTCAACACGCCGCTGGGCGGCATCATCTTCGCGCTGGAAAAGCTGTCGCGCAGGCGCGCCATGTCCACCAGCGCCTTGATGATCGTCAGCATCCTGGTGGCCGGCCTGGTGGCGGTGTCGGTGTTCGGCAACCTCACCTATTTCGGCCGCTTGAGCGTGCAGACGCTGAACTGGTCCCTGCTCGGCCCCGGGCTGCTGGTGGCCGTGGTGGCCGGGCTGGCGGGCGGGCTGTTCTCGCGCCTGATGGTGAGTTCGGTACGCGGCATGCCCGACGTGTTCTGCGCCTGGCGCCGCACGTACCCGCTGCGCTTTGCTGCGGGCTGCGCTTTAGGCGTCGCGGTGATCGGCCTGGTGACCAATGGCGCCACGGCCGGCGCCGGCGATGTGCCCACGCGGGCGTTGCTGGAAGGCCAGGCCGACCTGCCCGTTGTCTACACGCTGCTGAAGTTCTGCGCCACCTGGCTCACGGCCTGGACGGGCGTGCCGGCCGGCGTCTTCGCGCCCTCGATTGCCGTGGGCGCGGGCATCGGCCACGACATCGCGATGCTCACTGGCGTCAGCCGCGAGCTGGCCATTCCGCTCATCGCCCTGGGCATGGTCAGCTTCCTGGCCGCCACCACGCAGGGCCCGATGACGGCCTTCATCATCATCATGGACATGGTGGCCGGGCAGGCGATGGTGCTGAGCCTGATGGCCTGCGCACTGCTGGCCAGCGGCCTGTCGCGCATGGTGTCGCCGCCGATGTACGGGGAACTGGCATCGCTGCTGATCCTGCCGCCCATGCCCGAGCCCAAGCCGCCTTCAGAGGTGCTGCTGGAGCCGCCGGTTGCGGGCGCTGCGGGTAGCCCCGGCGATGCCGGCCAGCCCCGCCAGCCATAGCGCCACGCTGGCGGGTTCAGGCACCACGGCCACGGTGTAGCTGCCGAAGCCTGAATCGATGCCGCCCAGGTCGGGCGTGGTGACATACGCGATGTAGGCATCGGCGAAGAAATCGAAGCCGGGCACGAAGGCGACTTGCGGGCGCAGTGTCAAGTTGACGGAATCTGCATCCACATACGACAAGCCGACGAACTGGCCCTGGGCATAGACGGCGGTAGGCGCGAAATCAGCCGTGGCCAGCGTGTAGCTGGCCGTGCCCAGCAGCATGCTGAAGCTGGTGAGCGGCAGTTCGGTGTCGATGCCCGGCGTGAGGCTGCTGGTATCGACGGTGTAGCTGCCGCTGAAAGACAGGCCGGCCAGCGGCCCGTCGGCCAGCAAGCCCTCGAAGCTGAATTCGCCGGCTTGGGCGGCCAGGCTGGCCAGACTCAGGACAGCGCAGGCGCTGAAGTTCTTGATGAGACGCATGGTTCGTTTCTCGGGTTGAGGTCGCGGGCGTTTTTCAGCGTACGACGAAGTTCTGCAGGGTCATCACCTCGGCGCAAGTCAACCCATTCAGCTGTACCAGGGCGCGCGATGGCAGGCTGCCCGCTGTGCCGTCGGTGTCGATGCCGATGACCGCACCGCGGCGTGAGGCCACGCAGGTGATGAAGCCCCCGCCCAGCGGGTCGGCGACGGCACTGCGGCCGACGCCGCGCAGGATGTCCTTCACCACGATCTGGTCGATGCCGCTCTGAAAGCCGAAGATCGAGTCGCCGCCTTGCAGCACGCTGCTGAAGACGAAGCGGTCTGCACCCGCTGTGCCGGCCAGCAGCTCGCGCACGGTGGTGGCCACCACGGTCTTGTACAGGTCCAGGCCGATCAGCAGCGGGTCGTGGTCTGAAGAACGGTAGGGGTCGGCGTTGTACGGGTCGGCCGGGCACAACATGCCGCCGCAGGTGGTCAGCGGCGCCTTGAATTCCAGGTTGTAGTCGTAAGACACCTGCTCGTCGGCGTTGATGTGCCAGGCCGCTGCGCCCGTGATCTTGGGCGACATGGCGCCCGTGCTCAGGGCGTAGTCCAGGCGGCCTGCTTTGCCGTCGAACACGTAGCCATAGGCAAACGGGTTGCGGCGCAACGCTTCGTCGACATAGCCGTTGCCGGTCAGCTCGAAGATCGGGTCTTCCTGGCCATAGGCGTTCATGTCGCCCACCAGCACGGCATCAGCACTGCCGCTGGCAGTCTGCACCTGGGCCACGAAGGTGCGCAGGCGCTGGGCCTGCTGCGTGCGCTGCAGGTTCCAGCAGCCCTGGCCGTCACCGCTGTCCACGTTGCCGGGGGCGTCGGGGTCGCTGGGCGACGGGCAGCTGCCCTTGCTCTTGAGGTGGTTCACGACCAGGCTGAACTTCTCGCCGTTGGCGGCCGTGAAGGTCTGCGCCAGAGTCGGGCGGCTGTTGACGGGGTCGGGGTCGCTCAGTGGCAGGCCCACTGCCGTCAAACGCGCGGGCTTGTAGATCATGGCCACGCGGATGGCGTCGGTGCCCGTGGTTTGCGCTGGCAGCTCCACCGTGGCGTAAGTGCCGGCACCCACTTGAGCGTTCAACGCATCCACCAGGTTCTGCGCGGCCGCGTTGCCGTTGTTCTGAATTTCCATCAGGCCCACGGCGTCGGCATTCAGGCCGGCCAGGGCCAGCACGATCTTGGCTTGCTGGCGCTGGAATTCAGCCAGGTTGTTCGCACCTCGGCAGTTACCGGCCGTGACCGAACCGCCCAGACTGCAGCCCTGGCCTGTCTGCCCGCTGGCTGTGCCGCCATTGGTGAAGGTGGTGAAGTAGTTCAGCACGTTCATGGCGCTGAGCTTGACGTTGCCGCCGACGGGTGCGGGTGCTGCCGTGCGCGGGTTGGCAGCTGCAAACACCGGCGCGGCAGTGGGTTGCAGCCGGTAAAGGCCCGGACCGCTGGCGCTGGAAGAGGCCAGGCCGAAGTCGAGCACGCCTACCAGGTTGCTCACCGTATCGCCGGCGCGCGGCAGGCCGTTGCCACCTAAGTAAGGCGTGGGGCTGGGGTTCTGTGCCGAGCTGCTGTCGTCCAGCAACACGCGGCTGCGCGCTTGTTGCTCTGCCAGTGCGTTGGCTTGGGCACCGGGCCGGAAGCGGTTGGTCGGTGTTTCGTGCCGGCCCACGCCCAGGGTGAGTTGGCCGAAGCGGGCCTGGAAGAAGTTTTGCTGCACCGTCATGGCGCTGCTGATGCTGACCAGCATGCCCTCGAAGCGCTCCAGGCTGTCGCCTTCAGCCACCGGCAGGGTGATGGCCACGGAGGTGATCGCCGAGCCGCTGCCCAGCAGGGCGACCGTGGGGCTGCCGCCAATCTGCGTCAGCGGTGTGGCGGCTGTGCCGGCGCCACTGCTGAATTCCAGCACGGTGCCCGTCACGCTGACCAGGCTGCCCACTGCAGCAGCAGCCGGCGGTGCGGCAGAGGTGAAAACGAAGATGCCGTCGCTGGTGGCCGCGTTGCCGTCGCCCACCGGGTCTTGAATGAAGAAGCCGTTGCTCAGCAGCTTGGTGACCACGCCTGTGGTGACGACCAGGCTGCCGGCGAAGGGGCTGACAGCGCCGCTGCCCTGAATGGCCGGGATCGTGCGTGCCACGGGCTCAGGCAGGGGGCCCGGGCCGCCACCGCCTTCGCAGTTGGTATTGGCAGGCGCCGTGCCATTGCGCGGGTTGGGTGCTTCGACCGTGAAGTCGGCGCTGTTGTCGTTGGTGTCGGTGCAACCGCCGGCCTTTCGCAGCGCCGCGGTGGTGGAAGACAGCGCCCCCGTGGGCGTGCCTTCGGTGGGCGTGGCAGAGCCGTAGCTGACGATGTCCAGCACGCTGGCGCCAGTGGGTGGATTGCCGGAAAGTGCTGCGCTGGTATTGCTGAGCGCCACCTTGCCATTGGCTGCGCCCATGGCGATGGTGCCGGCGATGTCGCCATTCACAGGCACCGTGCCGCCTGCGCCCTGCGCCTGGCGGACAAGGAAGTATCTGCCCGGCGCCAGGCTCGTGCCGGCAGGAATGGCAGTGAACTGCCAGCTCGTGCCGGTGCCCGATGCGTATTGCACCGACCAGCCGCCGATGTTCACGGCCGCATTGCCGCTGTTGAAGATCTCGATGAAATCGTGCTGCAGCGTGGCGCCGCCGTTGCCGCCACCGCCGTAGACCTGGCTGATGAGCACGGCGGCTTGTGCAGTGCCGGTCATCACGAACCCGGCCAGCGCCAGGGGCAGGGCGCGCAGAAGCGCGGTGTTGAAGCTGGAAAGGGGTCGCTGCAGCATCGAATTCATCGTCGTTCGCTCCGAAAGGAAAGGGTGTCGGCTCAGGCGCGGCGGCGGGCCAGCAGGCCCACTGCGGCCAGACCGGCCAGCAGCAGGGCCGTGGTGCCGGGTTCGGGCACCGCAGTGACGCTGAAGTTCAGGTTGTCGATGGCCAGGCCATGGTCGCTGCCGTTGTCGTTGGATTCGATCCAGCGCACCCACAGCGTGCTGCCTGCGGCCCAGTCGAGCATCACTGTGCCACCGGCACCCGCCACCAGGCCGGCCAGGTTGCCGTCCACAGCGCCCGCTGTGGCGCCGATCACAGGCGAAGTCCAACCCAGGCTGGGTGCTGCTGTCCAGGCGACGCTGGTGAAAGCGGTGCCGAAGCCATATTCGACAGCCATGGTGTTGGCATTGGTGTTGCCGCCGTTGCGCCACTGCTCGCCGTCATAGCGCAGGCTGAAGCTGTCGAACGCTGTGCCGCTGTCGTTGCTCAGCGCCAGGGCGATAGAGCCGCTGAAGCTGCCTGAACCCACGCCGCCCAGGGCGCGTTCTGTGCTGCCGGCGCTGCCGTAGCTGTAAAAAGCGCCGGTGTTGCTGGTGCCCGTATCAGCGCGGTAGGTGATTACTGGCGCGTTGGCCGTGTTGAACAGGCTGATGCCAGCCAGGGTGCTGTCGTTGACGAACGCATTGGCTGTGCCCGTATTGGCCAGGCTGTCGAAGCTTTGTGTGTAGGTGGCGGCTGCGCTGGGCAGGCTGAAGGCCGCCTGCGCGGTGATTTGGGAAGCAGCGCTGGCCAGCAGGGCGGCGGCAATGAGGGAATGCTTGGACATGAAAGATTCCTTGAATGAAGATGGATGGGCGGTTGAAACAGTCACCGCAGGTAAGTTACGTGGAGGTCATGACCCCTGGATGAAGTCGGTGGGACCACGGGCCCTCGAATGAGGGGGTCGCCTAAACTGGAAGGCTTCCAAAAGCGCAGCCTGGCGCGGTCTCCACAAAAGGCGCGAAAGCTAACATGACAATCGCAAGACAAAGGCCCCTCATTCTCGCCAGCCTGCTCGTGGCGCTGTCCAACGTTGCCACAGCGCAGACGCCCGCCCCCGCCCCGGCCCCCGCCCGTTCCCTCGCTTCCATGACCGTGCTGCCCGGGCAGATCAACGAAGTCACCCAGGTCGAAGGCATCACTGAATACCGGCTGCCCAATGGTCTGCAAGTGCTGCTGGTGCCCGACGCCTCCAAGGCCAGTACCACGGTGAACCTGACCTACCACGTCGGTTCGCGCCAGGAAAGCTACGGCGAAACCGGCATGGCCCATTTGCTGGAACACCTGATCTTCAAGGGCTCGCCCAGCTACCCGGGCGTGCAGGCCGACCTGGGCAAACGCGGTCTGCGCTACAACGGTTCCACCAGTTGGGACCGCACCAACTACTTCGCCAGCTTCAACGCCAGCGAAGAAAACCTGCGCTGGTACCTGGCCTGGAGCGCTGACGCCATGGTCAACAGCTTCATCGCCCGCAGCGACCTGGACAGCGAAATGACCGTGGTGCGCAACGAACTGGAGCGCGGTGAGAACAACCCCGGCCGCGTCTTGTTCCAGCGCGTGATGTCGGCCATGTACGATTGGCACAACTACGGCAAGAGCGTCATCGGCGCGCGCAGCGACGTGGAAAACGTCGACATCGCGCAGCTGCAGGCGTTCTACAAGAAGTACTACCAGCCCGACAACGCCACCCTCATCGTTGCCGGCCGGTTCGACACCGCGCAAGTGCTGGCCTGGGTGGCCCAGTCTTTCGGCCCCATTCCCAAGCCCGCACGCGTGCTGCAGCCCACCTACACGCTGGAAACCGCGCAAGACGGCGAACGGCAGGTGAACGTGCAGCGCGTGGGCGGCGCCCCCGTGGTCTACATGGCCTACCACATCCCTCCAGGCGCCAGCCCGGATTACGCTGCCGTGGCGCTGCTAGGGCAGGTGCTCGGCGACGCCCCGGCCGGCCGGTTGCACAAGGCTTTGGTAGAGAAGAAGTTGGCGGCCAGCGTCTTCGCCTACCCGCTGGCGCTGGCCGAACCCGGCGCCCTGGTACTGGGCGCGCAACTGGCGCTGGGGCAGAGCCCCGAGGCCACGCGCAAGGTCATGGCCACCGTGATGGACGGCTTGCCCATGGCCAATATCACCCCCGAAGAGCTGGAGCGTGCGCGCAGGCAGTGGCTCAATGGCTGGGAACAGGCCTACACCGACCCCGAACAGGTGGGGGTGCAGCTCAGCGAAGCCATCGCCCTGGGCGATTGGCGGCTGTTTTTCCTGCAACGAGACCAGGTGCGCAACGCCAGCCTGGCCGACCTGAACCGCGTGGCACGGCAGTATCTGGTGCCCGACAACCGCACCGTGGCCATCTACCAGCCCGTGGACGCGCCCCGGCGGGCCTCTGCGCCTGCCACGGTAGACGTGGCGAGCTTGTTGAAGGACTACCGTGGCGACGCCGCTGCCGTTCAGGTCGAAGCCTTCGACGCTTCGCCCGCCAATCTGGACGCCCGGCTGCAAACCAGCCAGCTTGCCAGCGGCCTGCGCGTGGGCCTGCTGCCCAAGGCCACGCGCGGCGGCGCGGTGCAGGCGCGGCTGGCCTTGCATTACGGCGATCAGAAATCGCTCTTCAACAAAGAGATCGTGGCCGCACTCACGGGCGCCTTGCTGGACAAAGGTGCCGGCAGCGGCAAAGACGCACAAACGCGCCAGCAGATCAGCGACAGCTTCGACCGCCTGCGTGCCCAGGTCTCTTTCAGCGCCAGTGGGCAAACGCTGAATGTGGGCATCACCACGGTGCGCGACAACCTGCCCGCCGTGCTGGCCCAGGTGGGCCGCGTGCTGCGCACACCCAGCTTTCCGGCTGAAGCGCTGGATGAAGTGCGCCGTCAGTACCTGACATCGATCGAGCAGCGCAAGAAAGAGCCCGACGCTCTGGCTTCCAACGCGCTGGACCGGCTGGGCAACCCCTACCCGCGCGGCGACCTGCGCTATGAAGCCACGTTCGAAGAAACCGAGGCCGACGTGAAAGCCGTGACGGTGGCGCAGCTCGCCGCCTTCCAGCGCAGTTTCTACAGCGCGGCCCACGCCGAATTTGCCGCCGTGGGCGACTTCGATGCACCAGCCGTACTGCAGGCCCTGAAAGGAGCTTTCGGCGACTGGAAGCAGCCAGCAGCCGGCCCGCAAAGCTATGTGCGCGTGCCGCAGCCGCTGGTGCCGATGGTGGCTGCAGGTTCCGCGGCCCCGCGCATCCAGATCAGTACGCCAGACAAGCCCAATGCCGCCTTCCAGGCCGCGCTGCCCCTGCCCGTCAACGACACCCACCCCGACTACGCGGCGCTGATGCTGGCCAACCACATGTTCGGCGCCAGCAGCACCGGCCGGCTGTGGCTGCGCATCCGCGAAAAAGACGGCCTGAGCTACGGCGTGGGCACAGGTGTGCGCTGGAGTCAGAACGACCTGAACAGCCAGTGGGTGGCCGGCGGCAGCTTTGCGCCTGAGAACCTGGCGCGCATGGAAGCAGCGTGGAAAGAAGAGCTGGCGCGTTCTTTGAATGCCGGCTTCACGCAAGCCGAATTGACCGAGGCCCGTAACGCGCTCTTGAACTTCCGCCGCCTGAGCCGCGCGCAGGACGACGCCCTGGCCAGCATGGCGGTGTCCAACCTGCGCCTGGGCCGAAAGTTCGCGCTGTCGCAAACGGTGGACGATCAGTTGGCTGCTGTCACGCTGGACCAGGTGAACGCGGTCTGGCGCAGGTACATCACCGCAGACCGCATCGCCACGGCCTGGGGTGGCGACTTCAAGACCGGCAACTGATCAGGCTTTGCCGACGTCGAGGATGTCGCTGATGTCGCTGATGCTGCTCATATTGCTGATGCCCGCCGCCACATGCCCCGCCGGCACATGCGGCGAGGCGTTCTCGATGTGGCCGGTCTGATCGTCGAAGAAGAAATCGGGCTCGAATTCGCGCAGGAAGCTGCCTTTGGGCAAGCCGCCCAGGAACATGGCTTCGTCCACTTCGATCTGCCAGTCCATCAGCGTGCGAATGGCGCGTTCATGCGCCGGCGCGCTGCGCGCCGTCACCAGCGCTGTACGAATGCGCATGCCGCCTGCCGGCTGCTGCTGCAAACGCTGCAAGGCTTCCAGCAGCGGTTTGAAAGGCCCCGGCGCCAGCGGTGTGGCCGCGCGGCTGCGTTCATGGTCTTGAAACGCGGCCAGGCCCTGGGCCTGGTAGATGCGCTCGGCTTCGTCAGAAAACAGCACGGCGTCGCCGTCGAAAGCAATGCGCACCTCGCCCGGGTGCGCGGCCGATGCCCGGGCGCTTTGTGGGTACACGCGGGCGGCGGGCACGCCTGCGCCCAAGGCTGAGCGCACGTCGGCCTCGTTCGTCGACAAAAACAAATTGGCCGCCAGCGGCCGCAAATAACGCCAGGGCGACTGGCCGCGCGTGAACACGCCGCGCTGCACCGGCAGTCCGAAATGCTGGGCCGACCTGAAAACGCGCAAGCCTGAAACCGGGTCGTTGCGCGACAGGATCACCACCTCCACGCGCGGCGGTCCCGCATCTCTGGGGGGGTTGAAGGCCAGCAGCTTGTTGACGAGCGAAAACGCCACACCCGGCAGGGCAGGTTGCTCTACACGTTGCAGTTGCAACTGCATGTAAGCGTGGTCGTCGCCGGCTTCGAAGACACGGTTCTCTTCCTCGAAATCGAACAGTGCCCTGGAAGAAATGGCCACCACGAGCTGGCCTTGTAGCGATGCAGACATAGGTAGGGGATGGTACGGCGTGACATGACGGCGCAACATTCGCAGCGCACACTGAAATCCATTCGCTGCACAAGGTCCACAACAGCACCGACCATGCAGCCTGACCAGGGAGCCTTTGCGATGAAAAACGCCGTCCTTTCTCAGCCCTCAGACCTGCTTGAGCTTTCCGCGCCAGCAGTCCAGCCGCAGCCGGCCGGCTGGCGCAGCGAAGCATTCGCTGAAGATCTGCCCGACGTGTGGCCGGCCGCAGAAAACGTGCGCCCGCCCAAGGCGAGCCCAGCGCGGCCGCTGTTGCGCCGCGTGCTGGCAGCCGTGGTCGGCCGCTGACCCTGCAGCGAGCGCGCGAATCGCTGGCGCGCCGTGTTGCGCCATAGCTGCACGGCACAATCCGCAGCGTTCCGGCCGCAAACGGTCATTCCTGGCGCCGCCAGCGCGCCCCATCCTCTGTGCTCGACATCCAGGATCTGCGGTATCGCTGGCGCGGCGCTCACGCCGACGCCCTCTTTGTGCCCAGCCTGAGCCTGGCCGCTGGCCGCACCCTGTTTCTGCATGGCCCCAGCGGTTGCGGCAAGAGCACGCTGCTGGGTCTGCTGGCGGGTGTGCTGGTGGCCAGCAGCGGCCGCGTCAGCTTGCTGGGGCAAGACTGGGCCGCACTCAGCGGCGCCAAGCGCGACGCCCGCCGCGCCGACCATGTCGGCGTGGTGTTCCAGCAGTTCAACCTGCTGCCCTACTTGAGCGTGCTGGACAACGTGCTGCTGCCTTGCCGCTTCTCGGCGGCGCGCGCGGCGCGGTGCAGCGGTTCGCCGCAGGCTGCAGCCGAGCGGCTGCTGGCGCAAGTGGCCCTGCCGCGCGCAGCCTGGAGCCGGCCTGCGGCCATGCTCTCAGTCGGCCAGCAGCAGCGCGTGGCCGCCGCGCGGGCGCTCATCGGCCGGCCTGAACTCGTCATTGCCGACGAGCCCACCTCGGCGCTGGACGCTGCCTTGCGCGACGACTTCATGGCCTTGCTGATGGGCGAATGCCAGAGCAGCGGCGCCACCCTGGTCTTCGTCAGCCACGACGAGCGGCTGGCCGTGCGCTTCGACGAAACACTGTCTTTGCCCGAGCTGAACCTGGCTGCAGGGGCGACCGCAGGCGCGGATTCATGAAGGGTCTTCTGTTCATCGCCGCCAGCAGCGCCTGGAACCGCCGCGGCACCCTGGCCCTGGTGGTCTTGTCGATTGCACTGGCGACGGCATTGCTGCTCAGTCTGGAGCGACTGCGAACCGACATCCGCAGCAGTTTTGCCCTGGCCGTCAGCGGCACCGACCTGGTGGTGGGCGCTCGCACCGGGCCGGTGCAGTTGATGCTGTATGCGGTGTTTCGTGTGGGCGGTGCCACCAACAACATCCGCATGGACAGCGTGCGCGCCATTGCAGCGCACCGCGCCGTGGCCTGGACGGTGCCCATCAGCCTGGGCGATTCGCATCGCGGTTTCCCGGTGCTGGGCACCACCACCGACTACTTCACGCGCTTCGCCTATGGCGAAAAGCAGCCCCTGGTGCTGGCGCATGGCCAGGCTTTCAGCGGCACTCTGGACGGGCTGTACCAGGCCGTGCTGGGCGCCGAGGTAGCGCGTTCTTTGGGCTACACGCTCGGGCAGAAAATCGTGCTCGCTCACGGCTTGGCCGGGCTGGACGGCGCGCTGGCCAGCGAACACGCTGACAAGCCCTTCACCGTGGTCGGCATTCTGGCGCCCACGGGTACGCCTGTAGACCGCAGCGTGCATGTCAGCCTGCAGGCCATCGAGGCCATCCATCTGGACTGGGTAGGCGGCGCGCCCTTGCCCAAGGCGGCGGGTCTGACGATCGCGCCTGAGATGGCGCGCAAGTTCGACCTGGAACCCCAGCAGGTCACGGCCGTGCTGGTGGGCCTGAAAAGCCGCGCTGCCGTGTTCAACGTACAACGTTTCGTTGCCGACTACGAAGCAGAGCCTTTGCTGGCCGTGCTGCCAGGCGTGGCGCTGGACGAACTGTGGGCCGTCGTCGGCCTGGGGGAGCGCGCACTGCAGGCCATGAGCGTGCTGGTGGCGGCCGTCAGCCTGGCTTCCCTGGTGGCGGTGGTGCTGGCGGGCTTGAACGAACGCCGGCGCGAACTGGCTGTGCTGCGTGCCGTGGGCGCCGGCCCGCGCCATGTGCTGGCCCTGCTGGCGGCCGAAGGCGCGCTGGTGACCGGTCTGGGGGCTGTGCTGGGCGCGGCAGCCGCAGCTTTGGCGGTGGCCCTGGCGGGCCCCTGGGTGCAGCAACGCTTTGGCATCAGCCTGCAGGCCGGCGCACCCACCTTGGCGCAATGGGGGCTGTTTGGTGCCGTGCTGGCCGCAGGTATGCTTGCCAGCCTGGTGCCCGGTTGGCGGGCGTATCGCTTGTCTTTGGCCGATGGCCTGTCCCCACGAACCTGAAGATGGCTATGAATTTGCGTTTGATCTCGTTGGCGGCTCTGGTGGCCTTCGCTCTGTCTGGCACTGCGTTGTCGCAAACGCCTGCTGCTGCAGGATCTTCTGCGGCACCGGCGGCCAAAACGCCGCCGCCGCCTGTGGTCAACGGCTACACCACGGTCAACTGGGACGCGCTGGTGCCCGCCGACTGGGACCCGTTCAAGGACTTCAAAGGCGCCGACATGGCCGCCATGAGCGACAGCGACCCGCGCGCGCAGCAGATGCTCAAGCAATTGCGCGAGGTCTGGGACAACGCGCCCACCAACCCCACCCTGGTGGGCCAGAAAGTGCGCATCCCCGGCTTCGTGGTGCCGCTCGAAGACAGCCAGGACGGGCTGAAAGAATTCCTGCTGGTGCCCTATTTCGGCGCCTGCATCCACAGCCCGCCGCCGCCGGCGAACCAGATCATCCATGTGCTGCCCAAGGTGCCGGCGAAAGACCTGAAGTCGATGGATGCGGTGTGGATTCACGGTGTGCTCACCACCGACCGAACCGATTCCTACATGGGTGCGGCCGGCTACCGCATCGAAGCCCAGCAAGTGCTTCCGTACCAGGAACGCAAACGCTGAACCGGCCATCTGGCCGTTCGCCGCAGGCGAGTCAAGGCGTGCCAAAGACTGCGTGGCGGGCGCCGTAGCGGCCCGTCTTCCCGGCTAGAGTTCGGCGCATGCTGCCTGAAACCACCCCCGCACCCCGCGCCGACCTGGCGCGTACCACCTTCGCCGTGCTCTTCATGGGCCTGCTGATTGGCGGTTCGCTGTGGATCTTGTGGCCCTTCGTGGCGCCCACCATCTGGGCAACCATGATCGTGGTGGCCACCTGGCCGCTGATGCTGCATATCCAGGCGCGTTTGCGCGGCAAGCGCAGTTGGGCGGTGGTGGTGATGACGCTGCTGCTGCTGCTGCTGTTTGTGGTGCCGCTGGTGATGGCCATTGTCACCATCGCCACCAATGTGGATGTGATGGCGGGCTGGATACGCTGGGCCACCGCCTGGCGCCCGGCCGATCACCCGCCCGACTGGTTGCTCCGCCTGCCCATCGTTGGCACGCTCATCGACAGCTTGTGGAACCAGGCTGCGGCCATGGGCCTGAACGATCTGCTGTCCAAGGTCACGCCCTATGCCGGCGATGTCAGCAAATGGGTGCTGGGCGAGGTGGGCGGTGTCGGGTATCTGGTCGTGCAATTCCTCATCACCGTGAGCATTGCCGCCGTGATGTATGCCGTGGGTGAGGAGTACGCCAACTTTGCCCGCCGCTTCGCCCACCGGCTGGCCGGGGCGCAAGGCGAAGACGCGCTGAAGCTGGCTGGCGAAGCCATTCGCGGCGTGGCCCTGGGCGTGGGCGTGACGGCGGTGGT
>JBBQXN010000041.1:0-29455 GCA_038209585.1 Burkholderiales bacterium
TGCGCCGATGGCAGCGTAATTGCCGCCGATGTTGATGCCGGCGCTTGTCGGCCGGCCGCGCGTGTCAGTGCCACCCAGCTTCACGCCCAGGGCGCGGCCGAAGCTGTCGTCGGCTTCGACGATGCGGGCTTCGATCAGCACTTGGCGCACGGGGATGTCGATCTTGGAGATCAGTGCCTGCACTTCTTCCAGCTTGCTGGGGATGTCACTGACGAAGAGCTGGTTGGTGCGTTTCTCGAATACCACGTTGCCGCGCGGCGTCAGCATGCGCGAACTCTGGCCACCAGGGGCGCTGCCGCTTTGCGACGAACCCTGGCCCAGCAACTGCTGCGCGACGAGCTCGGCCTTGGTGTAGTTCAGCTGGAATGACTGGGTGCGCGTGGGCTCCAGTTCGGCCAGTTTCTTCTGCGCTTCCAGGTCCACCTGTTCCCTGTTGGCCAGTTCTTCCTTGGGCGCTATCCACAGCACGTTGCCGTTCTTGCGCACCCCCAGGCCCTTGCTCTGCAGGATGATGTCCAGGGCCTGGTCCCAGGGCACGTCTTTCAGGCGCAACGTGACGTTGCCGGTGACGGTGTCGCTGGTGACGACGTTGAAGTTGGTGAAGTCGGCAATCACCTGCAGCAGGGCGCGCACTTCAATGTTCTGGAAGTTCAGGCTCAGCTTTTCGCCCTGGAAGCCCACGCCTTGCGTCAGCTTGTTCGGGTCCAGCTTCACGGGGCGCACTTCCAGCACGAACTGGTTGTCGCTTTGATAGGCGCTGTGTTCCCAGGCGCCAGTGGGTTCCACCACCATGCGCACACGGTCGCCGCTTTGGAACGTGGAAATGCTCTTCACCGGCGTGCCGAAGTCGGTCACGTCCAGGCGGCGGCGCAGGCTGTCGGGCAGGGTGCTGCGCAGGAATTCCACCACCAGGCTCTGGCCTTGCTGGCGAATGTCCACACCCACTTGCGTGCTGGGCAGCGTGACGACCACGCGGCCGGCGCCGTCGCTGCCACGACGGAAGTCGATGTCGCGCAGGCCTTGCGGGTTCAGGTTCTGCGGCGGCGCGAAGGCCGTGGTTGGCCGTGCAGGAGCCGGGCCGCCGTCTGCCGCGGGCGCAGCGGCTAAAGCGTCGCCGCTGCTGCCGCCGGTGTTGTCCAGCACCAGCACCAGGGCCTTGCCTTGCAGCATGGCGCGGTAGCTGGAAGCCTGTTTCAGGTTCAGCACGAGTCGCGTGCGTTCACCCGCCTGGGCGATGTTGACCGAGCGCAGGT
Source organism: Burkholderiales bacterium (assembly GCA_038209585.1). Taxonomy (GTDB): domain Bacteria; phylum Pseudomonadota; class Gammaproteobacteria; order Burkholderiales; family Burkholderiaceae_C; genus Rubrivivax. The sequence goes on from JBBQXN010000041.1 coordinate 1,254, forward strand.
TGCCCTGGTTGATCTCCACACTGTTGCGGCCCATGGCGTTGGCCACGCCGGGCAGGTCGATGGCGATGCGCGGTGGCGCTTGCACCGAGAACCCGTTGGGTACCGTCGTGAGCGCTTCGCTCAGCTCGATGCGCACCACCTCAGTTCCGGCCTGCTGGTTGCTGGTGATGGACTGGATCGCGTTTTGCGCCCAGGCCATGCCGGGGGTTGCAAGTACGGCCAACAGGCAGGCAGTGGCCGCCCGGTTGGTGAACACGGCCAATGCGGGCTTGATGGCGCGCCAGGTGGGCCCTTGGGACATGTTGCGGCTCTCCTCAGATGTCTTCATCGCGCACGCTCCTGCAATTGCAGGGTGGCTGGGCGCTCGATCCATTCACCTGCGGCGTCTTGAACGATCTCGCGCAGGTTCACTTCGGTTTCGGAAACAGTGGTGACGCGGCCGTAGTTCTGGCCCAGATAGTCACCCACCTTCACTTGGTACAGCAGGTTGTCCACGCGCAGCAGGGCAAAAGGGCGTGTGGCGCGAGCCACGCTGCCCACCATGCTCATGCTGTCCAGCGGATAGGACTCCAGCGGTTCCTTGCGGCGGTTCAGTTCAGTCGACAACAAGGAGTTGGGCCCACGCGCCTCTTGCTTCAGGGCCACCGTGAGCTTTTGCGTGCTGAAAGGCTCGACGCCCTGTGCCGCCTGGTAGGGCTGGGGATCGAATTTTTTCGGTTCTTGCAACGGCGTGACGCTGGGCTTGGCGTCGCGACGCTGCTGTTCCATCCAGGTTTGCAATTCTTCGGTGTCGGCGCCGCAGGCGCTCAACAGTGCTGCAGTCATCAGGGCGGCCAGCACGGCAGGCACTGTCTGCAGCTTCGTCAATGGCTTTGAACGCTTCATGGCTTGGCCCCTGTGGCGCCGGCCTTCGCCCTGGCCTCGCGCTGCTCGGCCACTTCGGTGGAATCCAGGTAGCGGTAGGTGTGGGCCGTGGCGTCCATGGCCAGCATGCCGTTGTTGTCGCGCGGCTGGCCTGAGCCCTGCCCGGGCGTCTGCAGCGGGCTGATGGTCAGGTTTTGCAAGGTGACGATGCGCGACAGGTTGGCCACGTCGGCTGCGAAAGCGCCGATGTCGTGGTAGCGGCCACTCACGCGGATGGCGATCGGCAGCTCGGCGTAGTAATCCTTGACCTGCACCTGGCCCGGGCGGAACAGCTCGAACTGCAGGCCGCGCCCCAGGCCGGCCTGGTTGATGTCGGACAGCAGCGCGTCCATGTCGGCCTTGCCTGGCAGCTGCTTTTCAAGCTGGGTCACGTATTCCTGCACCTGCAGTTTCTGCTTGCGCAGTTCGGTCAGGTTCACGGCCTGGGTCAATCGGTTGCGGTACTGCTCTTTCAGGCCGGGCTCACGGGCGCGCTCGCCTTCGAGTTCTTCACTGGAAGTGGCCAGCACGGCCACCCAGGCCAGCGCGACGACCGCCGCAGTGGCCAGCAGCCAGGCCAGCAGCTTGGGCAGCAACGGCCATTGACCAGGCTGTTTGAAGTCCAGGCCGCGAAATTGGGCACTGCCTTGTTCAAACAAGTCAGCCACGTCGATGTTGGGAGAAGACGACTTGGTGGCCATGTCAGGGTTTCTTGTCCGTGCTGGCGGGCGCTGAAGCTGCCGGGATGGCGCCTTCAGCGGCTGCGGGTGCCTGCGGGCGCTTGAGGTTCAGCCGCATGGAGAAATCGAACAGGCGGCGCTGTTCACGGTCGGCACCGGTCAGCTGCGCCACCTTGATCTCGACGAGTTCGGGGCGTTCGAGCCAGGGCGAGTTGTAAAGCGTGTTGCGCAGGAATTCGCTCACGCGCTCGTTGGTCTGCGCCACGCCGGTGACCGCCACCACCTGTCCGGTTTGCTTGATGCTGGTGAGGTACACGCCTTCTGGCGTTTGCTTGACCAGTTCGTCCAGCAGGTGGATGGGCGTGTTGCGGTCGGTCTGCAGGTCTTCCACCGCTTTCTGCCGCGCTTTCAGGGCGTCGATTTCCTGGCGCAGCGTGGCAATGTCTTTGATCTGTGAATCCAGCCGGGCGATTTCAGACTGCAGAAATTGGTTGCGTGTCTGCTGGGCCGAAGTCATCTGCCCCAGCACCGAGAACCAGATCAGACCGACCGCGGCGCCTGCCAGCGCAAAGGCGCCCAGACCGACAAAGAAGGCGCGCTTGCGTTGCTTGCGCTTTTCCTCGCGGTGGGGCAGCAGGTTGATGAGGATCACTGCAGGAACCTCCGCATCGCCAGGCCACAGGCCGTGAGGTACGACGGTGCCTCGCGGCGCAAGCGGCTCTCACGCACGGCCGAGCCCAACTGCATCTGCTCGAACGGGTTGACGATGCTGGAAGCAAAACCGGTCAGGTCGGTGACGCGGTCTTTCAGCCCGGGCAGGGTGGCCGTGCCGCCTGCCAGCATCACGTAATGCACCTTGTGGTGCGGCGTGCTGGTGAAGAAGTACTGCAGCGCACGGCCGATTTCCTGGCTCAGGCTGTCCACGAAGGGCTCCAGGATGGCGGTGTCGTAGTCTTCGGGCAGATCGCCGCTGAGCTTTTTGGCTTCGGCTTCTTCGAAGCTGAAGCCGTACTGGCGGCTGATGAGCTGGGTGAGCTGGCTGCCGCCAAAGGCCTGGTCGCGGTCGTAGAGCATTTCTTCGTCGCGCAGCACTTTGAGGCTGGTGGTGTCGGCACCGATCTCGAACAGCGCCACCAGGGCGTCGCGCCCTTCATTGGGCAGGCCCTGCACGATGCGGCTCATGGCCAGGCGCGAGGCATGCGATTCGATGTCGAGCACCACCGGTTTCAGACCGGCGGCTTCGGCCAGGCCCTGACGGTCTTGCACGCGGTCTTTGCGGCTGGCGGCGATCAGCACTTCGACGTCGCCGGCCGATGTGGCGCTGGGGCCCATGACGCAAAAATCCAGGCTCACTTCGTCCAGCGAAAACGGGATGTACTGGTTGGCCTCGGATTCGACCTGCAGTTCCATCTCTTCGTCGCGCAGGCCGGCCGGCAGCATGATTTTCTTGGTGATCACCGCACTTTGCGGCATGGCCATCACCACTTGCTTGCTGCGCGTACCGCTTTTGTTGACCACGCGTTTGACGGCATCGGCCACTTCGTCGAATTTCTCGATCTGGCCGTCGGTGATCCAGCCCTTCTCGAACGGCTCGGAGGCAAATCGTTCGAGTACGAATTCACCCGAAGCGGTTTGGCCGAGTTCGACCAGCTTGACGCTGGAAGAGCTGATGTCCAGCCCGATCATGGGCGGGTGCTTGCGGCCCAGCAGTGCGTCCAGAAAACTCAAATCGAATGCTCCACGGCCCGGTTAAACAATTCCAAGCTTGGTGCCCGTCACCATCCACGCTGATTTCGCGCAGCTGCTACTCACTTGCAGGCTTGTTGAGAATTCACTTGAATGCTAGCAGTAAAGCCCTTGTAAACAGCCGAAAAAGGGGGTGGAAACACCTCCATATCCGGCCCAGGCGGCTGTAGTTCACACGCCCCGGTAACTCACCACAGCCTGGATGAAATCAAATGTTGCAGCCGGGCTCTTATCGTTAAAGCCTGCCATTGGCCACCCTCCAGGGGCTGGATTGACCCATTCAAGCATCGCCACCACAGAAGACTGTTGACAAGTTGGCGCTTGCACCCTGCTGCAGCAGGCGCGCTGCATGCGCGCTCCAGAAGCGCTGTTTCGGCCAGAATGCAGCGAGCAAAAAGATTAGCCCTTGAATACACCCACCCCACCCGCTGGCCGCATGGCCGATCTGCCGAACTGGCTGCGCATGCCCTTGCGCGTGCTCGCCTGGGCCTTCGGGCTGGCCTTGGCCGGGCTGGTGGCCGGCCTGTGCATGGTGGCGCTGGCGTTGGCCGTGGCCTACCCGAACTTGCCTGAGATCAGCAGCCTGACCGACTACCGGCCCAAGCTGCCAATGCGGATTTTTTCTGCCGACGGTCAGGAATTGGGCGAATTTGGCGAAGAGCGGCGCACTTTCGTGCCCATTGCCCAAATACCGCAGGTGATGAAAGACGCCGTGCTGGCCGCCGAAGACGCCCGCTTCTATCAACATGGCGGAGTGGACTACAAAGGCGTGGCGCGCGCCGCCCTGGAAAACCTGCGCGACGCGCGCAGCCAGGGCGCTTCCACCATCACCATGCAGGTGGCGCGCAACTTCTACTTGTCCACCGAGAAGACCTTCACGCGCAAGATCTACGAGATCTTGCTGGCGCTGAAGATCGAAAGCGTGCTGACCAAGGACCAGATCCTGGAGCTCTACATGAACCAGATCTTCCTGGGCCAGCGCGCCAACGGCTTTGCGGCCGCTTCTGAGATCTATTTCGGCAAGAAACTCAAGAACGTCACCGTCGCCGAAGCGGCCATGCTGGCGGGCCTGCCCAAGGCGCCATCGGCCTTCAATCCGATCACCAACCCCAAGCGCGCCACCTTGCGCCAGCGCTACATCATCAACCGCATGTTCGAGACGGGCTTCATCACTGAAGGCCAGCACGAAGAGGCCCTGGCCGCCGACCTGCGCTACCGGCAACAAAGCGAAGCCGCGGTGCATGGCGAATTCGTGGCCGAGACAGCACGCCAGCTCGTTTTTGCCCAGTACGGCGATGAAGCTTATTCACGCGGCCTGAATGTCTACCTGAGCGTGGATGCAGGCGATCAGATGGCGGCATACCGCGCCCTGCGTCGCGGGCTCATGGACTTCGAGTTGCGCCAGGTCTACCGGGGCCCGGAAGCCTATGTCGATCTGCCCGCCGATCCAGCCGCCATCGACGCGCGCGTGGCTGAAGCGCTGGCCGACCGCCCCGATCAGGACGATCTGCGCGCGGCGGTGGTGCTGGAAGCCTCACCACGCAAGGTGGTGGTGATGCTGCAGTCGGGCGATACCGTCACCGTCACAGGTGACGGTTTGCGGCCGGTCACATCAGGCTTGTCCGACAAAGCTTCACCCAAGGTACAGATCCGTCGGGGCGCCGTGGTGCGCATGTACCGCACGCCGCGCTTCAACAAAGGCGACTGGGCGCTGACGCAGCAGCCCGAGGTGGAAGGCGCCCTGGTGGCGCTGGACCCGCGCGACGGCAGCGTGCGCGCCTTGGTAGGCGGTTTCGATTTCGGCAAGAACAAGTTCAACCATGTTACGCAGGCTTGGCGCCAGCCCGGGTCGAGCTTCAAGCCCTTCATCTACTCGGCGGCGCTGGAAAAAGGTTTCACGCCTGGCACCATCGTCAACGACGCACCCTTGTTCTTCAGCGCCGGCGTGACCGGCAGCCAGCCGTGGGAGCCCAAGAATTACGACGGCAAGTTCGACGGCCCCATGCCGCTGCAAACGGCGCTGGCCAAGTCGAAAAATATGGTGTCGATTCGCGTCATGCAGGCCGCGGGCGTTGAATTCACGCAAGGCTGGCTGCAGAATTTCGGCTTCGAGCGCAGCAAGCACCCGGCTTACCTGACCACGGCGCTGGGCGCGGGCTCGGTCACGCCGATGCAGATGGCCAGTGCCTATGCCATCTTCGCCAATGGCGGCTACCGCGTCACGCCCCAGCTCATTACCCGAATTACAGACGCCAGGGGTCGGGTCTTGCTCGACGCGCAGCCTCGCCCGCCTGATGAAAGCCAGCGAACGCTGAGCGCGCGCAATGCTTTCGTGATGGGCACGCTGTTGCAGGAGGTGGCGCGCTCTGGCACGGCGGCGCGGGCGCAAGCCACACTACGCCGGCCAGACCTGTACGGCAAGACCGGCACCACCAACGATTCGATGGATGCCTGGTTTGCCGGTTACCAGCCCGGGCTGGTGGCTGTGGTGTGGATTGGCTATGACAACCCCAGGAAGCTGGGCGACCGCGAAACCGGCGGTGGCCTGGCCTTGCCGGTATGGATCGAGCTGATGCAGCACGCGCTGAAGGATGTGCCGGTGCATGAAGCCGAGCCACCGCCGGGGGTGGTGCAAGTGGGCGGCTACTGGACTTTCGACGAATTCAGCAACGGGCAGGGCATCACCAGCGTGGGCCTGGAAGACGTGGTGCCGCAGCCGCCTAGCGAAGAAGAGCGCAGCAGCATCCTGGATCTCTTCCGCCGCTAGAACATCAAAATGCCAGCGGCTTGCCGCCCTGCGCCGTGGCGTGATGAGACAACGCGGCAATGAATTCACTGCCGTCTTTGGTGTCGCGCCAGGCGCCTTGCACCCACTTGAAGTGAAAGCCACCGCCGCGTGCTGCCAGCCACACTTCCTGCAGCGGCGGCTGGGTGTTGACGATGAGCTTGCTGCCGTTGGGGAAGCTCATTTCCAGCAAGCCGCCGCTGCGGTGGGTGTCGATGTCGATCACGTCGTCTTGAAGCCAGGCATCAGCCCGGGCTTCGATGCTGGACAGCAAGGCCTGGGTTTCGCGCTGGTAGTCGGCGTCACTCATCGGGCTTGATGCGTCGGCGGGGGGTGTGCTCATTAGAATCTGCGGTATGTCAAAAGTGTCGAAATCGAGTGTAGCGGCGGCCCGGCTGGGCGTTCTTGCCACCCTGCTGCTGTCAGGGCTGGCGGGCTTGAGCGGGTGCGGCCAGAAGGGCCCGTTGACGTTGCCTGCGTCGCCCGTGGCTTCCCCTGCTGCTGCCAGCGCTGCAGCCTCGGCCCCTCGATGAGCGCCTTGCCGGGAGCGCCGCACCTGGCGCGGCAAGCGGCACACCTGCTGCTCGATGGCGTAGAGCTTGAGAGCCTGGCGCGCGAATTCGGCACGCCGCTGTTCGTTTATTCGCAAGCGGCCATGCTGTCTGCGCTGGTGGCGTACCAACGGGCACTGCAGGGTCGCAAACACCTGATCTGCTATGCGATGAAGGCCAATTCCAGCCTCGCGGTCTTGCAAACTTTCGCCCGCGCCGGCTGCGGTTTCGACATCGTCAGCGGCGGCGAATTGGCACGCGCACTGGCCGCTGGCGGCGACCCCGCGCGCATCGTATTTTCAGGCGTGGGCAAGTCGGCTGATGAAATGCGCCAGGCGCTGGCGGCCGGTGTGCGCTGCTTCAATGTGGAAAGCCTGGCTGAACTGGATCTGCTGAACGGCGTGGCGCTGGCGCTGGACCGTCGCGCGCCCGTGAGCCTGCGCGTGAACCCCGATGTCGATGCCGGAACGCATCCCTACATCAGCACAGGGCTCAAGGACAACAAGTTCGGCATTGCGCATGCGCAGGCGCTGGCTGCCTACCGCCACGCTGCCGGCCTGCCTGGCTTGCAGGTGGTGGGCATCGACTGCCACATCGGCTCGCAGATCACTCAAGTCGCGCCCTACATCGACGCTCTGGACCGCTTGCTGGACCTGGTCGAAGAGGTCGAAGCTGTTGGCATTCCCATCCACCATGTCGATGTCGGCGGCGGGCTGGGCATCACCTACGACGATGAGGTGCCGCCTCAAGCCGGTGAACTGGTGGCGCAATTGCTGCAGCGCCTGGACGCGCGCGGCCACGGCCGGCGCGAACTGCTGTTCGAGCCCGGCCGCAGCCTGGTGGGCAATGCCGGCGTGCTGCTCACCGAGGTACGCGTGCTGAAGCCCGGGGCCGACGACGGCAGCGGCGGCAAGAATTTCTGCATCGTCGACGCAGCGATGAACGACATGATGCGCCCGGCGATGTACGAGGCCTTCATGCGCATCGAGCCCTGCGTGCGCCGTACAACTGCGCTTTCGACCTGGGATGTGGTGGGCCCCGTTTGCGAAAGTGGCGACTGGCTGGGGCGCGACCGAAGCCTGGCCCTGCAGCCCGGCGACATGCTGGCTTTGCTTTCAGCCGGCGCTTACGGCATGAGCATGGCCAGCAACTACAACACCCGGCCGCGCGCGGCAGAAGTGATGTTGGTGGACGGTCGGCCGCGCTTGATCCGCGAGCGTGAAACTGTGGCGAGCCTGTTTGCCGGCGAGAAGCTGATCTGCTGACCGTCTGATTGCCTAGATCCGACCCTCTTCCACGGCGTGGCAGGCCACCTGCACGCCCTGAATAGACAACAGTTTGGGCCGCTCGGCACTGCAGCGCGCATTGGCATGCGGGCAGCGCGGGTGAAAAGCGCAGCCGCTGGGGGGATTCAGCGGATTCGGCACTTCGCCTTGGACGGGCGTGCGCGCGCGGCCTGTCATGTGGATGTCGGGAATCGCGTCCAGTAGCATGCGCGTGTACGGATGCCGCGGGTGGCTGAAGAGTTCTGCCTTGTCCGCCACTTCCACCAGACGGCCCAGGTACATCACGCCTACCTGGTCGGCCACATGCCGCACCACGGCCAGGTTATGGCTGATGAACAGGTAGGTCAGGCCCTGCTTGCGTTGCAGGTCTTTCATGATGTTGAGCACCTGCGCCTGCACTGAAACATCCAGCGCTGACGTGGGCTCGTCGCAGACCAGGAATTCAGGCTGCGTGGCCAGCGCACGCGCGATGCTGATGCGCTGGCGCTGGCCGCCGCTGAACTGGTGCGGAAACTTGTCGACGTCAGATGCAGCCAGGCCCACCTGCAATAGCAGGGCGCCGACCTGATCGCGCAGCGCCTGATTTTGGCCGCCGCCTTCTTGCGCCAGGCCGTGTTCGCGCAGCGGCTCGGCCACGATGTCCAGCACCTTCCAGCGCGGGTTCAGGCTGGCATACGGATCTTGAAAAATCATCTGCATGCGCCGGCGCAGCGTGCGCAGGCCGCCGGCGTTTTGCTTCGCATCAGTGGGCTGGCCATCGAAGCGCACGTCGCCGCGCGTGGGCTGGTACAGCCCCACCAGCAAACGCGCCACCGTGCTCTTGCCGCAACCCGATTCGCCCACCAGGGCCAGCGTCTTGCCGCGCTCGATGCTGAACGACACGCCATCGACGGCATGGACAAACTGTCTGGGCTTGCGCTCGATCACGCGGTTCAGCCACGGCGCCGAGACGTCGAAGACCTTGGCCAGGTCGCGCACTTCCACCAAAGCCGTCATGCGTGCACCTCTGGTTGGGCGACCAGCCAGCAAGCTGCCCGTGTGGGGCCGGCATCCATCAGTTCCGGCCGGTCCTGCCGGCATTTGTCGAAAACCTGCGGGCAGCGCGGGTTGAAAGCGCAGCCGCGCGGAATGGCATTCAGGCGCGGCATCGCGCCGTCGATCTGCAAGAGCTGTTCGCGGTCTTCGTCCATGGCCGGGATCGAGCCCATCAGGCCCACGGTGTAGGGATGGCTGGGGCGGTGAATGACATCGGCCACTGGCCCGATTTCGGCCACGCGCCCGGCATACAGCACGGCCACGCGGTCGCAGGTTTCGGCGATCACGCCCATGTCGTGCGTGACCAGCATCACTGACGCACCTTGTTCCTTGCACAGCTTCTTCAGCAGCGAAATGATCTGCGCCTGGATCGACACATCCAAAGCCGTCGTCGGCTCGTCAGCCACGATCAGTTTGGGCTCCGCTGCCAGCGCCAGCGCGATGACGACGCGCTGACGCATGCCGCCGCTGAACTGGTGCGGATACTGGTCGATACGCTGTTCTGCCGCCGGGATGCCGGTGTCTTGCAGCAGCTTGATGGCACGCTGGCGGGCTTCTTCTGCGCCCACCGGCAAGTGCGTCTGGATCGTTTCCACCAGTTGCCGGCCGATGGTGTAAAGCGGGTTCAGCGACGTCAGCGGGTCTTGAAAGATGGCACCGATCTGTCGCCCACGAATGGCGCGCATCTGCTCATAGGGCAAGTTGTCGATGCGGCGCCCTTCGAGCAGGATTTCGCCACCGGCGATGCGGCCGGGCGGTTCCAGCAGACCGATGATGGCTGCACCTGTGAGCGACTTGCCCGCGCCTGATTCGCCCACCACACCCAGGATTTCACCGGGCGCGATGTCGAACGAGATGTCGTCCAGTGCCAGCAGCGTGCCATGCCGCGTGGGGAATTCCACACGCAGGTTCTTCACTTCCAGGAGGGGGGTGGTCACGGGTGTTTCCCAAGCTTGCGGTGGCGGGTAAGAAGTTGGCACGTGGCGGGCGCGCGCGGGCTGCAATGGCGGTTGCCAAGGCCGCTGGGTGGCCGACGCAGCTCATGTCCCCCGGACTGGGCTGCGCCCAGTCCTCCTCCTTTACTTCGCTGCGTCGACCACCCAACGTCCATGGCATCCACCGCAAGCGGCATGCAGGTAGATACGCCCAATCTGGTGGTGGCCGCGGGCATGGGGCAGTCGGCTCCGCGAAGTAAAGGAGCAGGGGCGGGCGCAGCCCGGCCCGGGGGACAGGAGTGGAGCCCACTGCCCCATGCCCGTGGCCTGCGCAAAAAACGCCTGCACGCCATCGTCAGCGACTGCTTGAGTGCAACCACCGTCACCGCAGCCGCGGATTCAGCGCGTCCCGCAGCCAGTCGCCCAGCAGGTTCACGCTCAGCGCGATCAGCACCAGCATCAGTCCCGGGAAGATGGTGATCCACCATTCGCCTGAGAACAGGAAGTCGTTGCCCACGCGGATCAAGGTGCCCAGCGACGGGCTGGTGGGTGGCACGCCCACGCCCAGGAACGACAGCGTGGCTTCTGTCAGGATGGCGGCTGCCACCTGGATCGTGGCGAGCACCAGCACCGGGCCGGTGACGTTGGGCAGCACATGTCTGAACATGATGCGCAATGGCGCCACGCCGATGACGCGCGCGGCCTGCACATATTCCTTGTTGCGTTCGACCAAAGTGCTGCCGCGCACCGTGCGCGCGTATTGCACCCAGCCGGTGAGCGAGATGGCGACGATGAGCACGCCGAATGCCAGTGTTTCCGGGGCGTCCGGGAACATCGCGCGGCCCACGCCGTCGATGAGCAAGGCCACCAGGATGCTGGGGAAGGACAGCATCACGTCGCACACGCGCATGATGAAAGCGTCGGTCTTGCCGCCGACGAAGCCCGACAGCAGGCCCAGGCCCACACCCACCACCAGCGACAGCAAGACCGACGCAAAACCCACGGCCAGCGAGATGCGCGCGCCGTAGAACAGGGCGGAAAGGATGTCGCGGCCCTGGTCGTCGGTACCCAGCAGGTAGGTGCGGCTGCCGCCTTCCATCCAGGCCGGCGGCAGTCGCGCGTCCATCAGGTTCAGCGTGGCCAGGTCGAAGGGGTTGTGCGGTGCGATCCAGGGCGCGAAGACCGAACAGATCAGGCAGGCCAGCGCTATCACGGCGGCCAGGATGGCCATGGGCGAGGTACGAAAGCTGTACCAGATATCGCTCTCAGCCCAGCGCGCGAGCAGGCCTGGGGAAGTGTTGACTGCAGTGTTCATGGTCAGTGCCTGGCAGCCTTTAATGACCAGCGGCGCTGCGCTCGATGCGCAAACGCGGGTCGACAAGGAAATACAGCAGGTCGACAACGAGATTGACGACGACGAAGATCAGCGCGATCAGGCACAGGTAAGCCGCCATCACCGGAATGTCGGCGAACTGCACGGCCTGGATGAAGAGGAAGCCCATGCCTGGCCACTGAAACACGGTCTCGGTGATGATGGCAAAGGCGATCAGGCTGCCCAACTGCAGGCCTGTGATGGTGATCACCGGCACCAGCGTGTTTTTCAGCGCATGGCCGAAATAGACAGCGCTGTTCTGCAGCCCGCGCGCACGGGCGAACTTGACGTAGTCGGTGCGCAGCACTTCCAGCATTTCGGCGCGCACGAGCCGCAGGATGAGCGCGAGTTGAAACACGCTCAGCGTGACGGCCGGCAGGATCAGGTGCTTCCATCCGTCTACCGTGAGCAGGCCCGTGGTCCAGGCGCCCAGCGCCACCGTGTCACCACGGCCAAAACTGGGCAGCCACTTCAACGTCACCGAGAAGATCAGGATGAGCAGGATGCCGATGAGGAAGGTGGGCAAGGAAACGCCCAGCAGCGACAAGGTCATCGCCATCTGCGAGCCGAAGCGCCCGCGCCGCAGTGCGGCATAAACGCCCAACGGCACACCCACCGCCAGTGCGATCACGGCGGCGGCCATGGCCAGTTCCAGCGTGGCGGGGAAGCGTTCGGCAATCAGGGTGGACACCTTTCGGCCCTGGCGCAGGCTCAGTCCGAACTCGCCTTGCACGGCATTGCCCACGAAACGCGCAAACTGCAGCGGGAACGGTGCGTCGAGTCCCAGGTCTTTGCGCAGCTGGTCGCGTTGCTCTTGCGTGGCGTCCTGGCCCAGGATGCTGGTGACGGGGTCGCCCACGTACTGAAACAGCATGAAGGCCAGAAAGGCCACCGTGAGCATCACGATCACGGCCTGTAACAGCCGGCGAAGAATGAAAACAAGCATCTGGGGTGGGCGGTAACGGAAAGGGCTGCGGCACGATACCGCAGCCCTTGAGCTGGCTACTGACGGATGCAACTGCCGTGCCCGAAAGGCGCGGCAGCAACAGCACGCGTCAGAAGCGGTGGCGGACGCCGAGCGCCAAGCTGGTCGAATCGGTACCTGCGCTGGCAGTCACGCCGCCCAGGAAGCCGGCGCCGCCGGGCGCTGCCTGGCCCAGACCGCTGTTGTTGAAGCGCGTGACCACGGCATTGATATCGGTACGCTTGGACAGCGCGTACGTGTAAGCCGCGCCGTAAGACGCGGTATCGGCGTTCGAAGCGCGCTTGTCGTCGAACTTCGTGTAAGCCACATACACGGTGTGCACGCCCGACACCACCTTGTAGCCAGTGTGCGCCAGGCGGCCGTCTTGCTTGAAACCGTTGATGAAGGCGTTCTGCACCACGCCAGCGGTGGCTGCACCGATGAGGGGTGTGACGCTGGCGGCAATGCCAGACAACCCGGTTGGCGCATCGTCTTTGATCGTGGCGAAGGCCCCGTACAGCGTGCCGGGGCCGAGTTTGACCGTGGCGCCGAAGATGGTGTTGGTCAAGGACTTCACGCCGCGTTCGTTCTCACGCGTGTTGTAGCCGCCACCGACAGAAAAACTGCCGGTCTTGTACATCGCCATCGCGCCCAGGAAACGACCCGTCGTACCCTCGCCCGCTGCAGCCATGGCTGAAGCCGTGAGGCCGCCCAGCTGAATACGGTATTGCAAGGCGTTGGACAAGCGGATGTCGAAAGACGACGGCAGCGATGCCACTTGTCCGGCAGCCAGGCTGGACTGGGTGCCCATGGTGTCGAACGAAGCTGAAACCTCGTAGCCAGGCGTGTATTGACGGCCAGCTAGGATGGCGCCTACGGGCGTGACCAGACCGAGGTAAGCCTGACGGTCCCAGAACCCGCCGGCGAGGTTCACGCCGATACCGGCGCCGATGCTGTTGCCGACCGCGGTCACGACAGGTTGCAACGCGCCGGGGAGGCCCAGGCGGGCTGCCTGGGAAACACGGTCGGGCAGCTGCGAGCCGCTGGGCGGGCGATTGCTGACGCCGCCAGTGTCAACTTCCAGGCGGTGTTCCAGCACGCCCAGGGCGCGCCAACCGCCACCCAGGTCTTCAGATACGCGCACGCCCAGGCGCGATCCGTCCATGATGCCGCTGACCAGCTGCTTGACGCTGCCGCCGCGCAAACCGGAAGTGTTGGTGACGCCAGCGTCGATGACGCCATAGATCGTGACGGTGGACTGGGCGCAGGCGGCAGCGCTGGCAAGGGCCAACAGGGAAAAGAGGATTTTCTTGCTCATGATCGTCGCGTAGTGGCGCCCGCGATACGGACGAGATTTCAACAGTGGGTGATTGTGGGCTGCGAAAGCGCGCCGGCCACTCAGGGCTTGCACCCGGATTGTGCATTGCAGCAACAGTCGGTGCCGTGCACCAGCACGGGGCCATACCAGGCTTGAACGCGAGTCCTGGTGTTGTCACCGTCGGTCATCATGGCTACCGAAACCAGCGGGCCCGGGTCTTCCCCGAAGGCCAGCCGGTAGTCGGCGCGCAGGTCGCGCCGATGCTCCTGCCAGCGGCCCAGTTCAAGTGGGCCGGAATTGACGACGATCTTGCGCACACGGTCGGTGCGCGGGTTGATGATGACGCTGCCTACGGGCGCTTGCGCGTCCCACACGTACATCAGCGTGGCGAAGGGTGGTTTCTCGCCCGTCAGCGCTTCGGCCAGCTCGAACATCATGCGAGTGCGAGCCGGCAAGGCGCCCACGTCGCCTGCGAAGCCGAAGAGCAGGCGTGCTGCTGCGTCTTCATGCTCGGCCACGGCCACGCTGGCCGTGGGGGGCAGGGCATCGACCCACCAGGAAAACCTGACCTCGCCCATGCCTTCAGCGGCCACGGCGAGCTTCCTGCGCCACATGCTTGCCGAGCTTTCCGCGTCGGCAGCGATGGCTTCGCGACCCTGCTTGACCACCGCGCTGTAGCGCGTGGTGGCCTTGCCCGGCAGGCTCACGTTGTGCCAGGCATTGGGATCGAGGAGCGCAGGTGCTGGCGGGTCGGGCGTTGGCGTGGCGCAGCCGGCGAGAAAGAACACGAAGGCCAGCAAGAACCCGCCCCGCCGTGCAGCGGGCGACCTAAAGATGTTGGTCATCGTTTCGTCCGGCAATACGAATGAAAAAGGCCGCCCGAAGGCGGCCCGCTAGCGAGGCACTGTGGCCTGGCCGGGATCAGAAGCTGTGGCGAACGCCGAACTCGTAGCCCGTGGAATTGAAGCCATTGGCGATCTGGGCAGCCGTCGGCGTCACGCCCGACCCGCTGGCGGTGAAGCCCGAACCCCGCTCGTTGTTGACGCGACTGAAGTTCGTGTACAGCGTCGTGCGCTTGGACAGGTCGTAGTAGTAGCCCAGGCCGATTTGCGTGGCGCTGCGGAAATCGCCGGTCCGGCCATAGCTGAACTTCACGGTGCTGGCACCGAACGGCACGGTGGCAGCAGCCACGGCGTTCTTCAGCTCGCGGCCGTTGTACTTATAGCTGTGGTACTGGCCCAGCAACCGCATGAAGCCGAAGTCGTACGAACCGCCGAAGTTGTAGGCCTTGACGTCGTCGAGCATGGCACCGGTCTTGTCGGTGATGCCGTACGCGAAGGCCACGTTCACGGGACCAGCGGCATAACCGATGCGGCCACCGATGTACTTGTTGCCCGTGGCGCCTTCGCCAGCAGCCACCTGGAACTGGCCATAGATGCCACCCAGGCCGCCCGGCAGGAAGTAGCCGATGGTGTTGTCAGCACGCACCAGCGTGGTGGACAGCACCCCGGCAGGTGTCGTCATCAAATTGGTCTGTGCAGCCACGCCCACGGTGTTGAACGGGTCGAACAGCGTGTGCGTCCAGAATGTAGGCGTGTAGTCGCGGCCCAGTCGGATTTCACCGAACTTGCCTGAGAGGCTGACCGTGGAACGACGCTGCCAGGTCAGGCCACCCGCCGTGGCGCCTGGTCGGACGTTGGCAGTGCCGCCGCCCGTGTCGGGTGCAATCGCGGCCTCCAGCCAGAAGCTGGCGCGCAGACCGCCGCCCATATCTTCCACGCCACGCACGATCAGGCGGTTGGACGATGCGCCCTCAGGGCTCAAGGTTCGCACCGTGCCGCCGGGGTTGTCCACACTGCGCGCGGCCAAGTCGATGATGCCGCCGATGTTGACCGACGATTGTGCGGAAGCGGTACCAGCAAACGCCATCAGCGCGGCTACGGCAAGCAGTGATCTTTTCATCTCGTCTATCTCCTAAGTTGGACATGAGGACACCAGTAGGAAAAACATGTCTGAGACACGCTCACCGGTCCGACCCCCGTTTGGAAGTTAGATGTATTGCACCAGAGGGTCTTCTGCGGGCGCCTAGGCATAATCCTGTAGAGAGCTGAAGTTGTTGTCTTTCAGCAACGCTTTTCACCTGTTGCCTTGGCTTTCGCGCACCTTCGTGGAGCGAAGCCCCTGAAGCCCATCCAGAGTCCTGCACATGAGTCCGATTGATCGTTTTCTGATTGGCGTGGATACCGCGCTGCGCACCGTCGCTGCCCGTGCCTACGCCAGCCGGCCCAACCCCGCTGGCGAGCAGCCTGAAGCCGACCTGGACGCCGCAGACTGGGCACTGTCGGGCGCGCTGATGCGGGTCAACCATGTCGGCGAGGTCTGTGCGCAGGCGCTCTATCAGGCGCAGGCGCTGACCGCGCGCAGTGACCACCTGCGCCAGCAGATGCAGGCAGCCGCGAAGGAAGAAACCGACCATCTGGCCTGGACGCAGCAGCGCCTGGACGAATTGGGCGCCAGGCCCAGTTTGCTCAACCCGCTTTGGTACGCCGGCTCTTTTGTCATCGGTCTGCTGGCCGGGCGCATGGGCGACAGCACCAGCCTGGGTTTCGTGGTGGAAACCGAGCGCCAAGTCGAGCAGCATCTCGCAGGCCATTTGAGCCGCCTGCCGCCAGCAGACGAACGCTCGCGTGCCATCGTGGCGCAGATGCAGGACGACGAGGGCCGGCATGCAGACCAGGCGCAGAGCGCCGGTGCCAGTGAACTGCCCGCGCCGCTGCGTTGGGTGATGCGTGGCGCTGCGCGCGTCATGACGGGCACGGCTTACCGTATCTAGACGTCTGCGCCAGACAGGTCCCCCTGACGGCGGGCCTGTCCGCGGGGGCTTGGTCTGCCGACCGGTTTCAGACCTCCAACAGTTCGAAGCTTGTGGTGATCTCGACCGAGTGCGCCAGCATGATGCTGGCAGAGCAATACTTTTCGTGCGACAACGCGATCGCACGATCCACCACCCCAGACGGCAAACCCCGGCCGCTGACGCTGAACGTCATGTGGATGCGCGTGAACACCTTCGGGTCTTGCGCTGCCCTGTCGGCCTGCAGCTTGACGCTGCAGCCGCGTACATCGTGGCGGCCGCGTTTCAAGATCAGCACCACGTCGTAAGCCGTGCAGGCACCGGTGCCGGCCAGCACGGTTTCCATCGGCCGCGGCGCCAGATTGCGCCCGCCGCCGTCGGGCGCGCCGTCCATGGTCAGGAAATGGCCGCTGCCGGTTTCAGCGACGAAGGCCATGCCGATGTTGGGCAGCCAGTTGATGGTGCATTCCATGGAGTTTTTGCCCTGTTCTGGCGCGTGAAGGAAGGATGCCCTGCATTCTGGGGTGAACTGTCTTCAAATCGGCGCTCTGAACATATTGCGGTGCAGCAAAACCCTCGTTAGACTGCGCTGCATGGGTGTCCGTGTCTGCGTGGGTGGTCACCCGCAGGTTGTCTCCTCCACCTCCTCCAAAGGTGGATTCAGCCCGGTGCCGCAAGGTGCCGGGTTTTTTTCTGGCCCGCAGTTTTTGGCGCAAGAACGCCGCACCCTATGACCCGCGCCCGCAATTCAAGCTCTGAAACGTGCCACGGAGCCTCACGCCCCCTCACGCCCCTTCACGCCCCTCATGCCCGCCGGCAATGACCCCACCCCACTTGCGCTGCGCAGCCTGCGTCCCCAAGGCAAACGCATCGCGGCTGCCTACCTGCAGCGCATCCTCACGGCCCGTGTCTATGACGTGGCGCGAGAAACCGCGCTGGACCCGGCCAGAGCGCTGTCGCGTCGCATCGGCAACCAGGTGCTGCTCAAGCGCGAAGACCAGCAGCCCGTCTTCAGCTTCAAGCTGCGCGGTGCGTACAACAAGATGGTGAGGCTGGACGAGGCGGCGCTCAAGTGCGGTGTCATCTGCGCTTCTGCCGGCAACCATGCACAAGGCGTGGCGCTGGCGGCCAAGCGCCTGGGCGCGCGCGCGGTGGTGGTGATGCCCGTGACGACGCCGCGCGTGAAGGTCGATGCCGTGCAGGCCCTGGGCGCCGAGGTCGTGCTGCAAGGCGAAAGCTACAGCGACGCCCATGCCCACGCCTTGCAACTGCAGGCAGCGCAAAGCCTGACTTTCGTACACCCTTTCGACGACCCGGACGTCATTGCCGGCCAGGGCACGGTGGCCATGGAGATCCTGCGCCAGCACCAAGGGCCGATCGACGCCATTTTTGTGGCCATAGGCGGCGGTGGCCTGATCTCGGGCGTGGCGGCGTACATCAAGGCCGTGCGGCCAGAAATCCGCGTCATCGGGGTGCAGATGGCGGACTCCAGCGCCATGCTGCAGTCGGTGCAACGCGGCAGGCGCGTCACGCTGAAGGATGTCGGCCTGTTTTCCGATGGCACGGCAGTGAAACTGGTGGGCGAAGAAACCTTTCGCATCACCCGCGAACTTGTCGACGACTTCGTGGTGGTGGACACCGATGCCGTTTGCGCTGCCATCAAAGACGTTTTCCAGGACACGCGCTGCGTGCTGGAGCCTGCCGGGGCCCTGGGCGTAGCCGCCATCAAACAGTATGCGGCTGCGCACAAGCTGAAGGGCCGCACGCTGATCACCGTCACCTGCGGCGCCAACATGAACTTCGACCGCCTGCGATTCGTGGCCGAGCGGGCCGAATTCGGCGAGCAACGCGAGGCCCTGTTCGCCGTCACCATCCCGGAAGAACGTGGGTCTTTCAAAAGATTCTGCGAAGTGCTGGGCCCGCGCGCCGTGACCGAATTCAACTACCGCATCAGTGATGCACGCCAGGCTCACGTGTTCGTCGGCTTGGCCATTCAGCGGCGTGATGAAGCCGACAAGCTGGCACGCCAGTTCAAGCGCCAGGGCTTTGCCACCGTCAACCTCACAGACGACGAATTCGCCAAGGAGCATGTGCGCCACATGGTGGGCGGGCGCAGCGAGCTGGCGCGGGAAGAACGGCTGTTCCGCTTTCAGTTTCCCGAGCGGCCCGGCGCCTTGATGCGCTTTCTGGCGGCCATGCACCCGGGCTGGAACATCAGTCTGTTCCATTACCGCAACCAGGGCGCCGACTACGGCCGCATCTTGGTGGGGATTCAGGTTCCTGCTGGTGACGAAGTGGCTTTCGACGACTTCCGGCGTACCTTGGCCTACCCGTGCATTGAAGAAACAATCAACCCGGTGGCCGCCTTATTCCTGCGCCAGGCCAGCTGAGTGCTGACTACACTGAGCCGCCATGGCCACATCCCGTTCGCTGATTTCGCCCACGACCAACCCGCTGCTGGAAGAGGCATTGCGCGCAGCGCTGCAACGCCGAAACAAAGCTGGCGGCAGTCTGGGAGAGCTGGAGCCGCTGGCTGTGCGCCTGGGGCTCATGCAAAACTCGTTGAAGCCGCTTTTGCACGGGCCGCAGTTGCTGGTTTGCGCGGCCGATCACGGACTGGCCGTAGATGGCCTGGTCCCGGCTGACCCCCGGCCTACAGCGCAAACCGTGGGCCTGTTGTTGAATAACCAGCTGCCACTGGCCGTGTTCGCGCGCTCGCAAGGACTGCGCGTTCAAGTGGTGGACTGCGGCATTGCCGACGACCTGCAAGCGAATGAACGGCTGATCGTGCGCAAGATCGCGCACGGCACGCGCAACGCACGTGCCAGCGTGGCCATGACCATGGAACAAGCCCACGCCGCCATGCGCGCCGGCATGCAAATCGCCGACCAATTGCCTGGCAACGTCACGGTACTGGCCGGTGTGGGCCAGGGCGCGCATGAAAGCGCGGCCCTGGTGCTTTCTCGCCTGACCGATTGCGCCGTGCGCGACCTGATCATGCCAAGCACCGAGATGGACACCGACCGCCTGGCCCACCTGATGGTCGTCCTGCAGGGTGCGCAGGGCCGCCACCGCGACAGCGTCGAGCCGATCGAGGTGTTGGCCGCTTTCGGCGGTTTCGAGGTCGCCGTGATGGTAGGCGTGATGCTGATGGCTGCCAGCAAGCGCCACTTGCTCATGATCGACGGTGTGCCTGCCTGCGCTGCCTTGATGGTGGCTGCGCGCATCGTCCAGCCTGTGACCGACTACTGTGTCTTCTGCCGCAGCCACTCGCACCTGGGGCTGGACCAGGCGCTGAACCTGTTCCATGCCTCGGCCTTGCTGGAGCTGGGAATGGACAGCACCGATGGCACGGGCGCCACCTTGGCCTGGCCGCTGGTGAAGAGTGCTGCGGCTTTGCTGAACGATCTGGCCGACGGGGAAGACGCGAGTTCTTCAGGGCCAGAATGGTCGGCCAGCGATTCTGAAATGGTCGGCGTGCAAACCTGAATCAACGCAGTTGCGCGGGATCACCGACCTGCGAGCTGTCCTGTGCCTCGGGCTGGCCCTCATTCATCTGCTGCTGCAGCACCGCGCCGTTTGACATGCCCGCGGGACGCATTTGCACCGGCAAGGCCTGAGGTCGCATCTGGCTTGGTGGGAACCCTTGCGCCGCCGGGCCGCCGATTGATGGCAGCGTGCCTGTGGCAGCCGCCGGCAAAGGCGCCAGTTCCAGAGACACTGCAGCAGGCCCGCCTCGCGGGCCCAGTTGCACGCCGCGAGCGCTGACGGCTTGCAGCACCGTGTTGCCATCGACCACCGTGCCCACGCGGTAGGCCCTGGCGGGATTGCCGTCGATGGCGATCAGCGCCACGCCTTCGCGTGCTGCAGCAGCGCTGCGCGGGCTGACGACGCCCACCAGCTCGAAGCGTGGATCAGCTGCAGCGACCTGCTGGGCTTCGGGGGCAGGCGGCGGCGCGTCTGTGCCGAACAACCGTGTCAGGTCGCCGCGCATGTCGCTGCCTGGCTGGGCTACCAGCGTGTCGAGTGGTGCTGCGGGGGCATGCACGAACACGCGCAAACCCCAGAAAAGGGCGCTGCCAGCTACCAGAGCCCAGATGCCGAATGTCCACCAACGTACCAACATGAGCCGATTATGATCGTGTGACTTCGGAAGCCGGGCCTGCGAAGGCCCGTAATTGGCCCTATGCGACAGCCTTTCTCTGCCCATCGAACGATTCGTTCACGCCCCACCATCGCTGGCATGGCGTTGACCAGGATTCGGCGCGGCTTCACCCTCATCGAGCTGCTGGTGGTGCTGGTCATCATCGGCATTCTCGGCGCGCTGATCGTGCCCAATTTCCTTGAGCGCGCCGACGACGCCCGCGTCACGGCAGCGCGCACCGACGTGAACAACCTGATGCAGGCGCTGAAGCTGTACAAGCTGGACAACCAGCGCTACCCCAGCTCCGAGCAAGGTATTCAATCCCTGATGACCAAGCCCACCGCCAGCCCGGTGCCGCCGAACTGGAAGGTCTACGTCGACAAACTGCCGGCCGACCCCTGGGGCCGGCCTTATCAGTTTTTGAATCCTGGCGTGAAGGGCGAAATTGATGTCTTCAGCTTCGGCGCCGACGGCCAGCCGGGCGGTGAAGGCAAAGATGCCGACGTCGGTTCCTGGCAATAAGCGGGTTTTCTGGCCCGCCCGCCGGCCCGGGCGCGGTTTCACGCTGCTGGAACTGCTGCTGGTGCTGGCCTTGGTGGCCATCATGGCCGGGCTGGCCAGCCTGGCCTTGCGCGACAACAGTGCAACGCAGCTGGAACGAGAAGCCGTGCGTCTGGCTGCACTGCTGGAAATGGCGCGTGCCGAGTCGCGCGTCAGCGGCACGGCGGTGCGCTGGGTCCCCGGCGCTGGCCCGACCGCAACCGGCCAGCGCACACCTGAAGGCGCGGCGCCCGCCGGTTTTCGGTTTGTCGGCCTGAGCGGGCAGAACCCGCTGCCCAGCCATTGGCTGGACGAGCGCGTCAATGCAGAAGTAGCGGCGCCCGGCTGGCTGTCGTTGGGTCCTGAGGCCATCCTGCCGCAGCAACGCGTGCTGCTGCGCCTGGAAGACCAGCAGATTGAAGTCAGCAGCGACGGCCTGGGGCCGTTCAACGTGGGCTCCTTGCCAGCCACCCCGCCGCCATGAGCAACCCGAATGGTCGCGGCTTCACGCTGATTGAAGTGCTGGTGGCGCTGGCCGTGGTGGCCATCGCCCTGGGCGCTGGCTTGCGCGCTGCGGGCGTGCTGACAGACAACGCACAGCGCCTGTCCGACGTTGTTGCCGCCCAGTGGTGCGCCGACAACCAGCTCACCGCGCTGCGCCTGGCGCGCACCTTCCCCGGCATCGGCGATGCTGATTTCGGCTGCGAACAACTCGGCCGCAGCTACCTGGGCAAGCTGGTGACGCGGCAAACGCCCAACCCCAGCTTTCGCCGCGTTGACGCTGAAATGTCAGATGCCGAAGGCCGGCCGCTGGTGACGCTGTCTACCGTGCTGTCGCGCAACTGACGATGCGCAGGCACATCGCCTCACACCGGCCCGCCGGCTTCACCCTGGTGGAAGTGCTGGTGGCGCTGCTCATCATGGCCGGGCTGGCTGCCCTGGCCTGGCGCGGGCTGGACGGCATCGTGCGGGCGCGCGACGGCAGCAACGAGGTCATGGACCGCAGCCTGCGCCTGAACACCATCGTCACCCAGTGGGAACAAGACCTGCAGGCGGTGCAGGACACAGGTGCGGTGCCGCCGCTCAGCTTCGACGGCCAGAGCCTGCGCCTGACGCGTCGCGTGGAAGGCGGCATCGCGCTGGTGGTCTGGGCCGTGCGCGGCGGCACCTGGCAGCGCTGGGCCGCGCCAGTGGCCACGCGCAGCAGCGAGCTGGGCAACCACTGGTTGCGCAGCCAACAGTTGCTGGGCAACGAAGCTGGGCAGTTGAGCGTGGCGCCCGCCACCGACTGGCAGGTATATTTCTATCGCGGCAACGCCTGGACGAATGCGCAGTCCACGGGGGACTTCATGCAGCAGCGCGCAGAGGTGGCACCGCCGCCGCAAACGCCAGGTTCAGCGCCGCCGACGTCCGAAATAACGGGCGGAGCCAACCCGCCCACGCCGCCGCCCCTGCCGGCCCCTGCGGCCGCCCCGACGCTGCAATTGCGCGAACAACTGCCCGACGCCGTGCGTCTGGTCATCACGCTGCAGCCCGGCACGCTCACGCGTGACATCGCGCTGGGGCCTGGGGGCGGCTGATGCGCCTGCGCCAACCCCCGCGCCGTGGGGCAGCCCTGCTCCTGGCCATGCTCATCCTCACCCTGGTGGCCACGCTGGCCGGCGGCATGTTCTGGCAGCAAAGCCGCGCGCTGCAGGTGGAAGCCGCAGAGCGCGCGCGTGCGCAGTCGCTGTGGATCTTGTCTGGCGCGATGGACTGGGCGCGTCTGATCCTGCGCGAAGACATGCGCAGCAGCCGCAGCCAGGGCCAGCCGCCCATCGATTCGCTCGACGAACCCTGGGCCACGCCGCTGGCCGAGGCCCGTTTGTCTACTTTTCTGGCCGCCGACCGAGACAACAACACCGACAGCGGGCCTGAAGCCTTCATTTCCGGCACCATCGTCGATGCGCAGTCGCGCTGGAACCTGCGCCGTCTGGTGGGCGCAGACGGCAAGGTCATTCCGGCCGAATTCATGACGCTGGAACGACTGTGCGCCCAAGCCAATCTGCCCAGCGGCACGGCGCAGCGCCTGCGCGATGGCCTCACCGGCGCCTGGGCACCGCCAGGCGGTGCTGCCGATGAAGTGCAGCAGGCCGACGCTTATCTGGCGCCACAGCGCCTGGCCGACCTGGCCTGGATGGGCATCGAACCCGAATTGCTGGAGCGCCTGGCTGTGTGGGTGGACGTGCTGCCCGTGGCCACGCCGGTGAACCTGAACACGGCTTCGCGCGAGGTGCTGGCGGCGGCCATCGACGGCATGGACCTGGGCAGCGCAGAGCGCCTGGTGCAGGCGCGCCAGCGCCAGCCCTTCAACACCGTGGCAGAAGCCAAGGCGCTGTTGTCGGAAGATCAAATGAAAGATCCCGCCCGCGTCAGCGTGGCGAGCAGCTGGTTCATCGTTACTGGCCGCCTGCGCCTGGACGACAGGGCGGTGGAAGAGCGTTCCTTGATCGAACGTCGCGCCAACCAGGTGCTGGTGGCGCGCCGCGAAAGGATGAATTTGACGGTCGGGGCCCCGTCTTGAGGGGCAAGGACAAAAACTGGCACGCGTTTAAGGTGCCTGAGGAGCCTGGCCAAAGCACGGGCGCCGCCACAATAGTCCGGTTCAAGTCTGTCCTCTTGCCTGGGTCGAGCTCAGTTGCCCAGCGCACCTCCCAAGCTCAGTTGCCAAGCTCAGTTGCCAAGTTCAGCCAGCAAGCGCCGATAAGCCTGTAGAGCGCCGCCCGCCCCACTTTCCGAGAGCCCATGTCCATCCTCGTCATCCTGCTGCCGCCCCGTGAGCGCTTGTCCGTGCGCGCGGCCGATGGCGCGCCTGGTCCGCGCCTGCCGGCCGAGCTGGACTTCGTGCTCAGCGCCGATGGACGGCGTGCCACGCAAACCGGCCGTGCCCCCCTGGCCTTGCTGCCGCGCGCCGACACCACGGTGTTGGTGCTGGCAGAAGGCGACGTGAGCTGGCACCGCATCAACGTGCCCAAGGCGCCGCCAGCGCGCCTGCGCGCAGCGTTGGCCGGGGTGATGGAAGACAACCTGCTGGAAGACGAAGCCAGCCTGCACTTCGCCCTGGCCCCCGGTGCTGTGGGTGGCCAGCCCGGCTGGGTGGCGGTGATGCACCGTGCCTGGCTGGCCAGCGTGCTGGCAGGCCTGGAACAAGGCGGCCGAAGTATCGAACGCGTGGTGTCTTCCAGTCTGCCCACGTCCGAGCCCGGCACCGGCCGCGGCCACTTCTTCGACACCGAACCCGGCATCGACACCCCCCCCTGGCTGGCCTTGGCCCAGCCCGGCGGCGTGGTTTGCCTGCGGCTGGCGGGCGCTCTGGCGCGTGCGCTGCAGCCCGCACCCGAAGTAATGGTGCAGTGGTCGGCCACGCCGGCGGCGGCCGCTGCCGCTGAACGCTGGCTAGGGGCCCCTGTGGCGGTGATGACGGCAGCCGAACGGGCGCTGGAATCTGCGCAGATCGGCGCGCAGCCCGGCGTCAACCTGCGCCAGTTCGAGCTGGCGCCACGCCGCCGCGGCACGCGCGCCGTGCGCGACTGGGGCCGGCGCTTCCAGAGCGCCGAATGGCGCCCTGTGCGCTGGGGGCTGGTGGGGCTGGTGGCCGTGCAGTTGGTGGGCCTCAACGCCTGGGCCTGGCAGCAGCGCCAGGCAGTGGCCGAGCGCAAGCTGGCCATGGTCGACTTGCTGCGCAGCACCCACACGGGCGTGCGCGCCGTGCTCGACGCGCCGGTGCAGATGGAACGCGAAACCGACCGCCTGCGCGCTGCCGCAGGCCGCGCGGGCGACAGCGACCTGGAAGCCCTGCTTGCAGCTGCCGCTGCTGCCTGGCCCGACGGCCAGGGCCCCGTGCAAACGCTGCGTTTCGAGTCTGGCCGTCTCACGGTGGCGGCTTCGGGCTGGGGTGAAGCCCAGCTGGCCCAGTTTCGCGAAAGGCTGCGCGCCGCTGGCTATGCGGCAGACGCAGCCGAAGGCCGTGTCACGGTGACGCGCCAAGTGGCTGCGGCCACAGGGGGTGCAGCATGAACCCCGCTGGCAAGAACCCAGCTGGCAAGAACGTGCCTGAGAACCAAGCCTCTTTTCTGGCACCCTGGCAAGCCAAGTGGAAAGCCCTGCCGGCGCGTGAACAGCAGTTGCTGCTGATCGCCGGCACGGCGCTGGCGCTGTTCATCACCTGGCTGGTGGCCGTGCAGCCGGCGCTGCGTACGCTGGCAGCAGCGCCCGCACAGCGCGCCGCGCTGGACCTGCAATGGCAGGCCATGCAAAAACGCGCTGCAGAAGCGGCCGAACTGCGCGGCGCCACGCCCATGAGCCCGGATCAAAGCCTGGCGGCATTGAAAGCCGCCACCGAACGCCTGGGCGACAAAGCCCAGCTGTCGGTACAGGGTGAGCGCGCCGTGCTGACGCTGACCAACGTGGGCACCGCCGAGTTGCGCGACTGGCTGTCTGAAGCGCGCAGTGGCGCGCGCGCGCGGCCGGTGGAAGCCACGCTTTCACGCGCGGCGCAAGGCTACAGCGGCACACTCATCGTTGCCATCGGGGGCACGCTTTGACGCCACGCGGCCAGACAACGCTGTTCGGCGTGGCGGGCAGCTTGCTGGGTGCGGTGGTTGCACTGATCGTCTGGGCGCCGGCGGCCTGGTTGGCAGGCGCCGTGGCGTCGGCTACCGACCAGCGTTTGCTGCTGGCCGACGCGCAAGGAACGGTCTGGCGCGGCAGTGCCGTGCCAGTGCTGACAGGCGGCGCGGGCAGCCGGGACGCCAGCGCACTGCCCGGGCGCCTGCAGTGGCGCTTGTCGCTGCAAGGCACGGCGTTGGCAGTCCGCGCTGAACATGCTTGCTGCATCAACGGTGAACTGAAGCTGCTGCTGCGACCGGGATTCGGCCGCTTGCGCATCGAGCTGCCACCGCCCCAGGGCAACGCAGGGCAAACCTTGGGCCAGTGGCCAGCGGCCTGGCTGGCAGGCCTGGGCACACCCTGGAACACCTTGCAGCCCAGCGGTTCCTTGCAACTGTCCAGTCCCGGCCTGGTGCTGGAAAACGTTCAGGGCCGGTGGCGAGTGGACGGCCGTGCCAACCTGGCGCTGAATGCTTTCGCCTCACGCCTGTCCACGCTGGACGTACTGGGGAGCTACACGCTGGCCTTGGCGGGCGCAACAGGCAGCGCTGACGCCGGCGCCACGCTGAACCTGGCCACCACCAGCGGCGCCTTGCTGCTGCAGGGGCAGGGGCGGTGGGTGGCATCCAAGCTGCGCTTCACGGGCCAGGCCAGTGCGGCGCCAGGTTCTGAAGCGGTGCTGAACAACCTGCTGAACATCATCGGCCGACGCCAAGGCGAGCGGTCTGTCATTTCGATCGGATGAGCATGAACGCACCCCATTCACCGCACGACCGCACGGCGCGCCAGCCCTTGAAGAAGGCGCTGGCCCTGCTGTGTGCTTTCGCCATCGCCGCGCCACTGGCCCCTGCCGCACTGGCGCAAGGCATCCAGTCGCGCGCACCGGTCACCGTGAACTTCGTCAATGCCGACATCGAAGGCGTGACGCGTGCTTTCGCAGCCATGCTGGGCCGTTCCATCGTCGTCGATCCGCGTGTGCGCGGCAGCATCACCGTCTACAGCGAACAGCCGCAAACCGTGGCGCAGGCCTGGCAGGGTTACCAGACATCGCTGCGCGGCCTGGGATTCGCCGTCGTCGAAAGCGGTGGCCTGCTGAAGGTGGTGCCAGAAGCCGACGCCAAACTGCAGACCAGCACGGTGTCCGTCG
This sequence comes from Burkholderiales bacterium, assembly GCA_038209585.1. Taxonomy (GTDB): domain Bacteria; phylum Pseudomonadota; class Gammaproteobacteria; order Burkholderiales; family Burkholderiaceae_C; genus Rubrivivax. The sequence continues at coordinate 28,158 of JBBQXN010000041.1, forward strand.
GCGAAGTGCCGGTGCGCGGCGACCAGATCATCACGCAGATCTTCCAGCTGCGTTTCGAGAACCCGAACAGCCTGGTGGCCGTGCTGCGGCCCTTGATCAGCGCCAACAACACCATCAATGCCAACCCGGGCAACAACAGCCTGGTCATCACCGATTACGCTGAAAACCTGCAACGCATATCGCGCATCATCTCGGCGCTGGACCAGCCCAGCGGCACCGACATCGAAGTCATCCCGCTGCAGCATGCCGTGGCCAGCGATCTGGCGCCGCTGGTGCAGCGCCTGGCAGAAGGCGGCGCACCTGTTCCCGGGCAGCCGCAGTCGGCCAGCGGCGGAGGCACGGTGCTGGTTGATACACGCAGCAATTCGCTGATCATCAAGGCGGCCAACAGCGCGCGCCTGTCCGCCATGCGTGCCACCATCGCCCGGCTGGACCAGCCCAATGCCGCCATCGGTCCGGGCGGCGGTTTGTACGTCATCCACCTGAAGAATGCCGACGCGGTGCGCCTGGCCACCGTGGTGCGCGCTGCTTTTGGTGCTGCAGGCGGCGGCGGTGGTGGTGACAGTGGCAGTGGCTTGTCGCGCAGCCAGCAACCCGGCATGAACTTGAATACCGGCGCGGGCGGTGCAGCGGGCGGGGGCAACGGAAATCCGAACGCACCCATCAGCGGCGGCAGCACCTCGTCGGCCGCAGCCGTGTCCACAGGCGGCTTCATCCAGGCCGACCCGGCCACCAATTCGCTCATCATCACCGCGCCCGAGCCGCTGTACCGCCAGGTGCGGGCCATGATCGACCAGCTCGACACGCGCCGCGCCCAGGTTTACATAGAAAGCATGATTGTCGAAGTGAGTGGCGGCGACGCCGCCGAACTCGGCTTCCAGTGGCAAGGCTTGCTGGGCAAGAGCGGCGACAAGACCGGCCTGATCTACGGCACCAACTTCGGCAGTTCGGGTGCGCCCAGCATCATCGACATCAACACCAGCGCAGCGTCTGGTACGGTAAACCTGGGTTCGGGCCTGAACATCGGTCTGCTGCGCAGCATCAACGGCACGATCTCGCTGGCGGCCATCGCGCGCCTGCTGCAGACGCAGGCCAACACCAACATTGTCAGTACGCCCAACCTGATCACGCTGGACAACGAAGAAGCCAAGATCGTGGTCGGCGAAAACGTGCCTTTCATCACCGGCCAATTCACCGGCGCGGGCGGCGGCGGTGCCAACACCAACCCTTTCCAGACCATCGAACGCAAGGACGTGGGCATCACCCTGCGCATCAAACCGCAGATCGGCGAAGGCGGC